>CAZIOU010000006.1:0-55580 GCA_964540995.1 uncultured Gammaproteobacteria bacterium | reverse complement strand
AGAAAGGAAATGAATTAGGTGCGGTTGGTTATCTAGTCAAAGCTAATATCACTCCATCTGAAGTGGTTGCTAAAGTTAAAGAAACAATGAAATTATAATATGTCACAAGAATTAATTCAGCGAAGTTTAGTTTTGGTTAAGCCTGATGGAGTGAAGAGGGGATTGGTAGGTGATATTGTTTCCCGCTTCGAGAAATCTGGTTTGAAGATAATTGGACTTAAGATGGTTTGGGTTGACAAGGACTTTGTCAGTCAACACTATCCTAATGATCGTATTGAACTGCTAGAAGGTATGGGCAAGAAAACTTTAGCCACGTATGAGAAGTATGGCAAAGACGCCAATGAAGAATTGGGAACGATGGATCCGATTGAAATTGGTAAAATGGTAAACCAGTGGAATAGAGATTTTATTAGCAGTGGTCCCGTGGTTGCTATTGTGTTGGAAGGTCTCCATGCGATTGATAACGTTCGTATGATTGCCGGAAACACGTTGCCGGCATTTGCCGAACCTGGTACAGTGCGCGGCGATTTCTCCATTGACTCTCCGGCACTGGCCAATGCCAATAAACGTGCTGTCCGAAATATGATGCATGCGTCAGGTAATCCTGAAGAAGCTAAATTTGAAATACAACTTTGGTTCCATGAGAATGAATTACAGAATTACAAACGGGCCGATGAAGATGTGATGTTTAACTAGTAGGAGGTAGGCATTAGGAATTAGCCAGAATTATAAGAGTCGAGCGATCGGCTCTTTTGGTAAAAAATGTTCAAGTTACAAGTATCAAGATACAAACAATATTCAAGTTCAAATACTTAATATCAAAAATTTCAGCGTCAGTATTTTCTGCAATTAGCTATTGAATATTTATTATTGTTTGATTATTGTGATTTGAGTATTGATTATTTCCCCTTGATTGCACTTCTGACTGACTGTGCTACTATACAGATAGTTCTCTACAACACTTGATGTATATGCTCTACAACCCTTATCTCGGGAATCTTATATTCTCCTCGGCCGTGGCTTAGGAATGCGGATACCCACTTATATCCAAGGGGTAATACATCCCGTGACCTAGAGGACAGTGAAGAAATCTCCGCGGCAAGTCAGCCTCTGGTTGACGACCGACATCGGGGATTTTTTGTTTAGGCCTAGACTTATGTAGGGGATTGCTCTATGCCTGAGCTTGACTTTTCAATTTAGGTGTGCTATACTGTATTTGTAAGGTAATTTTATTTTTTGTTCGCGTTGTAATGCGCAATAATACATTATGACTTGGAACAAAAATTTAACTCGACAGACACTCTATTCAGTAGCTGTCTTTTTCTTTATTCTCATTCTGGCTCCGATGCTCTTCCGATCCTTTGCCTGGGCAGAGCCAGTCGTTGGACCGCTGGCTATTTCTGATATTAAGTCCGAGCTTATCGGCAATGGAACCATTGTCATCAGTTGGAAGACCAATAAGCCGGCTGACGGCACTGTCACCTACAGTGATGATCTGTCATTCGGTCAAAGCAAAACTATTTCTACACTCTATCTTGATCGAGCGATCGTTCTCAATGATATTAAGTCAGACACACTGTATCATTTCCGAGTCATCAGCCGCACTCCGACGGGCGAGGAAGCTCGTAGCGCACACTTAATGATTCAGTCACATCGTCTTGTTGATATTGCTGTGGCTTCAATCACTATCGATCCTAAGTTGACGCTGTACCCAGGTCAGCTGCCGTTACTTGATAACGGAACTTTCCAGTCAGCGATTAAAAATGTTGGTGACATTGATTTGGCTGATGATTTTTTCGTCAGTGTATTAATAACTGACGACGAAGAAACATCTAATAGTGAAGAATTTTTTAAACCTTATAGTTGTTTCGTTGAAAAGAAAATTACCGGTGGTCTCAAAGCTCAAGAAGAAAAGATTATTTCATTAGATACCAATGATCTAGCTGGTTGCGATTCGCTACGTGCTGACAGCTATAGTCTGACTGTATCTGCCGATTATGATAACAGCATCGAGGAAGCTAATCGCGACAACAATAGTATGGATGTAACTTTGCCGACAGCTACAGCTACTGAGACGCCGAGCTTCGATGATTTTGATACCACCGATATTACGGCGACGTCGAGTAATGTGACAGTCGCTCTGACCAATAGCGTTACTGATAAGCAAGTTGTTATCGAGTATTCACCTGATTATTATTTTTCTGATGAGGCGACGCAGGGAATGTATCTTTATCATCAAGACACAGTTTATGATCAAGGCATTTATACAACGTCGTTAAAAGGTTTAGAAGAAGAGACGTTGTATCATATTCGTGTACGACTACTCAATACCAATGTGGTGTCCAATGATGAAACTTTTATGACGACGAAAAATCCCCAAGCCGATGTTGATCGTTTGATCGGATTAAAAAGAATTGACCCGACTTGTCGTATTGTAGATCAGCAACCGCTCGGTACGAGCTTCTGGCAAGATTTGGGATTAGGTATGCCGAGTATACAGCCGATCTTACGTTATCGTATTCAATGGAATAACGGTGGTTGGTCACCGTGGTATATCCCTGGTCTGGGAGATGAGGACTGGAAAACCAATACCAAAGGTGAAGATCGTCGCGTCTGGAGTTATTTCCAAGATCATGCCTTCCAATATGAAACCTGCGGTACCGATCCTTTGCCAGCAGCAGCTGTGAATCCGGCAACAACCAAAGATAAATATGGCGTGATGATTGACCGGGCACAAGAAGCTAAGAGTCCCAGCTTGAATAACAAGATTGTTTCTTTCTCCTCAGCACTAAAATATTTTAAACGCGTAGTGACAGGCGACAACTGGCAAATCTTGCAAGATGCCTATGTCTATGGTGGCTACTCGCTAACAGAAATTACCGACTCTATTATTCGTGGCCCTGGTCTGGTCCACCCGACAATACCGGCGAAACTATGGCGAACACAGAATCAGGTACAAGTTAGCTCACAAAAAATTAATTAACTATCATGTCATGAAATAAAAACAAAAAATATCCAGTCATATATAATGTTAAAATGCCGACCACTTGGTCGGCATTTTTATGTTACAATTAAGGTGATGAATATTATCTGGCGTCTTGTGATTAACACGGTGATTATTGCGGGGCTCTTTTCTTTTGTCCCGGGGGTCGGTGTGACTACTGCTTTGGGATTAGGAATTGTTGCCCTGGCCTTGGCGTTGATTAATTCTCTGTTGCCGCTGATGTTACCGTTGGCCGGGATTGCCTTTAACTTGGGCAGTTATATTATCGCCTTGATTATCGCTGACGCCACCTTGGTGTGGACCGGTATTAGATTGCTTGGTATTATTTTTGTCACCGACCTATCTGGTCTCGTCATTGCTGTAGTCGTAGCGGCGGTCATAAGTTGGTTTGTGCAGAGCTTAGGATTCAATTTCTCGGCCCGCCCCAAAGCCAAGATTTGATCAAAGGATGTAGAAACAAAAAACCGCCTCGCATCTTCTGATGCGAGGCGGTTAGTAGTTAAGCGGTGACTTTGGATTTGGTCTTCCAGCAGCGAGTGCACATGGAGATACGTTTGCCGTCGAGCTTCTTGGGTTGAACGTTTACTTTCTGACGACGTTTCGTAGCGATGTTGGATTTGCTGCGTAGGTTGGACATTTGCGGACCGCGACCACAGACTTCACAGAATTGTGCCATAGGATTTTGAGATGATTGTTATATAAGCTATAATTGATTCACGACCGCTGGATAATACCCTTTTTTAATTTTTTTGTCAATTGTATGATTCTAAGTCTCTTTTTCACTGACCCAGCTCAAGCTTTGCTATTATGTTTGGCCATTATAATTGTCATATCAGTCCACGAATATTCCCATGCCTTGGCCGGGTATCTCTTGGGTGATAAGACAGCCGAACACGAAGGTCGATTAACCCTTAATCCGCTGTCTCACCTTGATCCGATGGGGACCGTCCTGTTAGTTATCATTGGATTTGGTTGGGGTAAGCCTGTACCGTTTAATCCCTATAATCTCCGTTGGTCCAAATGGGGCTCTGCGGCTGTCGCCCTGGCCGGCCCTCTGTCCAATTTTATTATGGCGGTAGTTTTCGCTGCTGGCTTATCATGGGTAGCGCCACACTATGGATTGGACAATTATCTCACCATGTTTTTGATCTTCCTTGTGGTCTACAGCGTTGGCTTAGGACTTTTCAATTTGATCCCCATACCACCGCTTGATGGATCCAAAGTACTCTTTACCTTGCTACCGGCGCGTTATACTTGGGTAGCAGTCTGGCTCCAACGGAACGGTGTGTGGCTGCTTCTGGGCCTACTCTTGGTACTACGTTTCAGTGATCAGACGATATTTATGGATGTAGTCAATGTCGTGCTGGGGTTTTTTGGCTTACGACTGTGATAGCTTGACGGAGACATAGGTTTATGATAACCTAAGGCAGGTCATTTAAGTAACAGTTAATGCTCATACCCGTGCGCCATCTATGGCCGGGTAACCGTGAACCTCACTTAAGGGTTCGCGCTTGTTTTAAAAAAATATGCCAACATCATCACAATTACTACGCGGCGCCCGTAAGCCGTTCAAGAAGAAGTCCAAGACTCCAGCTTTGATGACGACGTTGAATAGTCTTCGTCGTACGAAGCGTGAGTTACCCGATGGCAGCCCATTCAAACGTGGCGTCTGCGTCAAAGTAACAACCACAACCCCCAAGAAGCCAAACTCGGCCTTGCGTAAGATCGCTCGTGTCCGTTTGTCCAATGGTCAGGAAGTTACCGCTTATATTCCTGGTATCGGTCATAATCTCCAAGAGCACTCCGTGGTCATGATCCGCGGTGGTCGTGTCAAAGATTTGCCAGGTGTCCGTTATCACATCGTTCGTGGTGTCTATGATGCCCAAGGTGTTCAAGGACGCAAACAAGGTCGCAGTCTCTACGGAGCCAAGAAAGAAAAGGCTAAGAGTTAATCAATAATGGGACTAGCTACTAGGTACTCGCGACTCGAGTACCAAGTTGCGAGTACCAAGTACCAATTATTCTATGAGAGGAAAACGAGCACCCAAACGAATTATCAAAGCCGACAGTAAGTTCGGTCGTGTCGATATTGCTAAAATGATTAATCGCATCATGGAGCGCGGAAAGAAATCTGTCGCCCAACGTATCGTCTATGATGCCTTTGAAATAATTTCCGAGAAGACCAAGCGAGATCCATTGGAAGTCTATGATATGGCACTTCGTAATGTCGGTCCCAATCTCGAACTCAAAGGACGTCGTGTCGGTGGTGCCAACTATCAGGTACCTATCGTTGTCATCGGTGATCGCAAGACCGTCTTGGCTCATCAGTGGATTATCAATGCCGCTCGCGCCAAGAAAGGTAAACCTATGGCCATGAAGCTGGCTGAAGAGATCATGTCCGCTTCTAATAATGAAGGTGACGCTATCAAGAAGCGTGAAGACGTCCACAAGATGGCCGAAGCCAACAAAGCCTTCGCGCATTTCGCGTAGGCTTTTGGTTATTGACTGCGGTAAGTATTTGATTACACTATTAAAATCGATAAGTTCGTAGCATTACAATTATGTCCACAGAAAATTTAAGTTTAGAAAACGTCCGCAATATCGGTATCATTGCGCATATCGATGCCGGTAAGACTACGGTCTCCGAGCGTATTTTGTTCTATACCGGTAAGAAGCATAAGATCGGTGAAGTACATGAAGGTCAAGCCGAAATGGACTGGATGGAACAAGAGAAAGAACGCGGTATCACTATTACAGCTGCTGCTACCACTTGTTTCTGGCCGATCGTTGACTGGATGGGCGGAGGCACTGCACGTATCAATATTATCGATACTCCTGGTCACGTCGATTTCACTGTCGAAGTAGAGCGCTCATTGCGCGTGCTGGATGGTGGTGTCGTGGTGTTCGACGGAGTGGCTGGTGTAGAACCACAATCAGAAACTGTCTGGCGCCAAGCTGATAAGTATCACGTACCTCGTATTGCTTTCATCAATAAGATGGATCGTATGGGTGCGGATTTTTATCATGACTTAGCAACTATTCATGAGCGTTTGACCAAGAAAGCCTATCCAATCCAATTGCCGATTGGTGCTGCCGAAACATTTGAAGGATTGATTGATTTATTCTCTCGCAAGGCTGTCTACTATCTCGATGAAGAAGGTAAGAAATTTGAAGAACGCGATGTGCCGGCTGATATGAAAGACAAAGTCGAGGAGTATCGTGCCCGCTTAGTAGAAGCTTTAGTTGAATACGATGAAGCTGCTATGGGTCGTTATCTCGAAGGTCAAGAAATTGACATCGTGGAATTGAAGAAGTTGATGCGCAAAGCCGTCATCACTGATCAATTTATCCCCGTGCTCTGTGGTTCAGCTCTCAAGAACAAAGGTGTGCAGTATCTCTTGGATGCTGTCACTGCTTATTTGCCATCACCGCTTGATGTACCACCAACCAAAGCTTTCGACGTTGATGATCATTCCAAAGAAATTGTCCGTAAGCCAGATCCTAAAGCTCCATTCACTGCTTTGGCTTTCAAGATTGCTACTGATCCTTTCGTCGGACGTATCACCTTCATCCGAGTCTACTCCGGTACCTTGGCATCAGGTTCTTATGTTATGAATGCTTCCAACGGTGAGAAAGAGCGCATCGGACGATTGCTCCGCATGCACGCCAACTCCCGTGAAGAAATCAAAGAAATTTCCGCTGGAGATATCGCGGCTGTCGTAGGACTCAAAGCAACTATCACTGGTCATACGCTAACCGATGAGAATAATCCCGCAGTATTAGAAAGCATCACCTTCCCCGAACCAGTTATCGATGTCGCTATCGAACCGAAGACCAAGCAGGATCAAGAGAAGATGGGTATGGCTATCGCCAAGTTGGCTGAAGAAGATCCTACCTTCCGCGTACGCACCGACGAAGAAACAGCTCAGACGATTATTTCTGGAATGGGAGAATTACATTTGGAAATTATCGTTGATCGTATGAAACGTGAATTCCACGTGGAAGCCAATGTCGGTCAACCTCGTGTCGCTTACAAAGAAACCATTCTCGGTGAAGCTGAAGGCGAAGGTAAATACATCAAACAATCAGGTGGTCGCGGTCAATACGGACATTGCTGGGTCAGGATCAAACCACGTGAACGTGGTAAGGGTTATGAGTTCGTCGATGAGGTTAAGGGTGGTACTATTCCTCGCGAATTTATCACACCTATCAATAAGGGTATCCAAGAAACGTTGACCAAGGGTATTATTGCTGGTTATCCGATTATCGATGTTGAGGCGGCTGTCTTTGACGGATCGTATCATGATGTCGACTCTTCGGAAGCAGCTTTCAAAATGGCTGGATCGATGGCTTTCAAAGAAGCGTTCAATAAAGCTAAACCGATCATCCTTGAGCCGATCATGAAGGTGGAAGTCACCACTCCAGAAAGTTATATGGGTGACGTCATCGGTGATCTCAACTCCAAACGCGGACAGATCAATGAAATGACTGATCGTCTCGGTGTCAAAGTTATACACGCGCAGGTGCCGTTGTCAGAAATGTTTGGCTACGCTACCTCACTCCGTGGTATGACCCAAGGACGTTCTTCTTATTCCATGGAATTCGGTCACTATCAAGAAGCCCCGAAGAATATTATTGAGCAGATTAAGTTGGGGAAGAAGTAGGAAAAGGGAAGACGTAAATCGTAATTTGTTATTCGTAATTCGGGAAGAGAAGAGAGAAATTAAAAATAGAAACTGGAAACTAGGATAAAAGATAATCCGCCCGTCGAGCTAAGCTCGACGGGCGGATTTGTATTCTCAAAGAACACCCCGGCAGTGAGACGGGGTGTTTGTTCGAAGCGGCTAGCTATTATTTCTGACTAGCCAGTCGGGTCCGTGGTCGGGATGGACATGATCGAAATCGTCGATTGCGAGATTGTCCAGACGCGGAGCGCGTAACCATTCAATTCTCGCGAAGAGCCATAGTCCTATGAGGACGGTAGGGATAATTTCCTCCATGGTAGGTTCTCCTCGGTAAGGGAACGAACGAACGGATAATAGAGTTATTCTGCTCCTTTCATAAGAAACGTCAAGTGCAAAAAAATCCCCAACGAGTGGTTCGTTGGGGATGGATGATTAGTTCCTCTGAGAGGAAGGATCATCGTCAGTTGCTGATGGAAGGCTGGGGCGTACGCGAAAGATGCGATTGGCAGGTCGGACGTCATCCGGAGCGCAGAGGTAGTCTCTTTCTGACAGGCCGAGGTCATTGATCCGCGGCTGATACCTATCGACCTGTTGCATCACCTTTTGTCGAGCTTTGCGTTCTCGACGGCTGTGGCGAGTTAACCAATGACAAAGTAATATATCGCCCAATTCCCGCGCTTTCCATTTGAGAAATGCTAGCAGAAAAATGAAAGCAATGCCGGTGCTGATAGCTCCTATCACGGCAAAGATGTCTCGAGCTTTATGTAGCAGGTATTCCATGCGACCTCCGAGCGGTGATCTGGACTCAGGCTTTGGTTTGGCTCAGTTCGCTATCTGGATGTAACGTGATCAAGGTCCAAGATTGGGCCGGGCTTCCCATGATCGCCCAAGCTAGCTCTTTGGTCGGTTGGTGTGCTGTTATCTGACTAAGATCACAACAAGCATCAAAGAATTCGGTTTTTAGTTTACCGACTTCGAAGGGTAGATCGTAGCTAGCCAGCAGAGCAACTATGAGCCACTCAATATGATGCCTGACCGTCCAGTCGAAATCGGCCGGCCGATCACGATCTTCAGCTGCTTCGCGTAAGGCAGTGATACCTTTCTTGAGGCTAGGAGATAGGGAGAAGTTATAGATGGCTTGTTGGTGCGCAGGGCTGAACTGTTCTTTGCCTTGTTGTTTAGCCATCAGGCTATAAAGTTCTGGCTGGAGCGCACCGCGAGCGGCGATAGCGTCTTTGAATTCCGTATAGGTCGACATCCTGCCTCCTATAGAGAGTGTGAAATGTACGTGTGATTAAATTATACTAAAGCGCATTGATGGAAGTGTCAATTTACCCCGTTAGATAACTTTATCTAACGGGGTAAAGAAAACCGCGACGCTGAAGCGTCGCGGTTGAGATGTTCTATCCAAATTCTGGCTCATGCGGTCGCATCTCGACTATCTCAGGTCTCCGAAATGAGACGGTAAATCCGAAATGTTCTCGGTTGAAGTCTATCATTTGCCCGATGGCAGCGTCCTGCGTTTCACCTGTGCCATAGATCGCCGGATCATTGGCTAGATAGGCGCGGTATTTTTTTGACCGAAAAACAAGAATGATTTCGACTGATGCCATTGCGTTTCCTCCCTAGAGAATCGGAATGTGTCTGGCTTGGGCTTGTTCTCTAGTACCACGCGTCCAGGTGGTCAGCGGAATTTGTTCTGACTGACGGGTGATCAGGAAGAAGCCGACAGGTTCGCGACCGATGAGCAGAGCGAACCGTTGGTGATGGCTGCGAAACGGCGTAGCCAGACAGGTAGATCCTGCCGCGAAGCCGATGCGATAGCCAGCGTTCGCTAGCTGCGGTGACACTTCGACGATGACGACGGTGCGCCAGACGAAGAGTCGGAGCCATATCTGGTTAAAGATATTGGTGGCGGGTACATTTTTATCACCTAGGATCACGGTTGTAGCTGCTATCTTCATATACGGAAGCCAGATCACGATGTGATTCTCCTTCGATTGAGATAGGAAAGAACGGATCTTTTCTCAGTGCTTCATGAAACATGTAGAACTAAGAAAAGATCCCGTCCGCTCAATCGTTTCGCGATGAGCGGACGGGAGAAGTTCAGGGAGTCGCACGTGACAGGAGCCACAGGCAGACCCCCAATGCCAACACGAGTAGCAGTACGACTGACCACAGGAGATTACGGCCGTTGGAATTCATTACTGTCTCCTTGTGATGGCTCGCTGGTATCCCAGCGAGCGGTTGATCTCCATTCAGGAAACCGGATCAGGCAGAATACCACGATGGCCCAGAAGATGGACCAGAAGATTAAGGCCCACTCGCGTTTGGCTTTCATCGATCTTGGACCAGTGTGATCGACCGCTGTAGTACGTGATTGGGAAGCGTCAGCCGAAGAGAATCGGGAATGGTCACTTCATCATCAAGTTTCCAGCGATTCAAATCTTGCCTACTAGCTTCCCGAGCAATTCGAGTATAGCGATCAGCTTCCACGACAAGTTGATCTTTGAGCTTGTACAGAAAGACGGAACGCCGATAGGCAATCATTGAATCTTGGACTGAAGCTATGGTCGCGCGTCGCTGAATTTGGACTTGTGTATTGGCTCGTCCGATCAGCTCCGCAATGACAGCACGTTGCCGTTCGAGTCGATATCTGACGCTGGCGTTCTCCGGTTTGATGCTTGAGACGGCAGATAATGCCGTCAGAATGAGTATTATGCCGAGAAAGGGAACGATGATACCGATGAGCCGACGTAGCATGGTGCCTCCTACAATTGGATGGTAAAGAACGTGAGAATCATCTAAGGCTACAATATCTATTATAACCTTGGATGATTCCCCCTCGATAATTGCTTATCGAGGGGGGAGGTACTACCTTCATCGGATTGGTCATAGGAAGTCTCCTCGTTGTTTTGAAGTAGTAGTGGTACGGATACCAGCAGGATTCAGTATTTCCATCTATCCTGAGGCTTATCCATAGCGTTATCAGGAAAGATGTACTTTTTGAGCGTTGGTTTCTGAGGAGGCGGATTTTCCCAGATTGTACTTGGATCACCAATTCTCACGAATCTCGCATTTACGCCTTGGCCTGTGAAATCATATGCGCCGTCGGAGACTGCTATGATTTCCACTTGTCTATCTTTGACGGGTTTGAACGGAAGTCGTACCAATGCGGTATACGGAGTTCTGTATCGGGACGATCGAACTTCCACGTAGGCGATGCCGATTTCGGGAAAGCTTCGCACTAGTGTGTCAGCAACGAGGTGAAATGTCTCAGATGAGCTGCCTGCTTTTCGGGTTTTGATTTCATTGCCACAGCCAATGAAAATCAGCGCTAAGCCTGTTAGGGCTGTGGTTAGGCAGCGATTAAAATTGGACATCATTTACCTCCCGAGAGTGGGTAGCCAGTACCGATGCAAGAGGTATGTCGCGGTTATGGCGATAAATTGATAGTAAGCGGCGTCGAAAACTCTCTTGTAGTCCCTGTCTATGAAACGGGAATAAATCCAACTTCCACTGGTCAAAATAACCCACGCGAAGACACACACCCAGATATTCATGATCTCTCCTTTATAGGCCCATTAGTGGCCAGAGTTAAGCGTGAATGGTAAAGAACAGTTTGATGTCAAATTAAATCAATTTATGGGGAGTTTGTCAACCGCCGACTGGAGGTCGGCGGGGGTATCCGCTATCGGCTATCCGGGTCGCGGATAGCGGATACCGATTTCCGAGTCCCTAGCCCCGAGTTCCAAGTACCGCCTTCTTTACTTTTCCCCTGTTTTGCACTAAGGTAATTTCAAGAAAATTGGCTAATATATGCACAAATTACAGGAAATATTGGATCTAGCACGTGAGACCGGCGACCGGTTGATCGTTATGGATCAAGTCGGGGAGCCCTACGTCATTATGAATTTGGCTAACTATAGAGAATTATTGCGCGAAGAAAGCCATATTGCCAAGTTATCAGAACAGGAATTATTGGACAAAATCAACCGTTTAGTCTCATCTTGGAAGGCCAACCGCCCCGATCTAGCTGACTACGATCTGGCCCAGTTTCGAGTCGATAGCATCCGCCAACAGCAGACAGTCAATGCTCAACCCATTTACGCCAGTCCTACCTACGAAACCATTGTCGAGACTCCATCGCCAGTTGATGAACGAGCTGCCCGTCAGGAGGAACTTCTGGCCCAAGTAGTAGCTTCGCCTGATGAGGAGGACGTCTATTACCCCGAACCCACGGCGGAGGAAATGCCTATCTAGGCGTTAGGTAGTAGGAAGTAGGTAGTAGTTAAATCGATAGAGGAGTTTATTGGTTATTGAAGAGGACTGTAAGGTCTTCTTTTTTCTTCGTTTCTTCCCTAATAACGAATAACCAATTACTAATTACTATTCCGCTAAAATTAGCCATTTTCAGCTAGTATTTGGTTCGGCTGTCTAGAAACTTGCAAAATATAAAGACTGGTGCTATAATCTTTCTGCTTTATTAGGTACTATAACGTACCTTATTCTGCTCTCAATATATATTTTAATAACTTAATTAATCCAAGGCGACTGGATGATAACTCCCCTTATATAGGGCGGAGGTTGCCTCAAGGAGATAACACATCAAATGGCACAATTTGATCGATCCAAAACACACGTTAACGTCGGTACTATCGGCCACGTTGACCATGGTAAGACCACTCTTACCGCCGCTTTGTTGCACGTGTTAGCTGCTAACGGTAACGCAGCCACTGCCAAAGGAATTGACGAAATCGATAAGGCTCCCGAAGAGAAAGAGCGTGGTATTACCATTGCTACTGCTCACGTCGAGTACGAATCATCCAAGCGTCACTACGCTCACGTTGACTGTCCTGGTCACGCTGACTATGTGAAGAACATGATCACCGGTGCTGCCCAGATGGACGGTGCTATCTTGGTCGTTTCTGCTGCTGATGGTCCTATGCCTCAGACCAAAGAACATATTTTGTTAGCTCGCCAAGTAGGTGTGCCTTACGTTGTTGTTTTCTTAAACAAAGTTGATCAGGTTGATGATGCGGAATTGATCGATCTCGTTGAAGAGGAAATTCGCGATTTATTGAAGAAATATGAATTCCCTGGCGATACTACTCCTATCATCCGTGGATCTGCCTTGAAAGCTCTTCAGAATCCAACCGGTGAAGATGCCAAGCCAATTTTACAGTTGGTAGAAGCTTTGGACACCTTTATTCCTGATCCTGTTCGTCAGATTGATAAGCCTTTCTTGATGCCTATCGAAGATATCTTCTCTATCGAAGGTCGTGGTACCGTCGTTACTGGTCGTATCGAACGCGGACAGATCAAGATCAACGAAGAAGTTGAAATCGTCGGCATTCACCCAACTGCCAAGACTGTCGTTACTGGTATTGAAATGTTCAATAAGCAGTTAGAGTCCGGTATGGCCGGTGATAACGCTGGTTTATTGCTCCGCGGTACCAAGAAGGACGATGTCGAGCGTGGTCAGGTTTTGGCCAAGACTGGTTCTGTCACTCCTCACACCGAATTTGAAACTGAAGTCTACATCTTGAGCAAAGAAGAAGGTGGACGACACACTCCGTTCTTCAAAGGCTACAAGCCACAGTTCTACTTCCGCACCACTGATGTTACCGGTGAAGTTATCTTGCCAGAAGGTACCGAAATGGTTATGCCTGGAGATACCATTAAGCTCAGTGTCAGATTGATTGCTCCTATTGCTATGGAAGAGCAGCTACGTTTCGCTATCCGTGAGGGTGGTCACACCGTAGGTGCCGGAGTCGTCACTAAGATTATCAAGTAATATTCAACATCTCGACCGCTCACCCTTCTGGGATGAGCGGTCGGGTTCGTTCAATCAAATAGTTCATTCCATTATGGCCACACATCCAGTACAAAAGACAGAAGAAACAGTTGTCGAATCACGTATTCGCATCAAGATCAAGGCGTTTGATCATAAGATTATCGATCAATCGACTAAGACTATCATTGAAGCTGCTCTCCGTAGCGGCGCCAAAGTAGTTGGTCCGATTCCTTTGCCGACCGAGAAACAGAAGTACACCGTGCTTCGTTCTACCTTCGTGCACAAGAATGCCCGTGACCAATTCGAAATGCGCACGCACAAGCGCCTCATTGATATCGTTGATCCCCAAGCCAAGACGATCGATGCTTTGACAAGTTTGAATCTTCCGGCTGGTGTGGACATTGAAATTAAGATGTGACCCGCAGGGTCACCCCCAGAATAGCGAGGGGTCTCCTGTAGGTTTAGATTCAGTTGACGTTTGCTGCTTAACCCCTATTGAGGGAAGTAACAGCAGGGTGCTCTGAACTGTAATAAGGAAAATCGTTACGTTAGTAAGTGCCAGACATGGCGCTGACAGTCATCAAATATATCTCGGTTCTGCTTGTTGATCTATTTGGTAATCACGATTTTGTCCTTATCGTCGTCGAGCTCAGCTCGACGGTGAAATAAGTATAAAATCGTGATTTTCGTTATTAGAGAATCATAAGTCACTATATGAAATTTATCCTCGGCACCAAATTACACATGACCCAGAAGTTCCGTGAAGACGGATCTGTGGTTCCTATGACCGCTATCTCTGCCGGCCCTGTTACGGTTACTCAAGTTAAGGGAGATAAAGATGGTTACAGTGCGGTTCAAGTTGGCTATGGTCACAAGAAAACCTTAAGCAAATCAGTAACCGGTCATCTGAAAAATTTAGCCAATTTCCGTTGGTTGAAGGAATTTCGTTTGACTGAAGCAGTAGAACGAGGTCAACAGATTGATGTCTCTACCTTCAATGTCGGCGACATTATCGAAGTTACCGGTTGGTCCAAAGGTAAAGGTTTTCAAGGTGTCGTCAAACGACATGGTTTCCATGGCTCACCCAAGACTCACGGTCACAAAGATCAGGTTCGTATGCCTGGTTCTATCGGTGCTGGCGAACCTCAACACGTTTTCAAAGGTAAGCGTATGGCCGGACGTATGGGTAATGATCAAGTAACCCTGAAGAAATTGGAAGTAATGGAAGTTGATACTGAAAAGAATATTATCTATGTCAAAGGCGCTATCCCAGGTGCTCGTAACGGTTTGATCATGATTTCTGGCGAAGGTGAATTGAAATTACGTCAGCCACAGGTTGAATCCAAGTCAGAAGAAGTAGTGACAGAAGTTGCTCCCGAACAGGCTGTCGAGACAGTAGCAGCTGAATCAGTTGCTTCTGAAGCTCCAGTAGAGACCGCCGTTACCGAAGCTGAGACTGCTACCCCTGTTGAACCAGCTACTAGTGAAGAAGAAGTTAAATCATAAGTATGGCCGATATCAAAGTAAAAATTTATAATCTGACAGGTAAAGAAGTAGGTGAGCAGACCTTGCCGACTACCATCTTCGGCGTCAAAGTGAAGCCAGAGTTGGTTCAGCAGGCTGTCGTTGCTCAACAGGCCAATTCACGCTCTGCTATTGCCCACACCAAGGGTCGCGGCGAAGTTCGTGGAGGTGGTCGCAAACCTTGGAAACAGAAAGGTACTGGCCGCGCTCGTCATGGTTCTACTCGTTCTCCGATCTGGATCGGTGGAGGTGTGACTTTTGGTCCTACCAATCAACGTAATTTTGCTCTCGATATCAATAAGAAAATGAAGAAGAAGGCATTGGCTATGGTCTTGAGTGATAAGGTAGCCCATGACCGCATTATTTTCATCGATACTTTGGAAATTGCAGCAGGTAAGACCAAGAATTTGAAACAAGGATTAGCTACCTTACCATCCAAGACTAAGAAGGTTCTCGTTGTTACTGATGCTGCTCATGATAAAGTTATTCGTGCCGCTCGCAATTTGGATCGCGTACAGACCATTGCGGTGAACAGTTTAAATGTTGTTGATTTATTACGTTATGAATGGTTGATCGTACCACAGGTTTTGGTTGATCGTATGGCCAGTCTTTATAGCATCAAGAAATAATATGAGTATTTTCGACGGAATCAAAAAGAAAGAAACCAAGCCAGCTGAAGTCAAGGAGATCAAACCCAAGGCTGAAGTTAAGACTGCTGTAGCCAAGAAGCCAGTTGTTGTTAACCGTCAGTTTTCTGGTACTACTGGCGTGCTTCTGGCTCCAGTAATTTCTGAGAAAGCTGCCCACTTAGCCGCCGTTCATCAGTATGTCTTCCATGTTGGTTTGACGGCTAACAAAGTTATGGTTAAGCAAGCTGTCAAATCCGCCTACAAAGTTGATGCTGTTTCTGTCAATATGATTCGTGTCGAAGGCAAGACAGTCCGCCGCGGCAAAACCGTAGGTAAGCAGTCAGACTACAAGAAAGCTATCGTTACTCTGAAACCGGGTCAGAAGATTGAAATGTACGAAGGCGTTTAAATCAAGAAACTAGAAATTTGTAACTAGAAACTAGGGATTAGAAATATTATGCCGATTAAATTATACCGCCCAACAACTTCAGCTCGCCGCCATACTTCTATCATGAAGGATCCTTTGCTGACCAAGAAGCAGCCTGAGAAGAACTTGTTGATTTCCCGTAAGCACAAATCCGGAAGAAATTTCAGCGGTAAGATCACCGTCCGTCATCGTGGTGGAGGAGCTAAACAGTTCATCCGTATCGTTGATTTTGTTCGTAGCAAATACGATATCCCCGCAACCGTCAAAGCTTTGGAATATGATCCTAATCGTAACGTCCGTATCGCTTTGGTCAGTTATGCTGATGGCGAGAAGCGTTATATGTTGACCGGCGAAGATATGCGTGTCGGCGATCAGGTGATGTCCTCACAGAAGCAGATCGCTATCCGCAACGGTAACCGTATGCCGATGAAGTTTATCCCTACTGGTATGCAGATCTATGATATCGAGTTAACTCCTGGTGGTGGTGGTAAGATGGCTCGCAGTGCTGGTAACGCCGCTACTATCATGGCTATCGATGCTGGTCATGTACAGTTGAAGATGCCTTCTGGAGAAATCCGCTTGATCAATGAGAACTGTTCAGCCACCTTGGGAGTTCCTAGTAATGCTGAATTCATTAATGTACGCTGGGGTAAAGCTGGACGCATGCGTCACCGTGGTATCAAGCCAACTGTTCGTGGTAAAGTTATGAACCCAGTTGATCACCCTCATGGTGGAGGAGAAGCTAAGAATTCAATTGGTTTGAAATATCCTAAGACCTACACTGGTAAACATGCTCTGGGTGTACGTACTCGTAAGAATAAGAAGTATTCCAACAGATTAATCGTTAAACGCCGCAGTAAATAAATGTAGCTTTGTAGGCAAGTAGGCAGTAGGTAGAAACCTACAACCTACAACCTACAACCTACAACCTACAAACCTAAACCTATGTCACGAAGTTTAAAAAAAGGACCATACGTAGACGAAAACCTCATTAAGAAAATGGGGAAGATTAAAGCTGGATCCAAAGATATCATCAACACATGGTCTCGTGATTGCACCATTACACCTGAGATGGTAGGTTATACCTTCGGTGTTCACAACGGTAGGAAACATTTACCAGTACTGGTAGTGGAGAATATGGTTGGTCACCGTTTGGGAGAATTTGCTCCGACCCGTAAATTCTTGGGTCACGGAGGTAAGATGGCCAAAGCTCAGGCCAGTGAAGCGCCAGCAGCTAAGAAATAATATTTATGATTGAAGTCAAAGCACAATTGAGACACGCACGCATCTCGTCCCGCAAGATGAGGTTAGTGGCGGATATGATTCGCGGCTTAGCAGCCGGTGAAGCTGTCCGTCGTTTACAGATGGTCAACAAACGCGCTGCTCCGATGGTGTTGTCTACTTTGAAATCCGCTATGGCTAACGCTGCTCACAATGCCAATCTTGATCCTGAAACGATGATTGTCAAAACTATTATCGTCAACCAAGGTGTTCCTTTGAAACGTTTCCGTCCGGCTGCTATGGGAGCTGCTCATTCCTATAAGAAACACGCTGCCCATTTGTCGATTGTCTTGGCTGCTACGGTCGCTCTAGCTGAAACCAAGAAGAAAGAAGCTCCAACCAAAGAAGTCAAAGCCAAATCTACCGTCAAGAAAGTTTCCGCTGCACCGCGCGCTAAGAAAAAATCTACAACCACCAAATAATATGGGACAGAAAGTAAATCCTACAGCGTTTCGATTAGGCTTGAGCGAGCAGTGGACTTCACAATGGTTCAATAAGAAAGAGTATGCCCATTTGCTTGAACAGGATATTCGTATTCGTAAATTTTTGAAAACTAAGATTAAGGACGCTGGTATTGATCGAGTTGATATCGAGCGCTCACGTAACGATATTACCATCACCCTGACAGTTGCTAAGCCGGGATTGGTTATCGGTCGTGGCGGAACTGGTATTGAAGATTTGAAGAAGACTTTGATCGCCAAGTACATCCCTACCAAAGGTAATTTGAAAGTGAATATTCAGGAAGTTGAGAAGCCTAACCTGTCACCAGGAGCTATCTTGCAGTTGATGATTGCTGATATTGAGAAACGTATCGCTTTCCGACGTGTCATGAAGCAAACCATTGATAAAGTTATGAAGTCCGGTGCTGAAGGTGTCAAAGTTATGGTCAGCGGACGTCTTAATGGTGCTGAGATCGCTCGCCGCGAGACCTTGACACAAGGCTCTATTCCTTTGCATACGTTGCGTGCCAATATCGCTTATGCTCGTGGAGCTGCTCACACTACCTACGGTCAGATCGGTATCAAAGTATGGATCTACAAAGGTTTACAATTCACCGCCAAAGAACAAGCTAAGAAAGGCTTGAAGAAAGAAGTTAAAGCCGAGAAAGCAGAAACAAGAAACTAGAAATTTAATTAACTACAACCTACAAGCTACAACCTAATTCCTATGTTAGCCCCCAAGAAAAGCAAATACCGCAAGTCAATGCGTGGCGACCAGATCAAAGGTCGTGCCACTCGTATGACATCCATTAGCTTCGGACAGTATGGTATCAAATCCATGACTGCTGCTTGGGTTACCTCACGTCAGATTGAAGCTGCTCGTCGCGTCATGGCTAATTACACTAAGCGTGGCGGTAATATCTGGATTCGTATCTTCCCGGACAAGCCAATTACTATGAAAGGTAATGAAATGCCTATGGGTAAAGGTAAGGGAGCGGTGGATCACTATGTCGCTATCGTGAAGCCAGGTACTATGTTATTTGAGATGGCTGGTGTAACTGAGACAGTTGCTCGTGAAGCGATGATTTTGGCTGGCCACAAGCTACCTGTTAAGATTAAGTTTTTGGTAAAATAATATGAAATTCAAAGAATTACACAATTTAGAATTACCAAAGCTCCAAGAACTGTTGGCTGAATTACGACAGAAATTACAGGATTTACGTTTTGGTGTGGCCAATAATCAAGTCAAACAGGTACATCAGTTGCGTCAGGTACGTACCGAGATTGCTCAAATCTTAACTTTAATCAAGCAACGTCAGAAGACGAAATAATATGAAGAAAACTACTCCAGTTGAAACCGTAGTCAATCGTCGTCGATTCGAAGGAATTGTCACTAGTACTGCCATGGCCAAAACCATCGTAGTTGAGGTGGCTCGCGTTACTTGGCATCCGAAGTATAAGAAGCAATTCAAGACATCCAAGAAGTTCAAAGCTCATGATGTCATTGGTGGCTTCAAGGTCGGAGATAAAGTTCTGATCGAGGAGTGTCGCCCAATTTCCAAAGATAAGAAGTGGAGAGTAATTAAGAAGATATAAAGAAGGTACTCGCAACTTGCTACTCGGTACTCGGAAGATTCATCGAGCCCCAAGTCGCCAGTCGCTAGCCCCAAATCCATATGATACAGCATCGCACCATGTTAAAAGTAGCCGATAATTCTGGAGCCAAATTGGTCCAGTGTATTAAAGTACTTGGAGGCTATCAGAAACGATACGCTATCATTGGTGATCTTATTACTATCACGATCAAAGTAGCTCAGCCTCATACTCAAGTGAAGAAAGGTGAAGTACACTGGGCCGTCGTCGTCCGTCAACGCAAAGAATTACGCCGCAAAGATGGTACTTATATCCGCTTTGATGAGAATGCTGTTGTTTTAGTCGATAAGAAGAACCACGATCCTATCGGAAGCCGTATCTTCGGTCCAGTAGCTCGTGAATTACGCGCTCGTGGCTTCATCAAAATTAATTCCTTAGCACCGGAGGTTCTGTAATATGAATAAGATTAATCTCAAAACCAACGATCACGTCGCCGTCTTATCCGGTAAGAACAAGGGTAAGAAAGGCAAAGTCTTGCAGGTGTTGCGCAAGGATAATTTAGTTGTTGTCGAAGGCGTCAATACTATGTATAAGTACATGAAGAAACCACGTAAAAATGAAACTGGTCAACGTATCGAATTTTTTGGTCCGATCCACATTAGTAAAGTTAAGAAATTAGCTGCCGGCGAAGTCACCGCTAAGCCAGCTGAAGTAGAAGCTGAAGCCGATAAGAAATAATACCTATGAATTTACGAGAACAATATCAGACACAAGTTATCAAGGGTCTCCAAGAGAGCCTCGGTATTAAGAATGTCCATGCGGTTCCCAAAGTCGCCAAGGTTGTCTTGAATATTGGTTTGAGTAAATCATTGTCCGATCGTGCTTTCACTGATATTGCTGTCAACACCTTACAACGCATCACTGGCCAGAAACCGGTACTTACCAAAGCTAAGAAGTCTATTTCTAATTTCAAAATTCGTGAAGGCATGGTTGTCGGAGCTACCGTTACCTTGCGCGGACAGAAGATGTATGACTTTTTAGACAAGATGATCAATATTACTTTTCCTCGAATCCGTGATTTTCATGGTTTGGATCCGAAGAAGGGTTTTGATGGTCATGGCAATTTCGCCATTGGATTCCGTGAGCACATTGTTTTCCCGGAAATCAAGTCTGATGAGATCGAGAAATTGCATGGTTTGGAAGTGGCTGTTCGCACCACTGCTAAGAATAACAATGAATGCTTAGCTCTCTTGCGAGCGTTGGGCTTTCCTTTTAAGAAATAATTATGGCAACAGAAGCACAAATCGCTAAATCCAATCGTTCTCTGGTCAAGCCGAAGTTTTCTTCCAGAGTAGTCAGACGCTGTTGGCGCTGTGGCAAGAAATCAGCCTACATGCGAAAGTTTCGTCTGTGCCGTATTTGCTTCCGAGAATTAGCTCTCAAAGGCGATATTCCAGGAATTCGTAAAGCTAGCTGGTAAACACAACTCATATGATGACAGATCCTATCTCAGATTTATTAACACGTATTCGCAACGCTTCCGCCGTAAATAAGGCAGAAGTAGTCCTTCCGTACTCTCGTTTGCGTCACGAGGTGGCCAAAGTACTCGAAAGTGAGAAATATGTTTTGCGTACCGAGAAGATCCCCGCAGCCAAGCTAGGGGAAGAAGGACCTCGTTATGATCAGCTTCGTATCATCATGCGTTATCGTAGCAACGGCAACCCAGTGATTCGT
Organism: uncultured Gammaproteobacteria bacterium; assembly: GCA_964540995.1. Lineage (GTDB taxonomy): Bacteria > Patescibacteriota > Patescibacteriia > UBA1558 > 2-01-FULL-52-15 > JAZDLR01. Next base: position 34,466 of record CAZIOU010000006.1, on the reverse strand, counting down.
CATATCAAACGTGTTAGTCGCCCGAGTCGCAAAGTCTACGTCACTGTTGATAAGATCCCTACCGTATTGAATGGCTTGGGTATGGCAATTATTTCTACCTCCAAAGGTTTACTGACTGACCGACAAGCACGCAAAGAAAAGATCGGTGGAGAATTAATGTTAGAAATTTGGTAAACCCTAATTGGGAATTTCAATCTTGAAACTTAAATCTATATGTCACGTATTGGAAAAAAGATTATCACTATCCCAGCCGGAGTTACGGTAACTATCGACGGCCTGGCGGTCTCGGTCAAAGGTCCCAAAGGCACCTTGGCTTTGGTCATGCCCGATATTGCTGCCATTAGTCAGACTGGTCAAGAATTGAATATCACCATCAAAGATGAAAGCGACAAGAGTCAACGCGCCCTCTGGGGTTTGACCCGATCACTCGTTAATAACTTGGTTGTTGGTGTAACAGAAGGTTTCAAGAAACAGTTAGAAATCAATGGTATTGGTTTCAAAGCTGCGCTCCAAGGTAAAGATTTACAGCTCAACGTGGGATTTTCTCATCCCGTTATCTACAAAGCTAAAGATGGTATCACCTTTTCAGTTGAAAAGAATGTCATCACGATTGAAGGTATCGATAAGCAACAGGTTGGTCAGACAGCAGCCGAGATTCGTCATATCAAGAAACCGGAGCCTTACAAAGGCAAGGGAATTAAATACAGCGATGAAGTTGTTCGACGCAAGGCTGGTAAGGTTGTCAAAGCTGGTGGTTAAAAGAACGGTACTAGGCACTTGGTACTAGGGGCTCGCTCTTAGTCACCAGTACCGAGGGAAGCTCAACGTTCCCAGTACCATAATCATAAATCTATGAAAGATAAGCAGATCATCAAGTTAACGATTGCCCAGCGCCGAGCTCGTAGAGTTCGCGCCAAGGTAGCTGTCAGCGGACGCCCACGTCTATCGGTTTTTCGTAGTCTCAAACATATCTATGCTCAGATTATTGATGTTGATGGCAAGGTATTAGTCGCTGCTCGTGGTCAGGAAATTAGCGATAAGAAATTGACTGGTGTTGCTTTGGCTGGTGCTGTGGGTGAATTGATTGCCACCAAGGCCAAGGCCAAGAAGATTGAAAAAGTTGTTTTTGACAAAGGTAAATTTAAATATCACGGGCAAGTAAAAGCTGTCGCTGACGGTGCCCGTAAGGAAGGATTACAATTCTAATATGGAAGCACAAGCACAAAAACCTACGAGACCGGGTGGCGGACCTGACCAACGTCAGGGAGGATTTCGTCGCGGCGCACCTTCACGTGGTGGACGCGGACCCCGACCAGAGCGAGAGCGCGATGAGTTTGATCAGAAGATGATCGACTTGGCTCGTGTTACCCGCGTTATGGCCGGAGGTAAACGTATGCGTTTCCGTGCCTGTATTGTCGTCGGTGATCGCAAAGGACGTATGGGTTGGGCCTTGGCCAAGGGCAGCGATGTCTCTATGGCGATCAACAAAGCCGTAACCAAAGCCAAGAAGCGATTGATCACCGTCCGCAGCGTCAACGGTACTATCCCTCATACTTTTGAAGTTAAATATAAAGCCGCTCGCATCTTATTCAAACCAGCTAAGCTCGGTACTGGTATCAAAGCTGGCGGAGCTGTACGTCAAGTGTTAGAATTATCAGGTATCGAGAACGTTTCTGCTAAGATCCTCGGATCAAGCAATAAGATCAATAACGTTCATGCAACCTTTAAGGCTTTGAGTAGCTTGAAATACGGTCAGCAGGATGAAGCTACGGTAACAGCTAAGCGAGAAGCCAAACCCCGAACCACTAAATCGGACAAGAAATAATTATGTTAGGTCTCAACACTCTCAAGAAACATCCCTATTCCACTCATCGTAAGAAGCGATTGGGTCGTGGTAACGCCAGCGGACACGGTAGCTATTCTACCCGTGGTATGAAAGGACAACGATCACGTTCTGGCGGTAAAGGTGGTTTGAAGTTGAAGGGTATTCGTGGTTATTTACTGCGTATCCCGAAGACTCGCGGTTTCAAATCCAATGCTTTGCGTCCAGTGGCCATCTCTTTGATCCAATTGGAGAAGCATTTCGAAGCCAAGGAAGTAGTTACCTTGAAGAAACTGATTGACAAGGGCTTTGTTTCTGGTGCTTCACGTATTCCGGTCAAGATTATCGGTAACACTGTTATGAAGAAAGCTTTGACCGTCAAGACACATTTCATCACGGTTGCAGCTAAAGCTGCCATCGAAAAAGCTGGTGGTTCTGTAGAGATGCTCGTATGGCGATCTCCTAAACCCAAGAAAGAAGTTGAGCAAGCGGCGGTTGTTAATAACGAATAACGAAACATATGGATCGTCTGCGACAAATTTGGCAGGCACGTGATCTCCGGAACAAGATTTTATTTGTTCTAGCGATGATGGTGGTCTATCGTATTGCTGCTCATATCCCTATCCCTGGTATCGACGCCAGCAATCTCAAAGATTTCTTCGCCAGCAATCAGATCCTCGGCTTAGTCAACGTCTTTTCGGGCGGCGGCTTGAAGAATTTCTCTATCGTCATGTTGGGAGTTGGCCCGTATATTACTGCTTCCATTATTTTGCAATTATTAGTCATGATCGTCCCCAAGCTGGAAGAAATTCAGAAAGAAGGGGAGTCTGGTCAGCGTCGCATCAATAATTACACTCGTTGGCTAACGGTGCCCTTGGCTATGATCAATGGCTATGGATTCATCGTTTTATTACAACGTCAGGGTCAAGGACTGATCGGTGAATTGTCTATTTTCCAGTGGATTACCGCTATCGCGGTGGCAACTGCTGGAACTATGTTGCTAGTCTGGATCGGAGAACTGATCACTACTAAGAAGGTTGGTAATGGAACTTCATTGATTATTTTTGCTGGTATCGTCGCTTCCTTACCCAACTCTATTGGTAATACCTTGGCGGTATTTGACGCTTCGTCACAGATTTTCAACGTCGCTATGTTCATCCTCATTGGTCTGGTGACTATTGTTTCTATCGTTATCATTAGCGAAGGTCAACGCAATATCCCTGTTTCCTATGCTCGTCAGAATCGCGGCTCATCGACCTTTGGTAGCGTCAACACTCATTTGCCACTGCGTGTCAATCAAGCTGGTGTCATTCCTATTATTTTCGCTATTTCAGTCGTACTATTTCCACCGTTGTTGGCTCGATTTTTCGAGACCTCCAATGTGGCGTGGGTAGCTGACTTCTCCAGTAAGGTTATTGCACTTTTCGGTAATCAGTTATTCTACGGTATTGCTTATTTTGTCTTAGTATTTGCCTTTACGTATTTCTATACTGCAGTTGTCTTTAAACCAGAACAGATTGCCGAGAACCTACAGAAGCAAGGTGGTTTCATCCCAGGTATTAGACCAGGAGTGCAGACTTCGGACTATCTTATGTCCGTGATGAATCGTATTATCTTGGCCGGAGCTCTCTTCTTGGGTATTATCTCTGTCCTGCCGTTGATCGTCGAACAAGCTACACGCTTAACGACGTTGACAGTTGGTGGCACCAGTATTTTGATCGTCGTAGCTGTTGTTATCGAGACAGTCAAGCAGATCGATGCTCAATTGGTAATGCGAGATTATGATGGGCTGTAGGATAAGTAGACAGTAGGAATTAGGCGTTAGGTTGTAGCCAGATTAAACATCAATCAAAACTTTGGTAGAGATACCGAAGTTTTTTTATATTGTATTGTAATAATCTTGACATGAAATGGATTTACAGGTATTATATTTTTTTGCTCTTTTTCACGTGGTATCACCATTTAAGTTCAAGGAGTGAACAGTGGTAGTAAGTCCCGACATCAAAGCAGGTAGTTGCATTGGTTTCGATCATGACAAAGGGGAAATTTTTCTCTTCCCCGCAGGTGAGCCGTTACACTTCATCCCCTTCCCCAATGGGAAAATTAAGCTGTTGACGCATATTCGTCGTGATGTCATGTTTCACTCACTGGCTTCGTCCATGGCCGCCATGGCTGGGTATAACATCGGACCTAACGTCGAGGAAGTCGAGGGCACTACCATTTGGTATGTTCGACTGGTCGCGCGCGCCGGTCAATAGTCCTACGCCCTTCTCGATGAGAAGGGCGTTTTTCTTGTTTTTAGTGCTACTTTACTATATAATGCCAGCGTTCTATGACTGAAACCAAACACCTACGTTTAGACCTCAAATTAGCCTTCCTAGGCCCTCAAGGCTCGGGTAAGGGTACGCAAGCTCAGTTCCTAGCCGATAATCATCACTATGCCGTTTTGGGCATGGGAGCTATGTTGCGCGAAGCCGGTCAAGCTCAGACACCTCAAGGCGAAGAAATTCGACGCATTACCACGGCTGGGACACTGGTACCGACGAAGTTAACCATCGATATCTTGGTCAATCATTTGCAACAGGTCGGAAGTGACAAAGGTTTTATTCTTGATGGTTTCCCTCGTAGTATTGATCAAGCAGAACAGCTAGAGAAGATCAAACCACTGGACAGTATTGTAGTTTTCGAAATTAGCGATCAGGAGGCAGTCCGTCGTATCATTACGCGAGTCAATTGTCCTCATGGTCATGTTTTTAACACTATTACCTTTCCACCGAAGGTCAAAGATATCTGTGATTATGATGGTGAACCGTTGACCCGACGTGAAGATGACCATGAAGAAGCAGTCCGTCGCCGTCTGGGTATTTATCACAGTGAGACCGAGAAGGTGATTGATTATTATGAGTCATTGGGTAAAATTATCCGCGTCAACGGCGAACAGGAGATTCACCATATCGCTCATCATTTAGAGTTACTTTTACGTCAGTTATGAATCACTTTTCTGCCCTGGAAATAGAATTATTAGCACAAGGAGGCGCCAGGTTGCGCCGTATTTTAGATTCGGTGGCGGCCTTAGTGCAGCCAGGGGTTACTGGTGCAGAGCTTAACGCTGCCGCAGAACGATTAATCACTGAACTTGGTGCAAAGCCGGCCTTCAAAGGTTACGGACAGCCGCCGTATCCCAATGCACTTTGTGTCTCGATTAACGATTGTGTTGTACATGGAATTGCTACCGATCAGCCATTGCAAATAGGTGATATTGTTTCCTTAGATTGTGGTATCGAGTATCAAGGATTTTTCACTGATGCAGCTATTACTGTTCCGGTAGGTGCCATCAATTCTGAAGCCACTAAATTGATAGCCACCGCTCGCCAAGCTCTCGAATTGGCGATCAAGACTGCCAAAGCCGGCATCACCACCGGTGATCTAGGGTCAGTCGTACAAGCTTACATTGAGCAACAAGGATTCGCGGTGGTACGAGACTACACTGGACATGGAGTTGGTCGACGAGTTCATGATGATCCTCCGGTTCCCAATTATGGTAAACCAGGACAAGGAGTGATGTTAACCGAAGGTATGGTGATAGCCATCGAACCGATGGTCACTGCCGGTAGTTGGAAAGTCGATGTAACTGATAATCACTGGGATGTCATTACAGTCGATGGATCGCTAGCAGCCCATTTCGAACATACGGTAGCTATTACTCAAGATGGTTGTCGTGTCTTAACTTAATATGATTCTCGGGATTGATTACGGAGATAAGCGGATTGGGTTGGCGTTGTCAGAAGAGCGCGGTCCGGCTTTGCCGTGGAAAATTCTGGACAACAGTTCGCAGACGCGTGTCATAGAGGAGTTGAAAGTCATTGTTCGAGAGCAGCATATCACTGCCATTGTCATCGGCTGGCCACTCAACATGCAGGGCCAAGTGACCGAGCGCACCAAGATCACCGACGTCTTCGTCAAAGCGGTTCAGGCTGCTATCGACTGTGAGATTATCCTCGAAGATGAACGCTGGACCTCCAAAGTAGTTGATCGAGCTGGTATCACTGGACCGATAGATGACAAATCAGCTGGTCATATTTTACAATCTTATATCGATCGTTCTCATGTGGTGGATTAATATCACTGGGTTATTTTTGGTTTCGGCTATGGTGGCCTTTGGTTTGACCTGGATCGTGCGTCGTCTGGCCTTGGCTTGGAAGGTTCTGGATTATCCGACCGACAGCCGCAAGATTCATACGCAGCCAATCCCGTTACTCGGCGGCTGGGCACTTTATGTCACTGTTGTCTTAATGACCAGCGGTTTGTTTCTAATCGGTAAAGTCAATGATCCCAAGGTTAGTATGACACTACTGATTGGTTTCTTCGTTGCTGGAGCGGTACTTATGTTGGGAGGGTTCCTAGATGACAGATGGCGTCTGGATTGGTATCAATCGTTAGCTTTTCCTGTCTCCGCTATTATCATTGTGGTGACATCGGGCTTGCAGATGCCTTTTATTACCAATCCCTTAGGTGGGCTATTGTATTTCGAGCGATGGGAGCCTTTGGTTGGTGGAGCGATTAGCATCACTGCTATTTTGATGTTCATCTGGCTGATGATTACCATGTACACGACCAAGTTGCTTGATGGACTTGATGGCTTGGCTAGCTCGATTTCTTTAGTCGCGATGTTGGTTATCTTCGTCGTTAGTTTATTTTGGGATACGCCGCATTCTCTGACTTCATATATGTCGATTATTATGGCCGGATCATTGGTGGGATTTCTGACCTGGAATTGGCACCCAGCCAAAATATTCCTTGGCGAGAGTGGTAGTACTTGGTTGGGATTCTCTTTGGGCTTTCTGGCTATTGTTACCGGTGGTAAGATCGCTACCGCTCTCTTGGTGATGGGTATCCCTATGTTAGACGTAGTTTGGGTGATCGCTCGCAGATTGTTCTTACGGAAAAATATTATGCTCGGCGACGCCGGCCACCTTCATTTTCGTTTACTAGCTCTTGGCTGGAGTCAGCAACGGGTGGTGATAACGCTGTCAGTGGTGGCTCTACTATTTGGTGCTGTTTCTTTCTTCACGACAACCAAAGGTAAAGTTCTAGCCTTGGCTTTACTTCTTATTTTAATGATTAGCTTGGTTATCTATCTTGTTCATCATGAAAAAGAGAGTACTTAAAATCGGTATTGTTTTACTACTGCTAGTAATCGGAGCCTACGGTTACTGGCAATCACGCACAAGTAGTATCCATGCTGTCCATATTGGCAATCAAGTAGTGAGGGTAACATCGGTCAGTGGTCCGGAAGATTTGGCACGCGGATTATCCGGGGTACCTAGTTTGGAATGGGACGAAGGGATGTTGTTTATCTTTCCGGCGCGCGGACAATATCAATTCTGGATGAAAGACATGATTATGCCGATCGACATTATCTGGCTACGGGATAATCTAGTAGCTGATATTACCCGTCAGGTGCCGGCCCCTACTGACCTACAACATCAGGACAATCTACCGCTCTATTCTTCTCGGGAACCGATTGATACGGTTCTAGAGGTGAGGAGTGGGTTTGCTGATCGATATAGCGTCAAAATAGGGGATTCTGTCAGTTTTAAGTGATATTTGGCTTGACATACTAGCTATTGACAGGGGGTAATTTTTAGCGTAAAGTAGCCGAGTAATTAACGCTATTCTATATGTTTGCAGTTATCAAAACAGGCGGAAAGCAGTACGTGGTCCAAGCAGGCCAGTCTTTACGTGTGGAGAAATTAGAGCATGAAGAAGGAGCCAAGAAAATGGTATTCCCTGAAGTATTGTTGATCGTAGATGGCGAGACCGTAACGGTAGGCAAGCCCTTCATTAAGGGAGCTACAGTAGAAGCCGAATTGATCCGTGATGCGAAGGCTAAGAAAGTCATCGTTGGTAAATATCATGCCAAGACCCGCTACAAGAGAACTCGTGGTCACCGTCAACACTTTACGGAAGTGAAGATTAGTAAGATTAGCTTGTAGTTTGGTAGGGTAGTAGTTAAGAGATTTATAGAAATTAAAACAGACCGTTGAGGCGGCTGTTTTTTGTATAATGTAGAAAGTATTAGGTATGAAGTAGAAATCAATTATACATTATACCTCATACCTAATACTTTATACTCTCTTAAACTTCCTTCCGGTTCTCCAGAGCTGACGATAAGGTCACTTCATCGGTATATTCGATATTACTGCCCATCGGCAGACCTCGAGCTGGTTTGGTAATCTTGACCCCAGTTGGGCGGAGTATCTTGGCTAGATAGAGAGCCGTGGCCTCACCCTCAATCGTGGGATCAAGGGCTAGGATAACTTCGTCAGTAGCGTGATCTTTGATTCGTTGCATCAGCTCTGTTACTTTGAGTGCCTCAGGTGTGATGCCTTCGAGGGGATTCAGTACGCCGTGGAGAATATGATAAGTACCACGGTAGTTTTGCACTCGTTCTACCGCTTCTAGATCCTGACTATGAGCTACGATACAGATCTGTTTCTGGTTGCGATTGGGATCGCGACAGATCGAGCAGAGGGTTTGGTCAGCAAGGTTCTGGCACTGGAGGCAGAAGATGGTTTTACCGCTGGCTTCAGATAGATCAAGGGCGAACTGCTCGGCCATTTTCTGATCTTGCAATACGAAGAAAGCCAGCCGCGTGGCAGTTTTAGGGCCGATGCCTGGTAGGCGATCGAAGTCGTCAACTAATTTTCGTACAAAGTCGGGGAGGTAGTTCATGGGGAGGGTGTCCGCTACCCGGGTCCCGGATAGCGTTTTCTCTGCCAATTAATTCATTCCAGGGATATTCAAGCCACCCATTTCACGGACTTTGGTCGCCATGACTTGTTGGACTTTCTTGACGCCTTTATTCATTGCGTCGCGAACTTCATTATCAAGGGCTTGTTTCTTGTCAGGCTGGAGCCAATCTTTGTTGATATCTACACTTTTGACTTCTTGATTGCCGTCTATGACCAGCTTGATAGCACTGGTTTCGATGGTGACGGTTTCTTCGGCTAATTTACTTTTCAGTGAATTAGCTTGTTTACGGAGATCGTTGAACTGCTTGAGTTTATTGAACATGGCCATGGGAATAGGTTATTAGTGATTAGTTAGTAGTTATTAGGGGGGGCAATCTATGAGTTGTAATGCGGTTGGGGGACTGGTGGGGTGAAGGGTAGGTCAGTCGGACTTTCAAAATAGCGGGGAGCAGTGACTGGTGTCTCTGGTCTCTGGTAAGTGTCATGATCAAGGTTGCGGAAGGAGACAATATTCTCATCGAAGAACATGCGTATGATACCAGTCGGACCATTACGATGTTTCTCGATATGGACTTCAGCAATGTGTCGCTCTTCTTCAGGGCAATCACGACTTTTGTCCTTGGCACGACGATAGATGAACATGACGACGTCAGCATCTTGCTCGATCGATCCGGATTCACGTAAGTCAGAGAGTTTCGGGATGGCGGGAGATCGTTTTTCTACTTCACGAGACAGCTGTGATAGCGCTAGTACAGGGATCTGCAGTTCACGAGCGATTGATTTGAGACCGCGGGTAATCTCGGCCACTTCTTGGACACGGCTTTCGGTGCTACGAGCTTCCATCAGTTGTAAGTAGTCGATAATCAGGAGATCGAGTCCGTGCTCCAGCTTAAGTCGGCGGGCCTTGGTCCTAATCTCCATCACATTAGAAGAAGCGGTGTCGTCGATGAAGATCTTGGCCTCGGATAGTACTCCCATTGCTTGTCCGATACGAGGGAAGTCGTCATCACCTTCACGATCCGACAGCTTACCAGTTCTCATCTTCCACAGATCGACACCGGCCTGGGCGCAGAGCAATTTGTCTACCAGCTGTTCCTTGGACATTTCCAAGCTGAAGACGCCAACAGCGGCTTTGCTTTTGACTGCTGCATTGCGCAGGATATCGAGGGCAAGCGTAGTCTTACCGACTGAAGGACGAGCAGCCAAGATGATAAGATCGGATTTCTGGAAGCCAGCCAAGACATTGTCCAGATCAGAGAAGCCAGTCGGTAGTCCGCGGATCTTGCCAGCTTCTTTGTGTAATTCATCGATACGATCGAACGTTTCGGTCAAGATGCTCTTGATCGGTACGAAGTTCTGCTTCAGGTAGCGTTGGGAGATGTGGAAAAGTTTCTGTTCAGCCTGATCGAGGAGTACATCGACGTCTTCTTGCTCGTTGAAGCTGGACTCGGAAATATCGGCTGCTGCGCGCTCCAATCTTCGCAGTGTAGCCTTCTTCTGAATGATATTGCCATAATGAACCACATTTGAGGCTGTAGCGACACTTTCAGACAAGCTCGTCAAGAAGCCCATACCACCGATAGCGTCTAGTAGGTTAGCATCTTTGAGCTGACTACTAAGCGATAGGACATCGATAGGCTCACGGCGTTCATAGAGGCCGAGCATGGCAGCAAAGACGTCACCATGACCCATTTTATAGAAGTCCTCTGGGGTTATGAGGTCAGCAACCTTGGTGATAGCTTCTTTATCGAGCAGTAGAGCTCCCAAGAGACTGATCTCGGCATCAAGGTTATGAGGTGGTATTCTAGTCGCCATAGTAGGCTCATTTTACTCTGTGATGAGGGCTTTATCAAGTCTGTATTTGTGCCCTGTTTATGGGCAGTTTGTGAACAAAAAAACCGCCCAATAAAGACGGATATGGTGGGTCGTGCCCGCTTCGCTCTCGCTCAGGACAGGCTTCTCATCCTGCTTATTTGAATTATCGAGCTTCCACCAGAGGCGGACAAGAAGCTCGATGGTGGGTCGTGCAGGATTCGAACCTGCGACCGTTTGCTTAAAAGGCAACTGCTCTACCAGGCTGAGCTAACGACCCACGGAATGACTATCGTAAACACGTCTGTTAATGTCCAACTACCGAATCTGGTTGAATCGCCAGCGAAGCCTGGAAGGCTGCCCGTCCGCCGAACCCTGAGCTTGGCGAAGGGGAAGGAGGAAGCTAACGACCCACGTGATTAACCTAATATGTCACATGACAAAATGCGAGTGCAAGTATACCTAATAATAAGGCGATTTGTCAACAATATGTTATACTGAATTGATGAAAAAGCGTTTCTCCACCCTCTACGCCATTTTGGGATTTGTGGTGCTGGCAGGACTATTCATACTCTACCAATACCCGCAGTGGTATATTTCTTCTGACCAGTCCGAATTGCTGAAACGAGCCCGACTGGAAGTGGGTGATCAGGTCGCTGGACAGACTGTCACTATTACCTATGCCACCTTGCCTTTCGCTGGTTTCGTCGTAGTGCGTAACAATCTAGGAGATAGGCCAGGTGATATTATTGGTGTTAGTAATTATCTGGAAGCCGGTCGCTACAAGTCAGTAGTTATCAAGCTGACTTCACCTACTATTATCGGTCAGACGCTGATAGCTGGGATTGTCACGGATGACGGCAATCACCGATTAGATACTAGAGACACCTTATTAAATGATACCCGAGGTAATCCGGTGATTCAGAGCTTAATTGTCGGAACTTCCTCATTACCGCTCAAATAGAAAAACTCCGATCACTGTCGGAGTTTTGATTTAATCAATCTTTAGAGTTTCTTTGATCTTCTCGACCACCTTATCCAGCGTCCAATCTGTCTTGACTAGGTAGAAGGCCGGCTGCTGCTCGATCACCTCAGGCATGACATGGTCGTTGGCCGAGAGGTTGGTTAGTAGGATCACCGCTGCTTCTTTGCCCCAGACGTCCTCACGAAGCTTCTTAAGCATAGTTAGGCCGTCCATGACCGGCATGATGATATCAAGTAGGATTAAGTCAGGGTGTTCGGCTAAGGCCAAATCTAGCCCTTTCTGCCCGTTTTCGGCTGTCAGGACCTCGAAGCCTTCTAGACGGAGCTTCTCGCTAAGGGCATTACGAAGTAGTGTCTCGTCTTCGGTAATCAATATTTTCTTGGTTTTATTTCTCATACGACTAGTAGTATAGCAGGGGTTAGCCTATTTTGACAATTTGTCGCTCCGGAGGTTCGGGAGTATAATTAGAGCCATATAAATCATTAATTATTTATCAAAATTATCTTATGGCAGCGTTTTCCCCCTCTCAAGCCATCTCCTATGGCTGGACAAATGCAAAGCAAAATTGGAAATGGTGGATTCCGGTCACGTTATTGTACCTTTTCATCAATGCATTTCCGAGTTTTTTCCAACCGGCAGAAGGACAGACCGACAGTGGTTTATTCGGTATTATCAAATTTATCTGCTCTATCATTCAAGTTTGGTTGGTGACTGGTATCACTATCAATGCATGGAACATGATCGGCGGACAGGCACCTAGCTATAAGACGCTCTTCCCTTCAATCGGCTTAGTAGTACGCTATTTGTTATCATCATTCGCTAGTGCCGTAATAGGGGTAGTAGTGGGTTTTGGTATCATTGGTATTAGCTCTGCTGTTTTTCTCACTTTGCCCACCAGTATGCGTAACCCAGTAGTCTTTATTATCGCTGGCCTAATAGTTTTGGCTTTAATCGTCCTTATTTTTTGGCTTTCCATCCGTTTTTCCTACGCTCCCTATGTTGCCATTTTTGAAAGAAAATGGCCGATAGCAGCTATTAAACGCAGCTGGTCTATAACCAAAGGTAATATCGGTACTCTGATTTGGTTAGGGATATTGTGTCTGGGAGTAGTAATCATAGGCGCTTTAGCTCTGTTGGTAGGCTTATTATGGGCCTTCCCGACAGTGATCGTAGCCAATCTGTATCTCTACAAACAGCTATCTGAAGCCAAAAGCTAAGGCAACTCGGGCCATATGAGCTCAATTGGTGATCCTATTACTAATTAATCACTAAACAGAAACTATGTCCTACACACTGTATATGATGGCTTCCAACTTCTCATCACAACCGTGGTTGATGGTTCTGATATTGTTATGGTCCATCCCTTGGAAGGGAGTGGCGCTATGGAAGGCCGCTAAGAAGAATGACTTACCTTGGTTTGTCGTTTTGTTGATTGTTAATACTCTCGGAATCTTGGAAATTCTCTATATTTACCTTTTCTCACGTTGGAGCGGTAAGTCCAAGAAGTAGTTCGATACTCAAATCTATTGATAAGCTACCGTTAATGCGGTAAGCTTCAGCGGTATGAAAAAAACTCTCATTGTTATAGGAGCTTTGGTTGTTATTGTCGCAGTATTCTTGGCTTCTTTTTATTTTCGACCAGGTCCGTCTGCTGTCGTAAATCAGCCTACTACCAATACACCTCAGCTAGCTCTCTACACCAATCCCAAAGTTGGTCTAGCTTTGCGTTATGATCAGTCATTACAGCTATCTGAAGCGGCCGATGACCAACATCAAGTAGGTGATTTTCTCCTTGGCCAAGCCACTCCGGTCATAACCTTGCGCTATCCCGATAATTCATTTGCCGGAACTAATTTTATTGATGGCTATCTGACCGCTTACATTGCTCGACCAGGACTGTCGGCTACCGATTGTCAGTTGGGCCAATATGAAGGGTCGACTTCAACTTTTGCCTTTGATTCCTCATTGCAGATCAATGGTCAGGATTGGTATCAAGCCACTAGTAGTGGTGCAGCCGCTGGTACCATGGTTCAGACGCGACTGTATCATGCTTGGCATGCTGACCGTTGTTACGAGCTGCAGCTCAACGTTTTCGAAAGTGATATTGCTAATAGTCCCGCAGGTCAGTTAGAACCTGTCGATGACGCTAAGGTTTTTGACCAACTAGATGCCATCGTTACTACAGTTCGTTTGGAAGATCTGGTGCCCGCGACCGTTACGTATTTGCATCAGTTTAGTGATTTTCCTGCCACCTCGACTAAGTCAACAGTAGCCAAACGAGTGAATTATCAGAATTTTGATCTGACTGAGGCCGACAAAGATCTTCTGGCGCAACGCTTGAAGGCTGGCCCTAATTTCGCTGGGCATTATGCTATCGCTGAATGGAGCTGCGGTCTGAACTGCCAAGAGTATACGATTATTGATAACTTAACAGGAGAGATCGTGGTTAACGGGTTACTAAGTTCGTATGGTGCGCAATATCAAGTTGATAGTAATTTGCTGATAGTCAATCCGCCGGAAGATATCGCCGAATTAAGCGACAGTACCAACATTGCTTCGGATTATTACCAGCTCGATAACGGTCAGCTCAAATTATTAACTAAACAGAAGTTGGGGAGTGGGCAGCCACTGCTGTGTATCCAAGTGTTGACTAAGGCCCGCAACCCGATTACTAATGAAGTCAAAGAATTCTCCGCACCGTGTAGTATCCCTGCTGGTTGGGAACCGGTGACACAATAACTATGTCTCAATATTACAATCCTAACCGTACGACTAATTTGTTTGATCCTCGCTCACCGCGGCCATTTAGACTGTCTCGGAGCAAGATTGACTCCTTTCTCAATTGTCCACGCTGCTTCTATATTGATAGGCGACTGGGTATTGGGCAGCCACCGGGGTATCCTTTTGCACTCAACTCGGCTGTCGATCTTTTGTTGAAAAAAGAATTCGATATTCATCGTGCAGCTGCCACCAAACATCCATTGATGAAGCATTACAAGATAGACGCTGTACCTTTGGCTCATGAGATGATGGACGAATGGCGTGACGCGTTACGTGGTGGCATCACCTATATGCACCCAGCTACGAACTTATTGATCACCGGTGGTATCGATGATCTCTGGATCAATAAGCAAGACGAAATTATTATTGTTGACTACAAAGCTACTAGCAAAGACCAAGAAGTGACCTTGGATGCTGACTGGCAGATTGGCTACAAAAGGCAGATGGAGATCTATCAGTGGCTCTTCCGACGTAACAATTTTAAAGTGGCTAAAGTGGGTTATTTCGTCTATTGCAATGGTAAGACTGATCGAGAAGCTTTCGATGGCAAGTTAGAATTTGATATCAAAGTTATCCCTTATGAGGGTGATGATACTTGGGTGGAGAAGACTATCGTAGCTGCTCATCGTTGCCTCATGGCTGACGTCATACCAGCTTCTGGGTCAGACTGCGATTACTGTAAATACCGAGCTGCTACACGCAGAGTGGAGAAGTAGCTAGTTTTTACTCAAAATTAAAACCTTCAGCTTTGGAGCTGAAGGTTTTTGTAATCTAGTAACTAATGTCTAGAGATTCTCGTCCATTGAGGCGGTACCAAGGTCAGAGGTCGAGACGCCGCCATTGGGTGCACATTTTTTGACATCGGTGTTGAATTGTTTCCAAGCCGTTTGTTTGGTAGTGCGTAATACCTTGTTGGCATCACGAATGCTCTTGTTGAAAGCTTCGGTAGCGGCTTTGATGGCTGATCGTCGAGCGGTTGTGTCACCAGTCCAGGCGGCTTTGAGACTTTCGGTACGAGCTTTCAGAGCGGCTTGTGAAGTAGCGTGATAGGTGTCCAGCGCGCTACTGACAGCTGTGTCTCGAGTATCGATACCGGTAGCGATACAAGCACCGTCAACCGGTTTGCGTTCACCACCTTTGATGGGGAGCTTGATAGGCGGTTGGGTGCGAGTGGGAGGTTGTTTGCCGGCAGCATTAGGTTCGGTAGTCGAGGCAGTCTGAGCATACACCGCGGCTCCGAGAACGACAGATAATATCAGTGCTAATACTACGGCTGAACTGTGATTACTTTTGGCTTTGACTGCCACAGCAACCTTCTTTTTTGTTTTTGGCATTTTTATTTATTGTTGCAGATTAAATTGAGCAATATTATTTTGCCCGTTACAATTAATTATAACAGAATGTGGCAATGTCTTGCTAGTCAGTGTTATTAATCGATAGGTATAAGCGCTGGTAGGATAGGATACGCCGTCGATCGTTAGCTTGATAGCTTTGGATCCGCGATTGTCAAACATCACTTGGGTACCATTCTTAAATGTCTGACTGGATGGGGTGGCCTGACAGGAGTCATTGATCTGAATCCGCTTGCCTTCAAATTTTCTAACCATTTCTTGGTAACTGGTGGTGATAGTCTTTACCGGCGTTGTTGGTTTGACTTCGGGTTGATTGGTTACTTCGCTCGGTGGGGTGTTAGTATTGGTGTTGGTCACCGGAGAAACAGTTGTCTGTCGGGAATTAAGGAAGACGATACCGCCAACGATAACGATGGCGATGATAACCCAAAAGATTTTGTTACCTTTGGTCATAGTCGTAAGCTTAATAATAATACTGTAAGTATATACCTCTTTGGCTAAATAAAAAACCACCCAGTAGCTTAGTACAAGGTGGTTTTATTATATTAAAGCTGACTGTCGACACCAGAACCCGTCTGATCATCAGAGGCGCCGGTCTTGCCACAAGTCTTGCGGCTGATGTAGAAAGCGTTCCAAGTAGTTTTCTTGGCGCTATTCATGGTAGTACGAGCATCACGAATGCTCTTGCGGTAGGTATTCCAAGCGGTATTGATAGCAGCACGTCGTTCCTTGACTACCGTGATATTCCAAGCAGACTTGAGGGCGTCTTTACGAGTATTGAGTGCTGTTAGGACGGCATCGGTATGGGTTTGCACGGCGGCGATGATGGCGGTATCACGGACATCGAGTGCTTTCTGGAAGCAGTCAATGTTCGGTACTGGCGCTGGTGTGACGACTTTGGTTTCGGCCAAGGCGATTTGTCCACCGAATAGGGTAGCAACTACGAGAACGAGGGCAATGAGCTTTTTCATAATTATTTTAGTTAGTTAAGACGATACATTCGTCATTTTGATTATATCACATATGACGTGAAGCCTGACTTTTTCTTACGGCCAATTTCCGCTATACTAGCAGTATATGAAAATAGCAAGTATTCTCATTCTTTTCGTAGTAGCCTTGACCCCCTTTGGGGTATTACGCGCCGCCTCCGTTATCATTGATGGTGATCAGGTACGGCAGGAGTTTGCTTCTTCCACAGCCGCCAGCGTCACCCCGCCAACCCTAGACATCCCTGTCATACCTGAGACAGAGTCCGATGTGGCGGAATTTGCCAAGTTTCTGACGATTGCCGATACTGACATTAGCTCGATTTCTTTGGATACGACTATAGAGTTAACTCACAGAGAAACCGCCAAATTATTTGGCCTAGTCACCGTTCCTTACGCTCTGACCTTATCAACGTCACAGCCAGATTTGCAGCTACAACTTAAGACTCCTTGGTGGTTATGGTTAAGTAGCAATTCAGCCTCAAGTATTCGAACTTCGTCACAACAAGCGCTCGACAAGGTGCGTAGCTCCATGAGTAGTAGTACGACTGAAAAAGAAGCCTTGTTGCAACGGCAGAAAGTACTACTGGCACTGCTGATGCCGTGGAAAGCTCAATTCAAATGATCAACGCTCCGATTGAACGGTTACGCGAAGGGTCGCGTTATACGCCGTGGATGTGGGTATCGGTGGGCGCTGTTATAATTGGTTTAGCTGCCCTAGCCATAGTTGGTTGGTCATGGTGGCGGGCTGGTAAATTTCGTCCCGCACCCAAGCCAGTCGGCCCAGTCAATGAGATTTTTGGTTATGTGCGCGAGGTACAACCTTCCAATAGTGGTGCTTATATTGCTGTTGACCCCGCCCAGTGGTTCGCTGGTCAGGATGCGATCCAGGCTGCTACCGAGGACAAAGCCTGTCCAGTCGTCTCCAGCTCTACACCTTGTTCGTTGACCAATGGTTACTATATTCGTAATAGTGAGGCTACCACACAACCGTTGGTTATTTCAGCCGACGCTGCTATTGAGATGCAGACCCTAACTAATGGTTCCGACGGGTCCAATAATTGGGATCAGAAGATTAGTCTTGATCAATGGCTGCAGCTCTTCGCTACCTCTAGCGAACGAGATTGGAAATCGACCCCATTTATCTTTTCCCAGATTGGGGGTAAGGTAACTGCTATACGGGAGCAGTACGTGCCATAGGGGTCCGTGATCCGGGTCCCGAGATCGAGTACCGAGCACCCAGCACCGAGTAGCGAGTACCCAGCACCGAGTACCATCAAAATTATGTCAACCAAAATTATCATCATCGCTATCGCCATCGTAGCAGTCGCCGGACTGTCATTTATGGCTTTTCAGCTACCGCAAGTTCGCTCCAGCTTCCAGACGTTGCAGCCAGGAGGCATTACCAGTTTCGAGCAATGTCAGAAAGCTGGCTATCCGATAGAGGAGAGTTTCCCCGAGCAATGTCGCACGCCGCAAGGTCAGGTCTTCGTAGCCGATATCCCGACGGGAGAGCAAGGCTGTCAGAATGATCTTAGCTGTGGTCAAGCCAAATGGTGCGATCAAGGTGTGTGCAAAGCAATCGAGTACGCCTATGATTGTCAGCAGGATAGTGATTGTCAGCTGATCAATCAAGATAATGGCTTTGGCTGTTGCTATGCTGGTCAATGCGATCCTATCGACTATAGTCAATCCAATTGGATAGCAGTGAACAAACAACAGTACAGCAAGCAGAAGGCCGGCCATTGCCCGTCTACAGAACAGTGCGGTACTCCACCAGCGTGTCCTTCGAGTATCAAACCTTCCAATTATGTGGTTGTCTGTCAGAAAAATGTCTGTACCAAGACAGAACGGATAGCGCCTGTTCCCAAGAAGAATCCGCCTTTAGAGCCCAATAAGAATTAGTCAACGGTTTTCTTATGATACGAAAATATTTACTCATCACAGCAGTTATTGTGATGAGTTTGTTTTTGGGTCAACATGTTCGGGCAGAAGTTATTAATGATTTCCGGGCTAATATTCAGATCATTTCCGATGGATCGATCGAGGTGACCGAGAATATCGATTACGATTTTGGCAATGAGCAACGTCACGGTATCTATCGGCTTATTAATCTTAAGTCAGCCGGTGTCAGCCCCAATTTAGCCATTGATGAGGTTAGCGTTACTGATAATCAGGGACAGCCTCAACCATTTAGAATTTCTACTTCTGCTGGACAGTTAGAAATCAAAATTGGCGACGCTAACAGGACTATTACTGGCGAACATGTTTATCGGATTCGCTATCGTGTTCAGGGTGCCGTTGGATCATTTCAGGACCATGATGAACTTTATTGGAATGTGACGGGTAATGGTTGGCCAGTGGGTATGACTAAGGTTGAGGCAGAAATCATGCTACCTCAGGAGTTGGACGGTTCGACTATTCAGACCGCTTGCTTCGCTGGCGCTATGGGTAGTACAGCTTCTTGTGATTATCACGATAGCCCTACGACTACAACAGCGATTTCGGCAGTTAGCTTCAGACAGTCAGACCTGTCTACGAGCCAAGGATTAACGATCGTCGTCGGTTGGCCAAAGGGGGTGGTTACTATCGCTCCTGTGACTGAGGCGGAGACGCCGTCAGCGCTGTTACCTTGGGTACAGTTACATCCCCAACAGAGATTCTTGTTGATGTTAGGTTTGCCATTACTCTCGCTATTATGGGGTTTGTGGTGGTGGATGAGACACGGCAGAGCTCCGCGCAGACGAGGTGCTATCGTTCCTCAATATGAACCGTTGGCAGAGTTAACTCCGGCCGAAACGGGAATCATTGCCAACGGCATGATGACTCATAAATCTCTGGTAGCAGAGTTGATAGAGTTGGCGCGACTGGGGTATGTGAAAATTACTCATAGTAAAAAAGTGATTAAGTTTGCACCTGATCAAGATCAATATACCTTTGATCGCTTGAAAGGAGCCGATGGTTTATCTGAAGGATTTCGTCGATCACTTTTCGAAGCATTATTTTCTAATCAATCATGGGTTGATAAAAATCTTCCGAAGCTAAGTGCCATGGGACCTTTCCGTATTATGCGACGAGTAGTGGCCATGGCTGATGCCAAGCTCACGGCAGAATTTGGGGCAGGAGAGCTAAACGATAGTATTACTTTGAAGCAGCTAGGAGATAGTTATAGCTGGAGTCTCCGGTTGCGAACTATTATGACGCAGCCAGTCGAGAGTTTAACGCAGCGAGGGTATTGGGCTAAGAATCTGGGGTGGAGAGTTTTGGTCTTGTCTCTGGGGGTGCCTTTGGCGGGATTTGTTTTCATCTTTTCAATGGTGGTTTTGGGAGGAGACGAACTATTAAGTGTTAGTATCTTGTTTTCTCTAGGTGTCATAATAGTCGCTCTGGTGACTAAATCATCATTGACTCCCAAGGGTGCCGCTGCTCGAGAATATATTCTGGGGCTAAAAATGTATTTGCAAGTGGCTGAGAAAGATCGTCTAGAATTTCACAATGCCCCGCAGAAAAATCCGGAAACATTTGAAAAATTATTACCCTATGCCATTGCTCTAGGTGTAGAAGAAGAATGGGCGGCACAATTCAAAGATTTGAAGCTCGCATCTCCTGATTGGTATTCTGATCAGACTCGTGGGAGCTTCAATACAGCTATTTTCGTCAGTAATCTTCATGGGTTTACCAATTCACTGGCGTCATCTTCGGGTACTGGTGGCAGTAGTGGTTTTGGCGGTGGTGGGTCATCCGGAGGTGGCGGTGGTGGGGGCGGAGGAGGAAGTTGGTAACGTATGAAGGAAATTCTTGTATTAATCATACCAGCTGTAACTTTGGTTATAGGCCTAGTCTGGCGTCAGACTCGTGGCAACGGGCCTAAGGGTCGAGGAACAATCATTGCACAGTATGAACCACCAGCAGATCTCACCCCAGCTGAAGCTTCTGTCATCATGTCAGGCAAGGTTACGACTGCTGGTATTATGGGCGAGATTATAGAGCTGGCACGACAGGGTTATTTGCAAATTATTCGGACCAAAGAAAAAGTTGCTTTAGGTCCTGATAACATAGTCTATACCTTCGAACGATTAAAATCAGCTGATGAATTGCCGGTGGGCTTCAGACAGGATTTGATGCAGGCAATCTCTATCAGAGTTTTATCTCCAGAAGAAGAATCCAAACGGCAACAAAAGGATCGGTGGAAATTTTGGCGTCTTTTTTTTCGTGAACTAGCGGTGGGTTTTGGTTGGAAGGAGCCCGATCTTAGTAATTTTAACCAAGAAGTTTCCCAGATTACCATGGCACAATTAAAATCTGTTTTGTCTGATCGTCTGCGATCAAGTAAAAATAGGTTGTTATACTCATTATCTGAAAGAGGCTATCTGTTGGACAATTCAGAACTATGGATTATTGGCAGGGGTGTTATTGGTTTGATCGGTGTACTTCTGATATATCTCATCGTTGGTACTATCTATGGCGACAGGGGTTACTTGTATGAAGTTTTTTATCCCAGTTTGTTTCTTAGCCTCTTTATTGTTATCGCGATAATCTGGAAAGCGTCAATTTACCGGCCTAAAGGGCAAGAAGTCAAAGAACATATTCTTGGGTATAGATTATATTTGCAGACAGTCGAAAAGGGTCGTTTAGAATTTTATCCTGAAGTTGATGCTCAAGCTGAAGCCTTTGAGTTGGCTCTGCCCTATGCTTTAGCCTTGGGTGTGGAAGCCGAGTGGGCTCAGAAATTTGAGACCATTAGTTCACTGACACCCGGTTGGTATAGTCGAGGTGAGGGAAGTGGGGTTACCTCGATAGAATTAGTTACCGAACTACAGACGATCGTTAGGCAGTTTGCGGGCAGTACTAGATAAGGTGGAACGTCCAATATTGACAAAACACTTACTTTTTGGTAAAAGTAAGTGTTTTTAGTAGTCCTTTGTCAACCTAAACAGGAGGTAAGTCTCATGAAACGACTAGCCAGTATATGGTGTTGGGTTTTGATTTCCTTGCTTTCAATCGTTTCCATCAGTCGAGCCGAAGATCAGTATCCTAAGGCTGTGGGCTATGTCAACGATTATTCACATATCCTTAGCCCTGCCTGCCGTGATTCGCTTAATTCGCTGCTTCATAGCTATGAGACCCGAAGCAGCAATCAATTCGTCGTAGTGATCACTGACAGTAGCGGCGAAGGAAGTGTCGAGGAATATGCTCACGGTTTATTTCATCAGTGGGGCATTGGCTCCAAAGATAAGGACGATGGTCTGTTGCTGATCTGGCTGCGCGACAAGCACAAGTTGCGCTTCGAAGTTGGCTATGGTCTGGAAGCCTATTTGACTGATTCGCGCTGTAAGCAGATTCAGCTGCAGATGGCACCCGAATTGAGGGCTGGTCATTTTGATGCCGGGTTCACGCTCGGTATCAATCAAGCGATCGCTATCTTGGATCGGGAGATCGCTCTTGATACTCCGCCTAAGCCACTGACAGCCGCCGAGTTGCAACAGCAACAGGAAGATCATCGGCGAAATCAAGAGGTTGCCAAGGGTATCGTACTGGTTGGTCTAGGTTTCGTATTGCTCTGTCTCATCGGCGGAGGTATCTGGGCTTGGATCTATCGACTACGGGAGAAGAAGAAACAACAGGAGGGTGCTTATGATTCATGTGGTCGCTACTTGGACGCGGCGTCCAAAGGAGTCGAGCTGGTTAATAAAGCAGCAGCCAGTCTGCTAAAGGACGTGCGCGCTGTTTCTCAGGAAGATGTTTTGCCGGGTCATACGGTAGGCGCGGCCAGATGTGAGATGTTACTGAAACAGATCGAACCGTGGAAGCTGGAGATTGATGAGCTGAATGCCAAGTATCAGGCTGACGGTTTGAGAGACGTCACGGCCAACGCTGCTTCTGCGCTTGACCTGAAAGGTCGCATCGATGATCAGCTAGAGGCTCTCACGAATCTCCTTAATTGGCTCGGTCTTCAGGCTGGTGCTCGAGCGAAAGTACCGGGAAAGCTGGATCAGGTGCGTCGTCTGATAACGCAGAATCAACAACGATTACTGACTATTCCCGAAGCGCGTCCTCACTTTGAACAGGCGATCAGAACTTTAACTGAAGCAGAGCGTCAAATAAGAGAGAAACCAGTAGCTTGGTTGGAGGTTTTGACGGTCTTGGAGCGGGCTCAGGATCTGGTAACTCGAGCTGTCAAAGCAGCAGAGCCCAAACCACCTGTGACACCGGTAATTCATCGGCCTCGTCCAACTGAGCGGCCTCAGCGATCCAGTGAATTGTCACACAGCCCTATTTATATGCCGGATGATGCGGTTGATCGGCATCGTGACAGTGGCTGGTCTGCGCCGAGCGATCCGTCGCCTAGCTATGACTCGCCGAGTTTCGGAGGTGGGGATAGCGGTGGTGGTGGTGCTACTACTGATGTTTAGGTAAATATGACCCGTCGTCGAGCTTCCGCCAAAGGCGGATAAGCAGCTCGATGGCGGGTCTTTTATATTTCTCCCAATTAGGTACTATAGAAGGTACTATTACTATTAAGCGAACTATTATGCCTTACGAATTACCGGCTTTGCCTTATGCCTACGACGCGCTCGAACCATTCATCGATGCGCAGACCATGGAGATTCATCACACCAAGCATCATCAGACCTATGTGACGAAATTAAATGAAGCTTTAGCCACTCATCCAGAGCTAGCCGATAAACCATTGGAATGGCTGCTTAGCAATCTTAACGAAGTTCCGGAAGATATTCGTGGCGCAGTACGTAATCACGGTGGAGGACATTGGAATCACTCGATGTTCTGGAAGATTATGGGGGCGGATTCCGGAACCCGGACTCCGGGATCCGAATTTGGGACAGCCATCGATGCTAGTTTCGGAAATTTTCAAACCTTTCAAGAAGCGTTCAACAAAGCTGCGACAACGCAATTTGGTAGCGGATGGGCGTGGCTAGTCAAAGATGTAAGTGGTAAGTTGTCAGTTGTCAGTACTGCCAATCAGGATAATCCGTTGTCACAAGGTTTGCAACCAATCTTAGGACTGGATGTCTGGGAGCACGCTTATTATCTCAAGTATCAGAACAAGCGTCCGGATTATATTGCTGCTTGGTGGAATGTTATAAATTGGGGGCAAGTAGAGAGTAAGTTTAAGAATTAAAATTAGGTATCCGCTATCCTGATCCCGGGTAGCGGATACCGATTCATATTATGAGAAATTATTCTCGGACCAAAGGCAATAGTAATCGTACTAGCTACCGCACTCCGGCCACTTGGCGCGTACGGCAGCACATCAAGATTACTCGGCGTAAAATTAATTCCAAATAAAGTAACACCCCCTACGACGTAGGGGGTGTTTTGTGCTGAGGATGACAATCGCTGATATGCGATTGCATGTTGCCTGCTTTGATCATCTCATCGCAGACGGGACAGGGATCACAGCAGTGATGTGATTCGTTGATTTCCGCGTCCGACGCGCTGTGGCAGGGACAGCGACATTGATCGACATGATGGAGCGGCGTCCTCTCGGCCGATGACATACTCTGCCTCCTTATGGTTAGAGTTGACTATCGCGCATCGCTTCTTGTATGCGTCGTTCAATATCTCGATGATGTCTTCCGAGATGCTTATCGAAGAAATTGACGGCTACTCGATCTTTGCAGATACTGCAATAATGACAGCAGGGAGACTTGTGAAGCTGAACGATCCTGCTCTTGTGACATTTGCACGTACATTTGTCAGTAGGCGGTGTAACCATTCAGCACCTCCGTTGGTAAGGAACCAATTAGCTACCACTCTAGCACAGTAGTCACAGACTGCCAAATGAGGCCATATAGTTGACAATTTTAAGTAAAACCTGTTATCTAAGCGATGCTTCCTGTACTTTTATTGAACTCTTATCCCAAGGAGGATTTATGAACCGCGTAGGGATTACATTTGCGCTACTGGTATTGGTAACAATGGTATTCGTCGGAGTGCAGTTTGGTCGAGGTAGGCAAGAGCCCAAGAGCTTCATTACTAAAGTGACTACTTCAGAGCAGTTGGTCGATCGGTTTTCTTTGAACGACTCCTGTGCCATGTTGTTAAACCACGTCTATTTCCCTCCTTCGACCTTGGTAGAGTTTTTCTGCGACTCTAAAGCTAAGCAAGTTAATGTATACGGTAAATTGACCAATGGCACCATTCGTCGAGCTGTTGTGCCAGCGGTTTTTGCTCAGCCTGAGTCAACGAGTCGCTACGTCAGGCAATATGTGACTCAAATGAGACATCACTTGACTGCCGAACACCGTCCCTATTTCTGGCTGGTTGATGGCGGCATCTATTATGGTGCAGAGATGGGATTCATTCTCGAATACGTGCCGGTAATTTGCGATGTTTTTGACAGGTTGTGGACTCCGCCTTTCATCGTGACCAAAGAAGATAGTGCGACCGCTAGGGAGTTGAATCTTCCGCCTCAAGTTCTGATTTCAAGTGCCGACTCGGCCAAAGCACAGTGCTCGTCTAGTGCAATCGACGTCCCGTTGTGGTGGTAGAGATATCAATAGCCCCGCCAAGCTAAGCTTGGCGGGGCTAAAGTCGAGTTGTATGGCGAGTGTATTTTTTGCTTAAACTTAGTACAATAGTTGCTATGACCAAGGATCAGAAATTTATCGAACAGGTGTGGAGCTACTATCGCCAATCAGGCAGAGACCTGCTTTGGAGGCACACTATCACTCCGTATCGCATTGTTGTATCGGAAATAATGTTACAGCAAACGCAAGTGCCTCGTGTCTTGATCAAATACCCCGAATGGTTGAAACGGTTTCCTAACTGGAAATCATTAGCTACAGCTTCTACGGCTGATGTCATCCGTGCGTGGCAAGGATTAGGTTATAACCGGCGAGCTTTGGCCTTGAAGAAGATTGCGGAAATCGTGATGTCAGAATATCGTGGCAAATTACCGTCAGATCCAGAAGTATTAGTTAGTTTCCCCGGCATTGGTTCTGCCACCGCCAGCTCCATCTGCGCTTTTGCTTTCAATCAGTCGGTTGTTTTCATTGAAACGAATATAAGGCGGGTGTATATTCATCACTTTTTTAGCGGTACTAGGGACTCGGTGCTCGGTACTCGGAACTCGCGACTCGGGGCTCGGAAGATCAATCTGCATTCTCAAGTACCCAGTGACAAGTTCCAGGTCCCTTCTGCCGAGTACCGAGTAACGAGTCCCGAGCCCCGTGACCTCATCCACGATCAACAACTTCTTCCCATCATTGAACGCACGTTAGACAGATCTAATCCTCGCGAATGGTACTGGGCCTTGATGGATTATGGTTCCTATCTGGCCAAGCAAGTGGAGAATCCCAATAGGCGAAGTAAGCATTATACTAAGCAAAGTAAGTTTGACGGCTCCGACAGACAGATTAGGGGAGCGATACTGAAATTATTAGTAGATAGGAGTTGGAAGCGAGAAGATCTTCTGCAGGCCTTGGACTCCCCTCTCTCGAGGAAACAGCAAGCGTTGCAACAATTAATTGACGAAGGATTCGTTCAGCTCAGCCGTGGTCAGATTCGACTTCGTGCTTGACGTTTTTCGTTGACAAATTGTGTCGTATCGATAGACTGAGGATACGTAGTTCTTTGTCATTCTACTAGGAGGAAGCCATGAGTATTGTTACTGCTTATCAGAGACTTCAAAAGGTTTCGTCTATCGTTATCTCCGATCGTCTCGTTTTCGAGACACCAGCGGACTACATTCGAGACTGCATCAATGCCACGCAACGTAGACTGCGTTTACGACCGGTTAGTGATGTAGTGGCTCACGCTTTCTGGACTGATCGTTCTACACGTAAACGTAAGTTACTGGGATCTATGGGGTTCCAAGGCGATCCCAATGTCTGGTGGTCAATGTATCACACTCATGATACGCCCAACGCTCGCTACCAAGTCACGAAGGTTCGATCTGATGCTGACAAGGCGATCGTTCGGTTCCGTCATCTCGGCAAGAAAGTTCATATCGTTAGTCCTGAAGTGGATAGTATTATCCGAGCGCAAATCGCTCTGGTCGATGAGAACCTCACCTGCTGGTCTGTCAGCAATGGCGAACCATTGGGCGGTGGGTTTGATGCCGGTAGTTTGGGTGCAATATTGAGTAAGGATGAGTGTGGTGACAGACCTGATCGCCTCGTGGTCATTGGGAGTACTCACGAGTTTGCTCTCGCAGCCTATAGTCGCAAGGTCGGGTTTATTTATTTTAAGACAGGTGACGGCGATATAGCTGCGTCAATGTTCGCTGATGCGGGTGAAGTTGGACGCTGGGGTCATATTTTCCTGGCTTTCTCCACTAGTGATTAGTTGTTTCAGCCCCGGATAGAAATATTCGGGGCTTTTTATAATTCCATCATAAGGTATACTTACCGTATGAAACCCCAGAAGATTACCGTCAATGACAAAATGCAGAGACGTTATATCTATTATTTGACCGAACCAATTGGCAAGCATTTTGATCCAGAATTTAAACCTGATTTGACGCCGGCGGAAATGTTGCGGCTAGGTATTTTCGGTGGTAAGTATTTAAATGACTGTCGTCGGGAATTTCCAGCTAGCTGGTTCACCCAAGCTAAATTGTCACCAGAGAAGTACGATGCTAAGCTTAATTTTTTTCAAATTCGTGCCTCACAATCACTAGCCGAATGGCGACGCAAAGATTGGATCCATCCTCAAGATCCTCGCGGTTGGTTCCAGTGGTATTGTCGTTACTATATGGGTCGTCGTAGCGAAGATGATGCACGCCAGATCAAACGCTGGAAAGCGATTTTCCGTCATGTCCGCGCTATACAGAATCATTGCCAGGTACGCGATCTGACCTGTCGTAGGCGGCAGCGTCAAGCTGTTTTGCACTGGGCAATTGATTCACGCAAGATTTGATTTTGACAAGCTGTTAAGTTCGGCCTACCATGATGGTAGGCTTTTTTCGTTCTTCCCATTTACCCCAGGAGGACTGCATGGGCAGTAGCTCTGTATATGCACCCCGAGCACTTACTTACGCTCGTCTCAAGGGTCAAGAGAACGAACTGCGGGTCTATGCTGCGCTGGCTGATCCTGACTGGCGTAAGCCCAATTGGTTACGCGGCTGGCGTGAACCAACACTCGAAGAGGACATGAATGGAACTGATCTGTTTCTCTATACTAACTTCGGCCATGTTCGCATACAGATCAAGAGTTCTCATCATTGGGCGCTAAAATTTTGGAGACGCTATTCCGGTTCGGATATTCGTTTGATCACAGTTAATCGGAATGATAGTTCGGCTAGTATCCGTCGCAAGCTTCTCGATGAGCTAACTATTGCTCGTCGACAGCATCACAGCTGGCCGGATCGTTCCTCTGGTCATCGAGATGCCAACAGGCGTCGTCGTCATCGCTGCGGGTGCAGACGATAGATCAATAACTCCCTCAGAGGCATTATGCTAATGAGGGAGTTTACTATTTGACAGTTAATATCTATATGATAAGGTAGGTTTATGAAACGAGAAATGATAGTTTTAGCCGTAAATAATAATCCGTTCTAAGCGGCGGGTTTATTATTTGTTTCAAGTAATACCCCGCCACAGAGCGGGTTATTTGTTTATTCCGGGGTAGTTGAGAGGTACAACCCCATACCAGAGTGCTTCGCATTCGGTACGGGGCACGCGCCATGAGCAGTTGATTGCTGGGTAGTTCAACGGTAGAACGCTGCACTGTTAATGCAGATATTACAGGTTCGAATCCTGTCCCAGCAGCCATTTGATCGCGACGCTGCCCGCCCCGCATTGGAGCGAAGCGACTAGTGCGGGGTTAATGCGAAAGTTGTAGGTTCGAGTCCTACCCGAGCAGCCACCCTGCGTCGTCCAGAGGACGACTTCGGGTGGTCTTCGACCATCCGAACAGACGACCTGTCCCCCGAAACTTTAGTGAAAAAGGAAGTCTTAACAAAGGGTGACAGGATAAAGAAATATACACTATTAAAAAATTTAACCCTAAGGACGAGAAGTTTACCTCGAGTGAGTTTACCCCGAGCTTGTCGAGGGGAAGGGAGTCCTGCCGGTGCAACTATTTGATCGCAACCTCGCTTCCCTATAGTGCGGCGGCATTTTGAAGACAAAGTATTGTTATGGTATCCTATTGTAAATGTCGCTATTATTTCCGGTCATATTAGTATTAGTCTCAATTCTTGTTGCTTGGGCGGGCGGGAACCTTTTTATTCGTGGAATAAATAGTGCACGACAGTGGCTTCGTCTTTCTGGAATAACCGCCGGACTGCTTATTGCCTCCATTTCTACATCATCACCTGAACTTTTCGTGGGTGTTAGCTCTGCTCTTCAAGAAACACCAGAAGTCTCGCTTGGTGATGTACTGGGTAGTAATGTCGTGAATATAGCTCTTATTCTCGGTATTTTTTTAATCCTTTCACCTCGAAAGCTTTCAGAGAAGAGTATTCGTATCAGAGATATTACTATTTCCAGCGCAGCGCCACTAGTGGTCCTTCTCCTCGCGATAGATGGGGTACTATCAAAACTCGACGGTGTTATTTTGCTTATGTTATTTGCCTTCTGGTTTCGCTGGTTAATGATGGGGGATAAGTTAAAGGTAGAACATAGGGTGCGAAGAAAAGGTACCATCCTTAATCTTGTCATTGGTTTAGCGATGCTCGTTGTGGCCGGATACACATTTACCGAGAGCGCCGGCGCTTTGGCTAACCTTCTTGGAGTTAATCTATTCTTCTTTAGCTCTATTATTGTAGCGCTTGGTACCAGCACACCCGAGCTGGTGACTTCAATAGTTGCTCTTCGTACCAAACAAGGAGCGGTGGCAATCGGTAATTTATTGGGCAGTAATGTATTTAACTCTTTGGGTATTTTGGGGATCGTTTGTTTAATACAACCTATATCTATTTCAGCGACCAAAATTGCTCTCCCTGTGTTATTTGCTGTGGTCGCTACTCTCATGTCAACACAGGCAATGAGATTTTCGTCTCGATCAATCGGGGCGATCCTCATCGCAACTTATTTTCTCTATATTGCTTCAGTTGGCTTTGTTGGTTAAGACTGTTTCGCAGCAAACTGGAGTGAGCGCGAGCGCACCTCTGTTTGTGTCATGGTTGGTTTCTGCTCAAACTTAATTTCTTTAGCGAGCTGGTTGGCGAGACGGGGGAGCCTTTATAAGTAAGAGTAGGACTGACTACTTAAGCTAGTTTTATTGGTCTTTACCAAAATTCTCATCTATAGTAATCTCTGAAAATCACCCTGTTCTTACAATCCCCAGCCTTACCAACACGGGAGGATCTGATGGCCACTAAACCCTGCTCTCTGGTCGTAGCAGTTGCCCGGCTTAAATCATTGCAGCAAGAGATTGGAAACTTTGAGTCGGCTTTGCAACGTTCATTGTCCGAAGAAGAATGGGTCGAGATCAAGATGAATATTGGGGCACATCAGCTTCCTTGCTTGTTGCGTCAAAGCGCGTATGGTTTCTGCTTGGTAATTCATGACCATGGATATCTTCAGGGCATTAAGCCTGATCAGCTACTGGTCATCGATCATTTGCAGTTTCCTTTTCCGTCGGCCAAAGAGGGAATTGATGGTCAGTCCGTAACACTGCGGATTCTTCGTCGCTTGACGCATACAAGACGAAATCACCAGTTACTTGCTTGGTATGGCTTCGAACCGCAAATGCCCAGCCCGCAATACGTCTATTAGACGTTCCAGCGCACGCCTCATCTATGGATGAGACACGGCGCTTTTTATTTTGCTTCTAGTCTTGACCGCCTCAATAGCCGCTTGTATTATACAGAGACAATAATTATTATTTAGTAGATATATCATGCCTTCATCGATCACTGTACAAACGATAGTTAACGCTCCGATGGAAAAGGTTTGGGATTGCTGGACCAAGCCAGAACATATTACTAACTGGGCCTTCGCTTCTGATGACTGGGAAGCGCCGCACGCGGAGAATGACCTGCGTGTCGGTGGTAAGTTCGTCACGGTCATGGCAGCCAAAGACAAAAGTACTAGCTTTGATTTCAATGGTGTTTACTCACACGTTGACCAACATAACGTGATCGAATACTCCATCGAAGGCGGCCGCAAAGTCAGAGTAGAATTCGAATCCCTACCGGAAGGAATTCAAGTGACGGAAATCTTCGAAGCCGAAACTATCAATAGCGATGATAAGCAGCGCGACGGCTGGCAGGCGATCTTGGATAATTTCAAGAAGTACGTGGAAGCTAATTAAAAACTATGCGACGAATGCAAAATTACGCTTCAATCGACTCTTATCTCAAACAATTCTCTCCTGACGTTGTTGCTAAACTTCGAACTTTGAGGAAGACAATTCACACATTAGCTCCGCAAGCTGAAGAAGTGATCCGCTATGGCATGCCGACCTTCCGCTTGAACGGTAATCTGATTCACTTTGCAGCTTATGAGAATCACATTGGTCTCTATCCTACACCAGCGCCTATTAAAGTTTTTGCTAAAGAATTAAAACCCTACAAAACTTCCAAAGGCGCTATCCAGTTTTCGATTGATAAGCCGCTGCCATTGGCTTTGATCAAGAAGATTGTCAAATTTAGAATCAAACAAACTCTTACTAAATCTAAGAAATAATTGCATGAATAACCTTGCCTACTTCGAAATACAGTCCGACGAGCCATCCAAGGCGGTGGCTTTCTACCAAGCTGCTTTTGACTGGAAGTTTACCAAAGATGAGTCCCTACCAATTGAGTATTATCGCATCGAGACTGATAGTATCAATGGAGGCATCCTGAAGCGGCCAGTGCAGACCCCGCCGATGCAATACGGCACCAATGCTTTTACCTGTTCGATGCAAGTAAGTAACTTCGATGAGACAGCCAAGAAGATCATGGATCAGGGCGGACAGGTAGCTATGGAGAAGTTTGCCGTCGTAGGAAAATGCTGGCAGGGATATTTCCTCGACTTGGATCACAATGTCTTCGGCATCTTCCAAGTGGACGAAGCTGCGAAGTAGAATTAAATTTTTATAATCAATAATAATTACAATCTTACGAGTATGATCCCGTTAGAGAAAATAACTATTTCATTTTAAAATAACGATTTAATTTTATAACATATATACTATGAGCGACGAACAAAACAATAAAATCTCTAACGGGATGAATCCAGTAGTACATTTCGAATTGCCTGCCGTCGATACCGCGCGCATGAATGAATTCTACGCCAAGGTATTTGGCTGGCAGACCAAGAGTATGGGCCCACAAATGGGGGACTACATTGTAGCTACCACCACTGAAGTTGATGAGGCGACGCAGCGTCCCAAGGTAGCCGGAGCTATTAATGGTGGGTTCTTCAAGAAGAGCGAGAAGAACGCCTATCCGACAGTGGTGATCGCTGTTGATGATATCAAAGCTAGTATGGAGATGGTTAAGCAAGCTGGCGGTACTATCATTAGTGGACCAGATGCTATCCCTATGGTTGGTGACTACGTTGCTTTCACTGACACTGAAGGCAATCGTATCGCTATGTTGCAGCCAAGCTCAATGATGTAACTAAAATAATATGACTGATACTATGTCCGCCAAAGGCGGATCCGCCTCTGGCGGAAAGAATATTACACCCTTTCTATGGTTCGATCATCAGGCCGAAGAAGCTATGAATTTCTACACTTCGATTTTCCCCAATTCGAAGGTATTGAATGTCAGTCGTTATGGCAAAGAAGGTGCTGAAGTCTCGGGTCGGCCTGAAGGCTCAGTCATGGTGGCCGCGGTAGAATTAAACGGCCAACGCTTTGATCTGCTCAATGGCGGTCCGGATTTCAAATTCACTGAAGCTATCTCTTTCGTCATCAATTGTGAAGATCAAGCAGAGGTTGATCACTTCTGGGATAAGCTGACCGAAGGTGGTCAAGAAGTACAGTGTGGCTGGTTAAAAGATAAATTTGGTGTGTCCTGGCAGGTGACCCCGACGATTATGGGTAAGTTGATGTCTGATCCTGATAAGGCTAAATCGGGTAGAGTCATGGCTGCTATGTTGAAGATGAAGAAGATTGATATTGCTAAGCTGCAGGAGGCATACGATGAGGTCTAGGTAGTATGTATTGCAAGATATATCACCCACCAACGTCTAGTATAGTAGGGTGGGATTAACCGCTCATAACCTCAATATATATGGCAGAAGATGACAAGAAATGTGCAACTTGTAA
Organism: uncultured Gammaproteobacteria bacterium; assembly: GCA_964540995.1. Classification (GTDB taxonomy): domain Bacteria; phylum Patescibacteriota; class Patescibacteriia; order UBA1558; family 2-01-FULL-52-15; genus JAZDLR01. Next base: position 1,800 of record CAZIOU010000006.1, on the reverse strand, counting down.
GCACGAACACGGCAATGCCGACGGCACCTGTAGCTGTGGCTGCAAAGAAGTGAAGAAATAGTGACATTAGAATACTAGCGAAAGCTAGTATTCTTCTTTTACCAAATAGTGATACCATAGTACTATGATGTTTATCAAACAGATGAGAAAATCCAATAATTTGATGATCTTTGTCATGCTGGCTAGCGTGGCTATTATAATTGGTGTCGGTTATTTGGCTATGAGGTTGATGTATGATCCCGCGTTTCCAGCCATAGAAATTCCCCCTAATGGCAGTATCGCTGTCAAAGGTCAAATGGTTTGTCTACCACACAGAGATACTCGTGGACCGCAGACACTCGAGTGTGCTTTTGGTCTGCTGGACGCCCAAGGGAGATATTATGCCTTGCGTGATACTGATCCGACGTACCAAAATATTTCTGCCGTTGGGATGAATATTCCGGTGGAGGTGCGAGGTATTTTCACGGCACGGAAAGACAGCAAATATCAAGATATCGGTATCATTGAAGTTACTTCTATAGCTGCGGAACAGCAGCCAGCTCTGGGAGACAGGACTACGTTGACTGGTACCTATGCTTGTCTGCCTCACAAAGTTACTACCGGACCGCAGACCGATGAATGCGCTTCTGGTCTCAAGTTAGCTAATGGCTCGTATTATGCTTTGGATTTTCAACTCATGTCACAGCCAATTCCAGAACATCAAAACGGTGATACAATGACAGCTTCGGGTCTCCTGACTCCGATTGAGGCTATCAGTACCGATCAATGGCAGAAATATGATATCAAAGGATTTTTCTCTGTCACCGATATTGTAACGACTACCTCGACCAGCAAAGATAATCTTATTCGTTTAGAAGTACCACAGCCGAATTCTTTGGTACGCAGCCCATTAACGATACGTGGACAAGCCCGTGGCACGTGGTATTTTGAAGCTTCGTTTCCCGTACGATTGTTAGACGCCAAAGGTACGGTCATAATCGCTCAGCCGGCGCAAGCTCAGAGCGATTGGATGACAGAAGATTTTGTTCCTTTCACTTCGACGCTGACGTTCAAAACTCCTAGTACGACTACGGGTTGGTTGGTATTGGCCAAAGATAATCCTTCGGGTTTACCAGAACATGATGATGAATTGAGGATTCCGGTACGGTTTAAATAATAATATAATTAAGTCTATATATGAAAAATCCTTTTATCGCCAAGGCCAGTATCGAGATCAACGCTCCTGCAGCTACCGTCTGGCACGCTCTCATCACACCAGAACTAATCAAGCAATATTTATTTGGTACCGAAGCTGTTTCTGATTGGCAAGAAGGCAGTACGATAATCTATAAAGGTGAATGGGAAGGTAAGTTTTATGAAGATAAGGGCACTATTCTAAAGTTAGTTCCTAATGAATTAATGGTAGCGACCTATTGGAGTTCGATGTCGGGCATTGAGGACCTACCGGAGAATTATAATACCGTTACCTATGCTCTAACTTCAAATGGAGAGAAGACAACATTAGAAGTGACACAGGATAATATTGCCACTGAAGAAAGTAAACAGCATTCGGAGAAAAATTGGACAGGTGTTTTGGCAGAATTGAAAAAAGTAGTGGAGACAATAAACTAAACTAATAAATATTTAATATTTTTTTTATGTCTACCTATGTAGATGGTTATGTCTTAGTAGTTAAGAAAAAGGATCTCGCAGCGTATAAGAAAATGGCGCAGATGGGCAAGAAAGTTTGGCTTAAATACGGCGCGCTGGATTATAAAGAGTGTGTCTTAGATGACGCTAAACCTAAACACGTCATCTTAA
>CAZIOU010000005.1:0-60791 GCA_964540995.1 uncultured Gammaproteobacteria bacterium | reverse complement strand
AATCTAGCCTGTCTGATGCCCCTTAGCCTGCCCTACACCCCGAAGGGTAGGTCCCACCATAGCTGTCATTGCGAACCGGGCTCGGGCGGGAAGCAATCCCATTGAGATGGCGGTGTAGTGGTTGGTTGGGAATGTGGTGTGGTGACATCAGACAGGCTAGATTGCTTCGCCTGACGGCTCGCAAAACCATAAAGTAAGAAGTACTACTTTACACTTCATGGTTATCGGCGTATACTAGAGCTCATGAAGAGGGGTGTGAACAAACTCATGAAAATTGGCGAATTGGCTCGCCTCCATAATTTGTTACCCTCAACGATCAATTACTATACCAACGAAGGATTACTACCCGCCGACGGACGCACCCGTGGTGGGTATCGTTTGTATTTGGGGGACAAGGCTTCCCGTCGCCTGGAGCAGATCCGGGAGATGCAGGATAAGCGTCGTCTCACCATCCAAGAGATTAAGAAATTAATACCTAAGAAATAACCATGAGACATCCCAACCGTCACAAAGGGTACAACAACCGACGTCAGTTCGAGCTGACTAGCTGGCGCTCGGCGACAACCTTTAGACAGCCGGTGGCCCGCAAGCAACAGCGTAAGATCTGGCAGGTTTTGTATTCGATATTCTTTTAGGCAGCACTAGACAGAAGCGTTGCCAGATGGGAGCTTATTTGGTATTAGTTAATGGCACAGATAGTAGTTATTTGTTATTGGTTATTAGGGAAGGTCGAAGCCGGTTATTTAATCTTCTCTTCTCTTCCCAAATAACAAGTAACCAATAACTAACGACTTCATCTCAATGTTCAACTACAACGACCAAGAAGAACAAATCCTCAAATTCTGGGAGGAGCAGAAGATTTTTCAAGCTACCTTGGCTAAACCCAGTCCCAAGGGTAATTTTGTCTTTTATGAAGGTCCTCCAACCGCCAATGGCCGACCAGGTATCCATCATGTCATTGGACGGGCTTTTAAAGATGTCATCCCGCGTTTCAAAACTATGCAGGGGTATCATGTGGAGCGCAAAGCCGGCTGGGACACCCATGGTCTACCGGTGGAGTTGCAAGTGCAGAAAGAATTAGGTTTGGTGGGTAAGCCGGATATTGAAAAGTACGGCATTGAAAAGTTTAATCAGAAATGTAAGGAGTCGGTCTGGAAATATAAGACAGAATGGGAAACGCTGACTAAGCGGGTCGGTTTCTGGTTAGATTTGGAGTATCCTTATGTCACATACGATAATGACTATATCGAATCGGTTTGGTGGGTACTGAAGCAGATCTGGGACAAGAATTTAATCTATCAAGGATTCAAAGTTGTACCGCATTGCCCCAGCTGTGGCACCACGTTATCTTCACACGAAGTAGCGCAAGGCTATAAGACAGTCAAGGATCGTTCGGTGTATTTGAAATTTAAAGTCACTACTGATTCCAAAGTAGCCAAAAAAGGTGACTACATTTTGTCTTGGACCACCACACCATGGACCTTGCCGGGAAATGTGGCGCTGGCTGTCGGTTCTACTATTAGCTACGTTCGTGTGCAAGCTGGTAATGAATACTACATCATGGCTGAAGGACTGTGGGAGAAAGTGATCGATGGCCAAGCTGGCGTGACAGCAACGTTCAAAGGTTCTGACTTGGTCGGTACTACCTATGAACCGTTATTCCCTGGAGTTATCGAACATAAAGGCAAAGGTTGGGAAGTATTGCCAGCTGACTTCGTCACTACTGGTGATGGTACGGGTGTCGTGCATACAGCAGTAATGTATGGTGTGGATGACTATGAATTGGGTCTCAAATTTGATTTGCCCCAGCAGCACACCGTTGATCTGACGGGCAAATTCGTCTCCACAGTCACTGGATTAGCTGGCTTGCCAGCCAAGGACGTCAAGACAGAAGAGAAGATTATTCAGTATTTGCAAGACCAAGGCATCCTCTATAAAGAAGAGCTGTATGAGCACGAATATCCTTTCTGCTGGCGCTGTGATTCCGCTTTGCTCTATTACGCCAAGACTTCGTGGTTCATCGCTATGACCAAAGTCCAGTCGCAGCTGGTTAAAAATGGTGAGTCAATCAATTGGATCCCAGAACATATCAAGCGTGGTCGTTTCGGAGAATGGTTGGAGGGTATTAAGGACTGGGCAATTTCTCGTGAACGCTATTGGGGTACACCGCTGCCAATCTGGGAATGCAGTAGCTGTGGTAAGAAGAAAATGGTAGTTGACCGTAAAGAATTAGGATCATTGGCAGATTTGCATCGACCTTATATTGATGAAGTAGTTTTGCCTTGTGACTGCGGCCAACAGATGAAGCGGGTGCCAGAAGTTCTCGATGTCTGGTTTGATAGTGGCGCCATGCCTTGGGCACAGTATCACTATCCTTTTGAACACGAAGATTTGATTGACCGAGGCTTAGCCTATCCGGCTGACTATATTTCTGAAGCTATCGATCAGACGCGGGGTTGGTTCTATACCATGTTGGCCATCTCTACCTTGTTAAATAAAGGAGCGGCCTATAAGAACGTCATTTGTTACAGTCATGTCAATGATGCCAAAGGACAGAAGATGTCCAAGTCCAAGGGTAATATTATCGTACCCGAGGAAGCGATCGCTAAATTTGGTGTTGATCCCTTGCGCTATTTCTTCTACACGGTGTCACAGCCAGGAGAAACGAAAAATTTTGATGAAAAGATAGTACTGGAAATTGTGCGCAAAGTTTTCGGCACACTGACTAATATTATTTCTTTCTATCAGTTATACGCTTCGACCGAACCGCAGAAGTTGGATCGGCCTACGAGTACTGACAGTATGGATCGTTGGATCGTGGCTTTGTTGCAGCAAACCATCAAGGACGTATCCAAACATCTAGAAAATTATCGTTTAACAGAAAGCGCTCGTTTACTCGGAGACTTCATCAATGAACTATCAACCTGGTATGTGCGTCGTAGCCGTGATCGTTTCAAAGACGAAGAGACTCGCGAAGCCTCGGTCGCTACGTTGGGTTATGTCTTGAAAACATTGAGTCAGTTAATGGCTCCGTTCACACCATTTATGGCCGAAAGTCTCTGGCGTCAGCTCAAAGTGATAGAACAGCCATCAGTCCATCTATCGAGTTGGCCCGAAGCCAATGTGACCAAGGAGGAAGAGCAATTATTAACGCAAATGAATCTGGTTCGACAGCTGGTGGAAGCAGCTCATGCTGTCCGAGCCCAAGCCAAGCTCAAGATCCGTCAGCCGCTAACTCAAGCTGCCATTGTCACCAAACTTAATGCCGAATTACAGGCAGTGCTGGCCGATGAAATTAATGTACTCTCGATTCAGGTAGTAGACTCATTGCCAGCTGGTGAACCGTGGATGCCATCGGATAATGGTCAGATCGCGCTTGATGTGAAGCTAACTGACGCTCTCAAACAAGAAGGTATGCTCCGCGAGCTGATCCGCTTCACCAATGCCCTACGCAAACAAGCTAAGCTGACGCCCCAAGATTCTGTCGTGGTTCATTATCAGACGGAGAGTGAATCCTTGAAACAATTGATCGCCACCCGGACAGCTGATCTCCAAGCAGCAACTATTAGCCGTGCTTGGGAAATCGCAGAATTATTCTCCGAACAGTCAGCGGTGGAAGTGAACGGTGAAGCTATCACGTTGAGTGTCCGGATGTAATGGCTATCAAGACTGAAGCTATAGTATTGGGATCACGACCGCTGCGCGAAGCTGACCGCTGGTACTATGTACTGACACCCTTGGAAGGCAAGTTGCGTCTGATACTTAAGAGCGCTGGTCGTAGCTCCAGTAAACTAGCTGGTCATCTCTGGCCTGGTAATCGGGTCAAATTATTAGTCGGACGCGGACGACACGATCATGTGGCTGGTGTGACGATTTTAAATTCTTTTGGACCCAGCGATTCGTTGCAGTTGTCTCTCTTAGAATCTTTTGTTTTGGAGTTAGTGACGGCACTCAATGTGTCAGGCCAAGAGTCAGCGCGTGAATATCATCTGCTCTGGGCTATCCTGACGTTGATTCATGATGAGACAGTACCGTTACCTGATCGGGTAGCAGCAGTACGTGCCTTCACCTGGACCGTATTGGCTGTGGCTGGCTGGCAAGCTTCATTTCAGCGCTGTGCGCTTTGTGCTACAGTAATAGCAGAACAGGCCACCTATTATCATCCGGGAAGTGGCTTCATCTGTGATCAGCATAGTCAATTATCACCTTTATTAGTGCCCGCAGCCGTACGTCAGGCTATTAGTGAGTTAGCTGTCTCGGATGGAACCAATTGGTTAACGATCGTGGAGCAGCTGCGCCAAGCCAAGGCTGATGAAGCCTGGTGGCGTCTGACCCAACGCTATGTCCGTGATATCTTGGAGCGGCCACTTCGTACCTTAGATATGTATAGTTTTTTATTAACCGATGTTTACTACCAAACGTCTTCAATTCCGAGCCGATAAACCGGTCCGCGTCAATCGTCGCAAACAGGCTGTACCGACTGAATATCAGACGATGCGTCACCCCAAGCACCACCCTTTACGGTCGTGGATTATTTTCTTATTCCTAGTCTTCATCGCTGGTCTCGGAGGATTGTATTGGTGGAATAATCGTTTGCCTGGATTCCAAGGACGCAGTGCTACTTTGGAAGTTTCTGGACCGAGCGAAGCGCTATCAGGTGATACCCTGACCTACAATCTGACCTATACCAACAATGATCAAGTCGCTTTGAATAATGTCGAAGTCGATGTGCAGTGGCCAGAAGGTTTCTATTTCGATACTGCTACACAAGGAGCAACAGACAATTTCGCCAACACCTGGAAATTACCAGATCTAGTAGCCGGTCAATCAGCTTCGCTGACCATCACAGGGCAATTGGTAGGGGATAAAGACGCAGTAGCTGACGCTGTATTTAGTCTCAATTATACGCCGGAGAATTTTAACTCTGATTTCACCGAGAAGAAAACTATCTCGACTCATATTACCGATACTAAGCTCAAAGTTGAGTTGCAATCTCCAGATAAGGCATTAGCAGGACAAGAACTGCAATTAACCGCCATTGTGACCAATCAGACGAGCAGCACTATTTCTAACCTGCAAGCTGATTTCACCTTGCCACCAGATCTGACGATCGCCTCCAGTACACCAGTCATCGCTAGCAATAGCTGGACTGGCCCGATCGATGCTGGCAAGTCGCTAACCTTTGTCATCAATGGAACTATCGCTCATGACGCCACACGGTCACAGAATTGGTTAGTAGAATTTGGTGATAAGCAAGGTGATAAGCTTTATCATTTACAGAAGACGCGCAAAGATATTGCCCTCATCGATCCGCAATTACAGATGGAGCTATCAGTCAACGGCAAGACCAAAGATTTCCCAGCCGATTGGGGTCAGAAGCTCAATTATCAATTATCAATTACCAATGGCTCGGCGCTCGATGTTACGGAAGCCCAGCTTAGTGTCTTGATGGATAGCGATGTCCTCGATTGGTCGACCTTCCAAGGTGACGGTACTCGCGATGCCAATAATCTAGTGTGGAAGGGTCTGACCTTGGGTGCTGGTAAATCGATCACCTATCAGTGGAGTATTGCTATTCAGTCCAAAGCCAAGACAGGCCGCTCAACTATCGATTCGGTTGCTAAGCTGACGATCGGTGGTCTGGATAATTGGCAGATGGTATCACCACTAATAGTCGCTTCGATTGGTGATGGCTTGTCATTTAGCCAAGGGGCCTACTGGCAGTTAGCCGGTAAGCAAGTGGGTTCTGGTTCGCTACCACCGCGTGTAGACAAGACGACGCAGTATGTCATCATCTGGTCGATCGACAATGGTGCTGCCAAGTATTCGACTGTTAGCGCGTCAGCCATTTTGCCGCCGGATGTGAATTATGTGAAGAGTGATTCGATCGATGAAGGGAATCTCAACTATGATAGCGATTCTCGACGTTTGACCTGGCAGATTGATCAGTTCAGCTCCACCTTGCCGCCACTGCAGGCCGCCTTTGAAGTTGTGGTCAAGCCAACCAAAGATCAAGTCGGTCAATTGTTAACCTTAGTCAATCCAGTCAGTGTCAGCGCGCAGGGTGATGTTCCCTTCCAGACCAAGAGCTCTGCTCTACGCAGTTCCCAAGTCAGCTCGACTATATCGGGAGATGTGGGAACGGTGGTTCAGTAGATATGTAGTAAGTAGAAGGTATTAGGTATAAAGTAGAATGTATGATGAAGGAAGATAGCAGATTCGCTTTCACGTAATACTTTATACATAATACATAATATAAATAGCTTCTACCTTATACATCAAATCAATGAAATTGGGTTATAAATTACAAACCAAATCCAAGCTATCCCGCGCTCGTGCGGGTGTTTTGTACACTGGTCATGGTCCGGTCGAGACACCGTTCTTCATGCCGATCGCTACCAAGGCCGCCATCAAGGGATTGACTGTCGAGGAGGTTAAAGCCTGTGGGGCGCAGATTACGCTTTCGAATACCTATCATTTACTGTTACAGCCAGGTATGACGCTGATGAAACGCTTCGGTGGCTTGCATCAGTTCATGCATACCAAGTTGCCGATCCTGACTGATTCCGGTGGCTTCCAGATTTTCTCCCTCGGTCACATGAAGAAGTTACTACCTCATGGTGTGGAATTCCGCTCGCATATTAATGGTGACAAACATTTGTTAACACCGCAGAAAGCTATCGATATTCAGACCACACTGGGCTCGGATATTATGATGGTGCTGGATTATTTCCCTGGTTATCCGGCCACACGTAAGCATGCTGAACAGTCGGTAGAACGGACGACACGGTGGGCGAAGATTTGTTGGGAATACAAAAAGAAACTAGAAACAAGAAACTCAAAACTGAAAAAGCAGCTGCTTTTTGCTATTGTGCAGGGCTCGACCTTTAAAGATTTACGTTTACGATCCGCTAAGGAATTAACAGCTATGGACTTCAATGGCTATGCGGTCGGAGGATTGGCTGTTGGGGAGCCAGCGCCAGAGATGTATAAGGTTTTAGATTATATTACCGATGAATTGCCGAGCGACAAAGCGCGTTATCTCATGGGAGTTGGCTATCCTGACAATATCGTGGAAGCAGTTAAACGAGGTATCGATATGTTTGACTGTGTCATACCGACGCGCGAAGCGCGACATGGTAGGCTCTTCCTCTGGTCCGCCAAAGGTCAATCGACTCTGAAGGGTAAATTCTATACCACGATCAATATTCGCAATAGCAAATTTCGGACTGATCAGAAGCCAGTTGACCCAATGTGTGACTGTACCTTATGCCACAACTATACCCGCGGCTATCTCTATCATCTGTTCAAAACTGACGAGATGTTGGGCTTACGCTTGGCCACGATACATAATTTACGTTTCTATTTGCGTTTGATGCAATTAATTAGACAAGCGATCAAGGCACGAAAGTTGTAACGGTGGATTTGTGCTATAATTATGACATGAATCCCGTTAGAAATTATAAGCGGGCTATTGATATCGTCTCTTCGATTATTTTTTCTCGTCGCGAGAAATATTTAGTTCAGACCCACGGCTTCACCCTGATTGAATTACTTATAACTATTGGTATAGTGGCGGTCATCGCTGCTGGCTTATTCGTTGCTTTGAACCCCGCCAAACGTATCGGGGATAGCAACGATGCTCGACGCAAGACCGATCTGGAGTCCATCGCTCGGGCGATCGAACTATATACCGCCGATTATGGTGCTCCGCCGTCACAGATCGCGGCTGCTGGTATCCAATCGGGTCAGAAATATGTCCTCTGTTCATCGTCCTCAACCTTGACCTGCAATGGACAGTCCAATACGTGTCAGGTGGTGACGGATACTAATTTCATTGGACCGTATCTGGGTGACTTACCCATCGATCCGACCAAAACAGCGACGACCGATACGGGCTATTATATCACTCGTTCCAATACCAACACCCTAATACTAGGAGCTTGCTCTAGTTATAGCGGTTCAGTACAGATAGCTTCACGTGTCAATTTACCAACCTACGTTGCCTCCGTCGCTTGCGGTGATGGCAGTGTCGGTGGTGCAGAAGTCTGTGATTACACTGGTACTGTCTGTCCCAATAATGCCAGCTACAGCTATGCAGGCTATGTCTATGATGGAGTTACCTGTACCAGTAGTAAGTATGCTTGCAACACAGCCAGTTGCAATGCTTGCATTACTCAAGCTGCTTGCCTAGGTACCTGTGATTCCGGAGGAGTTTATAGTGGTGGTTACTGCTGGTATCAGGCACCTGATGACGCAACTAGTTGTACGACCGTATGTGCAGGTCATGCGGGGTGTACCGTATCAACTTGGAATGATAATGCCTCATGTGCAATCGCTAACGCCTTTTTGACCTGCTCAATTTGCTCTTCAGTTGCTAGTAATAAAGCGCCTTATTTTGACGTTGGTACATCGGCCTGTTATTATCGCGCTTCTGGCAGCGGTGCCTGTACGGGTACTGTCGGTATCCCAGGATTCAATCGCATCTGCGCCTGCAATAAGTAAGAGCCTGTGGTATACTATAGCTAATTATGGCGGTACGATCGTCAATTATTTTGGCTAGCGGTAAATATTTTTTAATCGAACTGGTGGGAGATATTTTGTATTTCCCACTGTGGTGGTATTCAGTTGGTTTACGTCAGCTGATTATGTCATTGGCACAGCAAGCGAGATCGAGTGAACGCTACCTAGCGCTTGGTCTTTTGGCGCGCAGTTTATTTCTGCCTATGTTTAGTCAATATGATCGTGAGGGACGGATCATTAGTTTCTTCATGCGTTTGGCTATTCTGTTCGGTCGATCGATCTACATGCTGGGACTATTGGCTATTGATTTCTTGCTGATCATCGTCTGGATGGGGTTGCCAGTTTTGGTCGTTGTTCGATTATTATCCTTTTTCTTATGAGCTCCGTACCAGAACAGATTCAGTTTCAGAATTGCTCCGCTTGTCATGGCAGTGGTCGACAAGGAGTGATGACTTGTGGTGAGTGTCAGGGGAGCGGTCTGACCTATGTCTTTCGTTCCAATTACCTTTTCTGGCACTACCCGTTGAGTATCTTGCATACCGCTCTACGACGCTTACGGTTCGCAGTTTCAGCCGGTATTAACGGTCTGCTTTTTGTTGCTTTGGTAGCCAACATTATCAATGTCTGGCGTTTGCTTCTAGCAGCTGATCAGAATATTGGGTTGTTGGGTCACCGGCTACTGTATGGTAATGATCTAGCGATTATTTTATTTTGGTTGTTGATCGTTACACATTGTTATCTCTGGTATCGTTTATCGCGGTCAGCTAGTGAATATAAGCACATTGATGTCAAGCTGTTGAAAGCAGCGGGCAAGAAGATTAATATCGCCGATTATCTGGCGCCGGAAGTAATTCGTTATCTTGATTTGGTCTGGAATAGCAGCGTGGCTAGTCATCGAGAACCAGTTGAGCCACTACACCTTTTTCAATCCATATTAGATCAGACAGATGTAGTCTTGGTTGGAGCGCGATTGGGTATTGATATGCGACATATTCGCGCCAGCATTGCCACCATCAATGGTAAATCAATTAGCCAGTCTAAGGAGCGGGGATTCTCGACAGCCACGATGAATGTGTTGCTCCAAGCTTTCGTTACCGCAGTTGAGCAGAATCACAAGCGAATAGAAATTACTGATATTTTTGCCAGTTTGGTCACCAGTGATGAGCGCATCGTCGAGGTGCTTGATGATTACAAAGTTGATCTGGAAGTAGTTCAGAGTGTGCTGCTGTGGGTGGAGATGGAGCGTCGCCTAGTTGATCAGTACCGTCGCTATCGTCATGAGTCTCATCATAAGCCCAAAGGTCCCATCAATCGTTCTTATACAGCGACTGCGACACCAGTTTTGGATCGTTTCGGTACTGATCTGACAGCTGTCGCTCGCAGCGGTGGTGTGCCCTTGTCGATTGATCGGGCTAATTACACTGATCAGTTGTACCGGCTATTAGAAGCTGGCAAATCAGCCATTCTATTAGTGGGTGAGATGGGTGTGGGCAAAGAGAGTTTAGTTGATGCTTTGGCTCTGCGTATGACAGCTGAAGATGTGCCGTCGTATCTTCAGGACAAACGCTTGGTCAGTATCTCGGTATCACAGCTCGTGGCTGGTGCTACTGAAACTGGAGAATTGCAGCAGCGATTATTAGCCATCACCAATGAAGCTATCCGTTCTGGTAACATCATTTTGTATATCGAAAATATTCATAATATCGTCGGTGTCGGTTCGGCTGGCACGGAGAATGTCGATCTGGCAGAAGTTTTGAGTGAACAGATTCGTGATCCGCGGATTGTCCTGCTGGCAACGACCACACCCAAAGATTTCACTGCTTACATCGAGCAAAGTAGCTTGATGTCGGGATTTGCTACTTTGAAAATTGATGAACCAGATGAAGCGGAAACTATCAAAATACTGGAAGCCAATGTTGGCTATCTCGAGCGACAGCATAATGTATTCTTCACCTATGGTGCTTTGCAGAAAGCGGTAGAACTCTCGCATCGTTATGTCCATGATCAGTTTCTGCCAGCCAAAGCCATTACAGTAATTCAAGAAGTAGCTTCCAATGTAGGAGCGCGGAATAAGAATCAGTTTGCTCTGGTAATGGCCGAAGATGTAGCCCAAGTAGTATCCAATAAAACCAATATTCCTTTGTCGCAGATCACTGTGGCCGAGTCGTCCAAATTATTACAATTGGAAGAAATTATCCATCGTCGTATCGTTGGTCAAGAAGAAGCGGTCAAGTTGGTCGTTAATGCTTTGCAGCGCGCTCGTACCGAACTGCGCGATCTGAAGCGTCCCATCGTTAACCTACTATTCGCCGGACCGACCGGTGTCGGTAAGACGGAACTCGCCAAAGCGGTAGCTGAGAGCTATTTCGGCGATGAGACCAAGATGATCCGACTCGATATGAGTGAATACCAACTCCAAGACAGTGTGGCTCGATTGATCGGTATGCCTGGCTCTGGTCAGGGCGGCATCCTGACAGAAGCGGTGCGCAAGACGCCATTTGCCGTACTACTGCTGGATGAAATCGACAAAGCTCACAAAGATATTCTCAATATTTTCCTCCAAGTGATGGAAGATGGTAGATTAACGGATGCTTTGGGTCGGGTAATTGATTTTACTAATACGATTATCATCGCCACGACCAATGCTGCTAGTCTCTATATCCAACAACAAGTAGCTCAGAATATTGCTCTTGATACGATCAAGGATCATATTGTCAAAGAAGAGCTGACGCGCTATTTCGCTCCAGAATTTCTCAATCGCTTCGATGGTATCGTCGTCTTCAAACCGCTACAGGAAAAGGAATTGTTGTTGGTAGCTGGATTGATGTTGCAAGGAGTAGCTAAGCGTTTGGAGCTCAAAGGTATTCACCTCACTGTTTCACCAGAGGCTCAAGCAGAATTAGCTCAAGCTGGCTACGATCCAGTCTTTGGGGCACGGCCACTGCGTCGCGTCATCCAAGAACGTGTCGATAATGCTTTGGCTCAATATTTGCTCAAGGGTAGTTTGGGCCGTCGAGATCGGGTAGTGTTGAAACCGGGTGGGGTGATTGAAGTTGAGAAAGCGGAAAAATTTAACTAAAATTTAGAATTACAAGGGTATCCGCTATCCGCTATCCGGTGTCCGGACAGAACTTAAATACTTGCAGTCTCTATAAACTTTCATTATACTGCCTCCAATGAGAACTATCGAAAAAGTTATCAACCTCGCTAAGCGCCGTGGTTTTATCTACCCTTCGGCCGAGATTTATGGTGGCTTAGCCGCAACCTATGATTACGGCCCTTTGGGCGTGGAATTGAAGAATAATGTTAAGCAGGCTTGGTGGCGGGCTATGACTAGCCGACGCGATATCGTTGGTCTGGACTCAGCTATCCTGACACCAGAGATTGTCTGGAAGGCCTCTGGTCATCTGGAGAATTTCACCGATCCTTTGGTTGACTGTAAGAAATGTAAGATGCGCTTCCGAGCTGATCATTTAGAAGAAGAGACTGGTAAATCTATTGCTGATATTAAATGCCCCAATTGTGGCGGCGACTTCACCGAACCACGATCTTTTAATTTATTGATGAAGACAGAGTTAGGCGTCGTCGATGGACAGAAGCAAGATGCTTATTTACGGGGAGAGACTTGTCAGGGAATTTACCTCAACTTCTTGAATGTGATGGAAAGTATGCGTCTCAAGCCGCCTTTTGGTATTGCTCAAGTTGGTAAGGCCTTCCGCAATGAAATAACGGCTAAGAACTTTACTTTCCGTATGCGCGAATTCGAACAGATGGAGATGCAGTATTTCTTGCCGCCATCATTGGCTGACGCAACATTTGATCAGTGGAAAGCTACTCGCATGCAGTGGTACCAAGATTTGGGTATCAAGGCTGATCACCTACGATTATTCGAGCACCCAGCCAACAAACGAGCTCATTATGCTCGTGCGGCCTATGATATTGAGTACAAATTTGATTTTAGTGACGATAATGATGGATTCAAAGAAATGGAAGGTATTCATAATCGAGGAGACTGGGATCTGTCGCGCCATCAGGAATATTCCAAGCAGAATTTGGGTGTCAAAGCGGAAGACAATAGCGATTATATCCCGTATATTATCGAAACTTCTTCTGGTGCTGACCGAGCGACGTTGGCTTTCTTGATGGAAGCCTACGAAGAAATCGAAGGTGGCCGTAGTACCACGACAGAAAGCTCCAAGGAGATCGAGACGGTCTTACGTTTAGATAAACGCTTAGCCCCGATCAAGGTAGCGGTGTTGCCTCTGTCCAAGAAGCCCGAGTTACAATCAGTGTCTGAACCGTTATTTCAAGATTTAGCTAAGCAATTCCGTACGCAGTACGATGAAACCGGTAGTATTGGTAAGCGCTATCGTCGTCAGGATGAGATTGGTACGCCTTATTGCGTGACGGTTGATTTTGATTCTTTGGAAGATAAGAAAGTAACGGTACGCGACCGCGACACGATGTTGCAAGAGCGTATCAGCATCGACCAAGTCCGTACCTTTATACAAGACAAGATACAAGGGTAACTTTTTCCCAGGAGGTGGGATATGCGGCAAGGTTGCTTGGTTTGCGGTCAATGGGTGTCGTCGGGATTTGGTAATTCCCTCGTCGTTAGCGGTGTTCTCATTGAACAGGTTAGTAGTGGAAGAACTCTGGTGGCTGAAAATGTCGATGGATTGATCTGTTCCGACTGTCGTTCTCTCGATGGCAGCGTCAAAGCTACCAAAGTAATACAAGAATTACGAGATCAATTGGTTCATTTGGAGCGAACACGTGCGGAGCTCGAAGAGATGACGAGCGAAAAGATTCGTCTCGAGGAAGAGGAGCAAACTTGGAGGACGAGGGTAGATACGCTGGAGAATGAACTCCAACAAATGAGACTAGCACCTGTCAGAATAGAGACAGAGGGATTTCCAGTCGAGATCGTGCTTCGTTAACTGAAGGAGGTCGTATGTCGACTTACACCTGTGTCTTCTGTGGAACTTCGACTGAGCAAAGGGACGTCAACCTCATAGTCGATGTCGATTCCGTCGTAGCGCAAGGCGTCATCTGTCGAACCTGCCTTGAGCAAGCTCCTCACCTTAAGTCGCGAAGGGTAACGGATCCTAATCAGTTACCGCTCGACTTCATGACTGATGTGCCCGGACAGGCCACGATTCCGGTTCGACTGGAAGGTGGCTTCAACTCTGGACCACAGCTTTATCCAGGTCAGAATGTCTACTGAGTTGATTACTCCCTCGGCAAATAGTCGAGGGAGTTTCTTATTGCCAAATATTTTTATTGCTGTATAGTGTCAGGTACAAAAACAGGGCCACCCCAGATTAATGGGGCGGTTCTATTTTTTATGAAATTATCTGATTTCGACTATAGTCAAAACGGTACCTATTTCTTCACTATCTGCACCAAGAATCGACGTCATAATTTCGGCACCATACATGGCAATTATATGGCCCTGAATACTATTGGGTGTATTGTGTGGGAGCAATGGTACTGGTTAGCGCAACAATATCCCTATGTAATACTTGATGCTTTTATTGTAATGCCCAACCATGTCCACGGAATTTTAATCATTAACCACCCCGAAGGGGTAGATCGTGTGCTTCCACCAAAGGCGGACAAAGAGCACACGATATTAGCCCTCTACTAGTAGAGGGCCTACCCGAGGCGGGAGGAAATCCAGAAAAATTTGATTTATTCCGACTCATTCAATCATTCAAAAGCCGCTGTAGCCGCGAAATTCATAATTACGGTGAATCCAGCTTTCAGTGGCAACCGTCATGTTATGAGCGCGTTATAGTCGAGGAGTTAACCTATGAAAAGGTTAAAAATTATATCCTCACCAATCCTTTGCGTTGGCATCGGGACAGAAATAATGTCTAGGCAGTAATAATTGCCAAAGTTCGCTATTTTCAGTATACTCTAGCTAAGAATTAACTCATTTTTCATGTATAAAAAATTTGTTCGTAAGGACGGAAGCGTCGTCATTTTAGCGCCCAAACAAGATACCAAAGCCGTCACTGTCCAGGTAATGTACAAAGTCGGTTCCCGTCAAGAAACAGCTGCTTTGAGCGGTAGTTCGCATTTCGTCGAGCATCTGATGTTCAAAGGCACCAAGAAGCGTCCTTCAACCTTAGCAATTTCCAAAGAATTGGACTCTATTGGAGCGCAGTACAATGCCTTCACCAGCAAAGATCGTACTGCCTACTACGTCAAGTCAGATAGTGGCCATATCACCTTAGCCATGGATATGTTGTCTGATATGTTGCGTCATTCTGTTTTCGATCCGGCTGAAGTCAAGAAAGAGCGGGGAGTTATCATCGAAGAGATGAAGATGTACGAAGATAATCCTCTGATGCATATCGAAGATGTCTATGAAGCTTTACTGTTCCAAGGCACCGTGCTCGGTCGAGACATCATCGGTAATCGTAAGACGATCGGTGGCTCTGTCAGCCGTGACATGCTCTATGCTTACAAGAAACGCTGGTACTATCCAGGCAATATGATTATTGGTATCGCTGGTGCTCTCGATGAGAAACAAGCGATGGCTTTAGCTGATAAATATTTCCCATTGGAACGTAGCACCAAAGCCAAAGCCAAGATCCCAGCCATTAAGCTGGATCAGACCAAGCCTCAAATTAAAATCGTCCAACGTGAAACCGAACAGGTGCAGATTGCTCTAGGCTTTCCAGGACTACGTTCCCAACATCCGCAGTTGCCAGCACTGTCTGTTTTGTCCACCATCTTGGGTGGCAATATGAGCTCCCGCTTGTTTATCAATATCCGTGAGAAGCAGGGTTTATGCTATTTTGTCCGCGCTGGTGCCGAGACCTATGAAGACGTCGGTACGCTCTATGTGCGTTCCGGTCTAGACAAGTCACGGTTGGTACCAGCACTCAAGCTGATCAAGAAAGAATTGGACCGTATGGTTAACAGTTTAGTTTCGGTCGAAGAGCTGCATCGCGCCAAAGAATATCTCAAAGGCACTACTATCTTGAATTTAGAAGATCAGGGTAGTTACCTCTATTTCTTGCAGTCTCAAGAATTACTGCACAGTAAGATCGAGACTGAAGATCAGAAATTAGCCAAGATTGAAGCGGTGACCCGAGAAGATGTACGGAAAGTCGCGCAGGCACTTATTCGTTGGAACAGAAGTAATCTAGCTATCATTGGACCTTTTACCTCGGATCAAGAGTTTCTTAAAATATTAACTTCCTAATTGTATGCCGGAAATCAAGCGTCCAGAATATCATATTTCCCTAACTTCTATCCTCAAAGTTTTATTGGTAGTGGTGGCAGTACTTTTCGTCTGGTTTATCCGTGATATTCTCGGATTACTATTTGTGGCCATCATTTTCGCTTCAGCACTCAATCCTTGGGTTGATGCTTGGCAACGTCGACGGATTCCGCGTGGCATTACGATTATCCTTATCTATTTACTAGTACTGTCTGTTTTCGGTGGCGTGATCTATCTCGTAGCTGGGCCAGTAGCCCATGAAGTAGTGGCTTTGTCTAATCATTTCCCCCAATACTATAACGAAGTAATTGATACTTGGAATAAATTGCAATTAATAGGTGGCGATTTTCTGACCAATTATAATCTGCGCGGTACCTTAACCGATAATTTCAGCTTACCCGATGCTACTTTGGGAGTGTTCGGATTTGTTAAGGGAGTGTTCGGCAGCATTATTGCCTTTTTACTGGTGTTGGTTATGACTTTCTATCTGTCAGTCGAAGAGCGTAACATGCGGCATTTCCTCAAGAGCATGATTCCGGAGCGACACCAGGGCTATGCTATGCACACCATGAGTCGTGTCCAACGTAAACTTGGTCATTGGTTGCGAGGACAGGTAATCTTGTCGGTCATGATATTTATTATGACCTATGCAGGCCTAACGATTTTGGGCGTTAAATATGCTTTGATCTTGGCCTTGCTGGCTGGAGCCTTGGAGATCGTGCCGTATCTGGGTCCGATATTAGCCGCGGTACCTGCTATTTTCTTATCGTTTCAGCAAGCGCCAGAGAAAGCGTTGGTCGTCTTGGTTCTCTATTTCATTATTCAGCAGTTAGAGAATAACTTAATCGTGCCTAAAGTGATGGGCAAAGTCACTGGACTCAATCCCGTGATTATTTTGATCGCAATGTTGATTGGTGCCAAAATTGCCGGTATCGTCGGAGCTTTATTGGCTATACCAGTAACCACTGTTATCGCCATTTTTATCCGCGATGCTAATCAATCAAAGAAGAATGAAGTTATAGCCTAATGCCGCAGCGATTCTATATCACGACGCCAATCTATTACGTCAATGACCAACCACATCTCGGTCATGCTTATTCAACCTTGTTGGCAGACGTCGCTAGTCGCTATTGGCGTGAGAAGCTGGGTAAGGACAAGGTCTGGTTTTTGACTGGTACTGACGAACACGGTGCCAAGATATTGCAGAAGGCTCAAGAGCAAGGTGTACCTGTCGAGCAGTTTGTCGACACCGTAGCCGAGCAGTTCCGTGCAACCTGGACCAATCTCCACATTGCTCAAGATGATTTCATCCGTACGACTGAACCGCGACACGAAGAAGCGGTCGGTAAGATTATGGCTCGTTTACGAGCAGCAGTTACGCCACTTGGTAAAGACGTCTTGTACACTGGTGAGTATGAAGGATTGTACTGTGTCGGTTGTGAAAAGTTCCTAACGGAAAGAGAATTGGTTGATGGCAAGTGTCCACTGCATCCTAATCAAGCACCGCAACTATTGAAAGAGAAGAATTGGTTTTTCCGCCTACAAGACTGGTTGCCGCAGCTGACAGAATTGATTAGTAACGATAGTATCAAAATTCTTCCCGAGACGCGAAAGAATGAAGTTTTAGGTTTACTGCAACAGGAATTACCAGATTTTTCTGTCTCACGTCAGACCGTCAAGTGGGGTATACCGGTGCCGTGGGATCCAGAGCAGGTGATCTATGTTTGGATCGAAGCCTTGATGAATTATATTACTGCCATCGGCTATCCGCAGGATGATAAATTATTTGAAACTTGGTGGCCAGCTTCGGCTCAAATCTTGGCGCCTGATATTCTCAAATTTCACGCTATCTATTGGCCGGCGATGTTATTGGCTTTGAAGTTACCCTTGCCTAAGGAATTGTGGGTGCATGGCTTTTTCACCGTTGATGGGCAGAAGATGAGTAAGAGTATTGGCAACGTGATTGATCCTAATGCTCTGGTGACTCAATATGGTGCTGATGCCACGCGTTATTTGATTTTGTCGCAATTTTCTTTCGGTTCCGAGTCAGATATCAAGATTAGTGACATGGCCGAACGCTACAACGGTGAATTGGCTAATGGTTTAGGAAACTTCGTCGCCCGCGTGACTCATCTGGCAGAGAAATTTGTGCCTGAAGGAGTTATCATCACTGAGTACGTGGCACCACAAGCCGAAGCCATTGATCAAGCGATGAAGCGGGTTCAGTTCAAAGAAGCCTTGCAATTGATCTGGCAGATCGTACGCGAAGGTGATCAGATCATGGAGCAAGAGAAGCCCTGGGAACTAGCCAAAACTGATGCGACCAAGGCCCAAGAAGTACTTGTTGGTTTGTTGGGTAGAATCAAATTGGTCGCTCGTCTGATCGCACCGGTTATGCCGCAGACAGCCGAAGTCATTAGCGCCGTCTTTGCCTCACCCAAAATTTCTAAACCCACTAATTTATTTAATCGCATATCATGAATATAGTAGATTATATTATCATTGCTGTATTAATCATCTTTTTTCTTAAAGGTTTCAAAGTTGGTATTATTGGTAGCTTAGGCTGGCTTATTGGTTTCGCGGTCGGGGTCTGGGCAGCTGGTAAATATGTACAACAAGTGGCCGTTTGGCTCGATCAGTGGTTACACAACCCAGCTTTGTCAGCAGTTGTTGGCTTCGTTGGTCTGGTACTGGTCGTGATGGTTATCGTTGGAGTTTTCTTCTGGATCGCCAACAAGATCGTCAACTTCGTGCCATTCGTCGGCTTGGTCAATCGTCTTTTAGGTGGCGTCTTGGGTATTATTGAAGGCGCCTTACTGATTGGCTTGGCTCTATGGTTTATCTTGGCTCTACCGCTCAACAATCAATATTCGGAATCGGTTAAGAATTCTACCTTGTCAGATAGTTTGGTCAACGCTTCCGGTTGGGCACGTATGTTATTGCCTGACTGGATGAAGTCGGCTACTACTTTGGACTTTGCTCGCTTTGGTCTGCCTACTCCAGCTCAATTCTCGCCTGATGAATTTCTCAAACGTCTCTCACCAGAACAGTTAGAGTTGATTAAGAATAAATTAAATAGTAAGAAGTAAAATAGTTTCAGATGCTTATAGATACTCACGGACACGTTAACTTAGAAGCGTTTGAGGAGGATCGCGACCAAGTTATAGAAAGGATAGAACAGGCAGAGATGAAGGTAGTGATGCCGGCTACTGATTTTGCTTCTAGTCGTTTGAGCGTTGAATTGGCGCAGCAACACGGGTCACTTCTGGCTGCTATTGGATTGCATCCGAGTGAAGTTGAAGCCGAAGAATTTGCCACCATTGATTATCAAGAATTGATCAATACGGGATTGGTCACGGCTATCGGTGAGTGCGGTTTGGATTATTTCCGTTTGCCTGATGATCCGACCGAACGTCAACGTATCAAAGATTTGCAACAGGACGTTTTCGAATTACAGATTATTTTAGCCCAGAGCAATAATCTCCCGTTGATTCTCCATGGCAGAGAAGCCAAAGTAAAAGGGCAGGATGATAGTGTTTATGATCGCATGTTACGACTATTGGCCGAACGACAAGTTGATCGAGCGGTGTTTCATTGCTTCGGCGGCACTCTCGAGCAAGCCAAAGAAATTACCAGCCATGGCTATCACTTGGGTATCACTGGTATTATCACTTTTGACAAAACTGGCCTCTTGGAGCAGATTGTCAGAGAGGTGCCGTTTGAAAGTATTCTCTTAGAAACTGATTCACCCTTCCTGACACCCGAACCATATCGCGGTCAGCGTAATGAACCAATATATGTGATTGAAGTGGCCAAGAAGGTGGCGGAGATTAAAGGCATTAGTGTTGAAGAAGTGGTGGAGCAGACAGGGCGGAATGCGCAGGAGTTATTTACAATTTAGGTACTAGGTACCACTCTATATATGGAAATATTTATTATAATAAGTTTAATCGCTGTAGTAGCTGTCCTGATTTTCGGTATCATAGTGATTTTGAATAAGCTGCAGGCCATGCAGAAGCCGGCGGAAGATAAATCCCTGATGCTGTTGCAAAATCAGGTTCAGGATTTGAATAAGACGCTGGACCAGAAGTTTGGGATGAATTCCAAGATGCAACAGGATCAGTTTATCGAAATTTCTAAGTTGTCCCGCGACACAGTTGAAAAGCTGGCCAAACTAGATGAGACCAATAAACAGGTATTAAATTTTTCTGATCAACTGAAGAATCTCCAAGATATTCTGAAAAATCCTAAACAGCGGGGAGTGTTGGGCGAGTATTTCTTAGAAGAAACTTTGAAAAATGTTTTGCCACCAGGCAGCTATCAGATGCAGTACGCCTTTGCTGATGGTGAGATTGTCGACGCGGTTGTATTTATCAAAGATAAGATCGTCCCTATCGATTCCAAATTTTCATTGGAGAATTATGAACGTATTCTCAACGAGTCAGATCCTGTTGAACGTGAGAAGATTGAAAAGTTATTCAAACAAGATCTCAAGAATCGTATTGACGAGACAGCCAAATACGTCCGCCCCGGAGAGCGGACCATGGACTTTGCTTTCATGTTTATCCCATCTGAAGCGATCTATTATGATTTGCTGGTGAATAAAGTTGGTGCGGTGAAGATCTCAACGCGTGATCTAATTACCTACGCCTTCCGCGAGAAGCATGTCATCATTGTTTCGCCGACGTCATTTCTAGCCTATCTGCAAACTGTCCTTCAAGGATTGCGAGCATTACAAATTGAAGAGTCAGCCAAAGAGATTAAGAAAAATGTCGAAGCGTTGCAGAAACATTTGATTAATTATGACGCCTTTTACAAGAAACTAGGTGCTCAGCTCGGTACCGTAGTAAATACTTATTCTATTACGGGTAATGAATTCAAGAAGATCGATAAAGATGTTATGAGGATTACAGGCGTAGATAGCGAACTGGAGGAGACGGTGCTACTCGAGAAGCCGAGAGTGGAAGATTAGGTTGGTTACTTGAAATTTAAAATAGCTATGTATGTCGGCGACTAAGCATCGAGGTTTTACAATCATCGAGCTGATGGTGGCAGTGGTCACCTTAGTTATTTTAGCAGTCGCTGCCTTTGTAGCTATCAATCCTGCCAAAAGGATTGGCGACAGTCAGGATGGTCGTCGTAAAGTTGACCTCCAAGCATTGCAGGCAGCGATTCAGCTCTATGCAGCCGACTACGGTGCGATGCCATCGGAATTTTCATTATCCGGTTTGGGTAGTAGTGATAGGGCGGTTATTTGTGGTACAGCTGGCACTCCTAGCTGTCTCGGCCAGAGTATTAACTGTGTTATACCTTCGAGCTTGATGCCAACTTATATTCCGACAATACCGAGAGATCCAATCGAAGGTCATGATGTGGATACTGGCTACTATATTACCCGCAGGAACAATAACAGTCTTACTTTTGGTTCTTGCCATGCTACTGCCGGTGCGACTATGGAAATCGCTAGTAACTTAGCGCTACCAGCTTATGTGGCTCCGCCGCCAGCTTGTAGTGGCTATGATGCCAATGGGTATTGCTGGTATTTGGCAGCCAATAATACGCAGGATTGTACTACCGTGTGTGCTTCCCACGGCGGTTGTAATGCTAGTGGTACGTGGAATGATACAGCGGCCTGTGTGGTTGGTAAACATTTCGCACCTGCCTGCTCATGTTATGCTTCTCAAGCCTTTGGCGGTGAACATACAGTGTCACCGAAAATTTATAGTACTACAAGTTGTTATTATCGGGCGTCTGGGTCTTCTTACTGCAATAATCCTTCCAGCTTGCCCTCGGGTCATAAGAGACTCTGTGCCTGCAATAGTTAATAGATATACAGCATGAAATTTCTAAAATCCTATTGGTTGATAATTGTGCTTGCTAGTGTTGTCACTGTCGTTCTAACTTGGCAGCTCAACGCCTTACCGCTGACCGCCTACGATGAAGTCATTTATGCACGAGTTACTCATGATACGTTGCATTCTTCTTCGTTGCTTTCGCTACAACAATTTGGTCACCCTTGGTTAGAGAAGCCGCCGCTCTATTTCTGGTTAGCCATGATCAGCACCTCATTATTCGGTGACCATGAGTGGGCCTATCGTCTGCCTTCGGTTTTGTCAGCTCTGGCTGTGGCGCTGCTACTTTTCCTTATCGCTAATCAATTAGGTCTGAAACGCCATTGGTCTGTACTGTCGGCGTTAATACTAACTACTATTCCCTATTGGTTCATCGTCATGCGCCAAGTGCGCGTTGACGGACTTCTGATAGCTTTCTTCCTACTGGTGTTGTATTGGTTGATCAGGAGTTGGCAGCAACCGAAATATGCATCGGTGATCGCTCCTGCTATCGCTCTAGCTATCATGACCAAGAGTGTAGCGGCCATTAGCATCCTACCGATTTTACTAGTTTTCTCCGGCGTATATCATCAGTGGCAGTGGCTACGTTCACGCTGGTTTTATTTCGGCACCGCCTTGGCTCTGTTGATTGTTGTCCCGTGGCACTGGTATGAGGCTTCGATTTATGGTCAAACTTTCTGGACTACGTATCTGGGCTTTAATGTCTTACAGCGTGCAACCCAAGGTTTCGGTTTACAAGCGACACATTGGTATGATTACTTTGTTACTTTGGGGAAATTAGCCCAACCATGGTACACGCTATGGATTTTATCTTTGCTAGCGGGCCTTGTTAGCTGGAAGCGGTGGAGTAGTTCGAGTGTGACTAAGAAGTTGTGGTTGGCGTCTAGCTTGTCGTCACTAGGGATAATAATTCTCTATTCACTATTCAAGACACATATTCCAACCTATATATTGCCGGCTTATCCTTTCATGGCGTTATCGTTAGTATGCGTTCTTAGCTTTATTTCTACTATATTTAATCAGAAATTTACTTTCGCTCGACGATGGTTATTGATTAGCGGTGTGGTATTGATGGCCCTCGTGGTTGGTATAAGTTATCAAGTAGGCCGATCGATAATGCCTGGGTTGCACTTCGCTTTTGATTCGGAATTAAAATCCATCGGTCAGACGGTCAAAGTACTGCGACAGCCGAGCGATCGATTTTATCAATTAGCGTGGCCAGTAGGTGATACTTTAAGTTATTATGCGGACATGCCTATTGCGACGGTGAAGATGCCAGCGGCTGGTCAATCAGTAAATGTCGAAGGGCCTTTGTATCTTTTTCTGCAAACTGAATTCATGCCGATCTTTTTTGATGAACAAGGCAAAATCGATCCTGCGTTTTCAGAATTGCGCGTCAAATACAGATCAGATCATTTTGTTTTGTTGTTTAGCGACAAAACGATTGAAATCAAGAATTAGTGGAGCATAGCGATTGTATCTATGCTAACAAAAAAGACCCCAGCCAATCTCCGGAGAGATAGTCTGGGGTCGGATCTTCTATGGTTGTCGAGTGGCAAGATTTACAAAATAATGTCAGATGACCGTTTAGTCGTTCAGTGCTGCTGCCAGCCTATCAGGGTTTTCCCTAATTAAGTCCTTGAAACTAGATCTGATACGTCGGAATGGTGGACCACCGAGCCAGTCTGCAGATTCATGCCACAAAACGTATTTGGGCCTGCCATTGGCTTTTGTCTGGATTTTATCCGGCTGAAGACCAAGAATATATACATGCGAATCTTCTCCAAATCGGTGTCCGCATTTTTCTGGCTGGAGCGCAGTGTCATAGGCTAGCTGAGGATCAGTAGTTAATAAAAGTACTGACGTATAGATTTGATGCATCTTTTCATCTCGAAACTGACCAATGACCAGAAACATACTTCCTCCATAGCTAGGGTAAGTGAGTCGCCACTAAAAAGATCGAACTATGGGTAGTTTTGTCACAATATTATAGATTTGTCAATATTGAATGAATAAGAAATTCTAATAAAAAAATCGTTGACCCTTTTGCTAAATTCCTCTATACTAATGGCGTTCGTTTCAGTCAGAAGACCCAGTTAAGGCCTTTTTTGATTATAATCGCATGAACCAAAAGGGAGATCCTAAGGACAAAAAGTGGCAGACACTGGCTTTGGCCATCGGCGCGCAAGCTACCGGTTGGATCGTTGGTCCGGCCTTGGCAGGATTGTGGTTGGGTCGATGGTTAGATCAGCGTTTCTCGAGTCAGCCCCTGTGGTTGCTCGTTTGTATGTTGTTGGCTTTCGTGGGGACGGTTATCGGTCTGTTACGCTTAGCCAAACGTTATCAATAATTTGAATTATCATGGAAGCTACGCCGGTTACAACTGAAGTTAGTCACGAGTCAACTATTTTTGCCGAACCTATTGCGCATGTTGGTCCGCTAACGATCACCAATTCATTGCTCACCAGCTGGATAGCAGTTCTAATCATCGTCGTATTGAGTCTTGTCATCGGTAAGAAGGCAAAAGCCATACCGGGCAAACTGCAAGCTACCGCAGAAGCGATCATCGATGCCGCTATGAATCTAGCTGATTCGGTGACCAATGACCGAGCCATAACAGTAAAAATATTTCCTTTAGTTTTTGCTGTTTTTATTTTCATCATTATCAATAACTGGTTAGGCCTGTTGCCAGGAGTGGGTTCTATCGGTTGGATCGAGCAGGCAGAAGGCCATAGTGTGTTCGTTCCTCTTCTCCGTGGTGGTACGGCTGACGTCAATACAACCTTGGCATTGAGTTTATTTTCTATCATCGCCGCCAATGTTTTCGGTGTGATGATTGTGGGCGGCTGGAAGTATTTTAATAAATTTATCAATGTCAAAACGTTAATGGCGATACCAGCTGATATGCGACACAATAAAGCAGCTATCATCGTCAACCCGATTCAATTCTTCGTCGGACTAATCGAAATTATCGGTGAGTTCGCCAAAGTAGCTTCGCTATCCTTCCGGTTATTTGGTAACGTCTTCGCCGGTGAAGTATTATTGGCGGCTATGGCGGCTTTATTTGCTTTCATCTTGCCGATTCCCTTCATGTTCTTGGAAGTCATGGTTGGTTTGATACAGGCCTTAATCTTTTCTGTTTTGACCTTGGTGTATTTTACTATCGCAGCGCAGGATCATTCGGAAGAAGGCAGTCATTAGTTATTTGTTAGTAGTTATTAGGGAAGAATTTCTAACCTAGTGACTAATAATAAGTTACTAATCTAGTAACTATTTATTAACCAAACGTAGTTTCCCCGGGGACGTTAAACAAAACAATAATCGTCCGATCCAAAGAAATTACCAGGAACAATCAATATGGATTTTATCCCATTAGCCAAAGCAGCAGCAATCGCTATCGGTGCTATGGCTCCAGCTCTGGCCATCGGTAAGATCGGTGCCAAAGCTATGGAAGCTATCGGTCGCAACCCAGAAGCCACCGGCAAGATCTTAGTGCCTATGCTTTTGGTTTCAGCTTTTGCTGAAGCTATCGCTATTTACGCTTTGATTATTGCTTTCAGTATCAAATAGTCATTGATATTTCTCTCCGTATTCTTTTCGAAAGAATACGGGAATGAATTATTAATCATAATGAGCAATGGAAGAATTAATTAAGACATTTCATATTGATTGGACCTTGATGCTAGCGCAGCTGATCAATTTTGCTATTGTATTCTTCGTTATTTATCGTTTCGCCTTGAAGCCTCTGACCAAAGTCATGGCCGAACGAGGTAAGATCATCGGCCAGAGTTTGGATCAGGCCAAAGTTATCGAACGGACAATACAAGAGACCGCCGAACAGACCAAGCGACAATTAGCAGCCAGCAAGAAGGAAGCGGCTGAAATTTTGGCCGAAGCTCGTCAGCAGGCAGAGTTGAAGCGCTCGGCTATTATGAAAGAAACTGAAGCCAAGACCCAGCAGATCGTGGCTGATGCTAAGCAACAGATTCAGGTAGAGAAGGATAAACTTGTTGCTGATGCGCGGGAAGAGATGATTGAGCTGGTAGTTACTGCCAGTGCTAAACTGTTGAATCAAAAGATTGACACGCACAAAGATCGTACCTTTATTTCTGAACAAGTAACTTCACTCAAATCACATGAAAATCGCCGATAAAACTATTGCCCAAGCTATCATCGGTGCTACCGAAGATAAGAAAGGTAAAGCACTTGATGCGGTTATCGAGTCAGCTTTCTTGTGGCTTAAGAGTCAACGCCTGATCAGTCGCTGGCCCAAGATACGCTTAGCTCTGGAACAGGCAGTTCGAGAGGCTGAAGGTAAAGTCTTGGTCAAAGTTATTACCCGTCATCCAGTCGGACCAGAGATGTTAGCTACGATTAGTCGCTGGTGTCACAAACATTTAGGTAAGCCAGTAGACCTAGAAGAAGTGATTGATTCTAGCATCATCGGAGGATTTAAGCTTATGTATGGTGACCAGCAATTGGATGCGACTATCAATCATCGCTTAGCTTCATTACAACAACAATTATTAAACGAATAATAGTATGTCTCACGATTATCTGATCAAACATTTACAGAAGAAAATTGAGGGTTTGGAATTCGCTCCTAGCGAAGAACGCGTAGGACATATTATTGAAGTAGGAGACGGCATCGCTACGGTTTCTGGTTTGTCCAAAGCTTTGGCTATGGAAATGGTAGAGTTAGAAAGCGGCTCCGGTGAGAAGATTGAAGGTGTTGTCTTGAACTTAGAAGAAGACGTCATCGGTGTCATGATCTTGGGCGACTATTTGCAATTACGTGAAGGCGATACGGTGCGCTGTACTGGCCGAGTATTAGAAGTTCCGGTGGGCGAAGAAGTTATTGGTCGCGTCGTCAATGCTCTTGGGCAACCGGTGGATGGTAAAGGTGCTCTCAAAACCAAGCGGTTTAATCCCGTAGAGAAAGTTGCTCCTGGAGTTATTACTCGTCAGTCAGTCACGGTGCCACTGCAGACAGGTATCAAATCAATTGACGCTATGATCCCGATCGGTCGCGGACAGCGCGAGCTGATCATTGGTGATCGTCAGACTGGTAAGACAGCGATTGCTATCGATACTATTCTCAATCAGAAAGATAGCGGTGTATTGTGTATCTATGTAGCTATTAGTCAGAAGGAATCCAAAGTGGCTCAGATTATTGCCCGTCTAGAAGAAGCTGGTGCTATGAGCTATACCACGGTAGTAGTAGCCGGAGCCTCTGATCCAGCTGCTATGTCATTTATCGCTCCCTATGCGGGCTGTGCTATGGCCGAATACTTCATGGACCAAGGTAAAGACGTATTGATTGTGTACGATGATTTATCCAAACAAGCTGTTGCTTACCGCCAAATCTCGTTGTTGCTCCGACGCCCACCAGGACGGGAAGCTTACCCAGGAGATATTTTTTACTTACACTCTCGTTTGTTGGAGCGCTCTGCTCGCTTGAATACTGATAATGGCGGCGGATCATTAACCGCTCTGCCTATTATTGAGACGCAGGCTGGCGATATCTCAGCTTATATTCCTACCAATGTTATTTCCATTACTGATGGTCAGATCTTCTTGGAAGCCGATCTTTTCTATCAGGGTTTCCGTCCAGCGGTTAACGTCGGTATTTCTGTTTCTCGTGTCGGATCAGCTGCGCAGATCAAAGCCATGAAGAAAGTGGCTGGTCGTCTCAAATTGGATATGGCGCAATACCGAGAGTTAGAAGGCTTCGCGCAATTTGGATCAGATCTGGATGAAGAGACACAGAGCCGTTTAAACCGAGGTAAGCGTATCGTCGAGTTATTGAAACAAGGTCAATATCGACCGATCGCAGTTCATTATCAGGTGACGATTCTCTACGCTGCGGTTAATGGTTTATTGGACCAAATAGCAGTCGATCAGCTGAAGCAATTCGAAACTAACTTCTATGAACATCTTGATGCCAATTACCCTGACTTATTAGCTGACATTGCTAAGACAGGAGAGTTATCAGCGGATAATGAGGAGAAGTTGAAGAAAGCTATTGAAGAAGTAGTTAGTATAAAGTAGGAAGTATAATGAACCCACGCTAATACTTCATACATTATACTTGTCACTATAAAAAGATGCCCCAACTAACCGGAGATATCAAGCGACGCATCAAATCAGTCGCCAGCACCAAGAAAATTACCAAAGCCATGGAGCTGGTTTCGGCTAGTAAGATGCGCCGTGCCGTTGAACGAGTCCTAATGTCTCGTCAGTATTCGGATTTGGCTTGGAAATTGGTTTTGAATCTGGCTAAGCGTGTTGATACCGAAGCACATCCTTTGCTCCAGGAGCGTCCTGTTAAGAAGGTGGGAGTTCTCCTAATCGGAAGTAACCGTGGATTGTGCGGTGGCTACAATATTGCTGTAGTGGATAAAGTGCGTAAGCTTCTGAAGAAGGAAGGTTGGGACCAGCCTGATATTGCCGTTGATCTTATTACCTTTGGTAAACGTGCAGCTCAAGGTCTAGCGGCGGTGAAGATGTCGGTGATGGCTGATTATCCCAAGAATGACATCACAGACGAAGTAGCTGATATTATCCCTCTGTCACAACATTTGATCCAAGGTTTTATTAAGCAGCGTTACGATGAGATCGCTGTCGTCTATACTCATTTTCATTCTAGTCTCAAGCAGGAAGTTCGGGTTCGACATTTATTACCTCTGGTCAAGCCCAGTCGGTACTTGGCGCACGCTGCTCATGATATTACTACTGATGTGCCAGCCTTTCATTTCTCGGAATATCTCTTTGAGCCGTCAATGGATCAGGTGTTGGACGCTGCATTGTTACGCCTAGTGGAAGTTCAGATGTATCAGATGGTGCTGGAGTCAGAAGCGTCAGAACATTCCGCTCGTATGATGGCCATGCGCAATGCCAGTGATTCGGCCAGTGAGATGATCGATGAATTGACACTGGCTTTCAACCGCGTCAGACAAGCGGGTATCACGGCCGAGATTGCGGAGATTTCTGCTGGTGCTGAAGGATTAAGCAGATAATATTTATAATCGTACGATTTATTTTAAATTTTCAAATTACAACTTATAACTTCCAACTACTATGAACAAAGGAATAGTCAAGAAAATTATCGGACCGATCGTTGATGTGCAGTTCAAAGGTCAGATGCCCTCGATCAACAACGCCTTATCAATACCCTTGGGTGAAGGTGTTTTGATCGCTGAAGTGCAGAAGCATCTTGGTGGTGGTATGGTACGGGCAGTGGCAATGGGTACGACCGACGGTTTGGGCCGAGGCGTAGAAGTGACGGATACTGGCTCGGCTATCAGTGTGCCAGTAGGCAAAGAAACATTGGGACGCATGTTTAATGTCCTCGGTGAACCGATCGATGGTTTGAAAGAAGTAACGACCAAAGAGACTTGGCCGATTCATCGCGAGGCCCCTGCACTGACTGATCAGTCGACCAAAACTGAAATTTTTGAAACTGGTATCAAAGTTATTGATCTTATCTGTCCTTTCGTCAAAGGTGGTAAGGTAGGACTTTTTGGAGGAGCGGGTGTCGGTAAGACAGTTGTCATTCAAGAGCTTATCCGCAACATTGCTGCCGAGCACGGTGGCTTCTCCGTCTTCGCTGGTGTCGGAGAGCGTACCCGTGAAGGTAATGATCTCTATCATGAAATGAAGCAGTCAGGTGTATTGCAGAACACGACTCTTGTTTTCGGACAAATGAATGAACCACCAGGAGCCCGTCAACGAATTGGTCTGACGGGATTGACGATGGCCGAATACTTCCGCGACTCGCAAGGTAAAGATGTTTTACTTTTCATTGATAATATTTTCCGTTTCACTCAGGCCGGCTCGGAAGTTTCTGCTCTCTTGGGACGTATGCCATCAGCTGTCGGTTACCAACCAACGTTAGCAACGGAGATGGGAGAGTTGCAGGAGCGTATCACATCCACCAAGAAAGGCTCTATCACTTCGGTGCAGGCTGTCTATGTGCCGGCTGACGATTTGACTGACCCAGCTCCAGCTACTACTTTCGGTCACTTGGATTCAACCGTCGTACTTTCTCGCGCGTTATCTGAATTGGCTATTTATCCGGCTGTTGATCCGCTTGATTCTAGCTCTGTAATTCTAGATCCTGAGATTGTTGGACAAGAACACTATCGCGTTGCTCGCGGTGTGCAGCAGATACTCCAACGCTACAAAGATCTTCAAGACATCATTGCCATCTTGGGTATCGATGAATTATCCGATGAAGATAAGCTATTGGTGGGACGTGCTCGTAAGATTCAGAAATTCTTGTCGCAGCCCTGTTTCGTGGCGGAGCAGTTTACCGGACGCCCCGGTAAGTACGTGACCTTGGCCGAGACTATCCGTGCTTTCAGCGAGATCTTGGAAGGTAAACATGATGATAAGCCAGAGCAGGCGTTTTATATGGTTGGTGGAATTGATGAGGTGACAGTCGCGTAGCGACTGTCATTGCGACCCCGCGGCGGGGGAAGCAATCTCAATGGGATTGCTTCGTCGTCATTCGCTTAAGCTCAAGACTCCTCGCAAAGACAGATTAAAGATATGTTGAAATTAAAAATTGTAACTCCCGAACGGGTGCTTCACGAAGGTGAAGTCAATCAAGTCACGTTGCCGACTCAATTGGGTCAGGTAACTATTTTGTCGCACCACATTCCCTTAGTAAGTGTCTTGAGTCATGGTGAGATTATCGTGACCTCGGCTCATGACGAAATCTTCATAGCGATTGAAGGTGGTTTCGTCGAGATCGTACCGGATGGCTTGGTAGTATTGGCCGATGCAGGACAGATGGCTTCAGAGATTGACGAACACAAAGTACAAGAAGCTATTCGCCGAGCCGAAGAAACATTGGCGACAACGGGTACCCATGATCATAACTATGAAATGTTACGCGCACTCATAGAGCGAGAGACTTCCAAGATTAAGGTTGCTCGTCGCTACAAGGAGCGCGGCGTCCATACCAAAGGAACTGAATAATTATTTAATAAGTATTATGAGTACAGGCATCCAACAGCTTATTGATTTGAATAAAGAGCATTCGGGTATTTTTAGTAACCCAGGTACAGCAGCCGCTCGGCGGATTTATCGCGCCCAGCACCCGACAGAGATCGGCACACTGAAATGTATGGATGGTCGCATCCATCTGCCGGTAGCGACCAAGACTCCGCTGGGTATTATCCAGCCATGGCGCAATGTCGGCGGCAAGTTTGATATTGGTTGGCCAGCTTTTAGCCCAGCACTTCAAGAATGGCGCGATTATGCTATCGGTAAGGGACGTAACGCTTTGCTGTTGGTTACCTACCACTATTCACGTGGTGAGAAACATCGCGGTTGTCGGGGATTCAATTATGACACCGAAGCGTCTATTGCTTATACGGCCGAACTTAAGAAGCAGTGTGATGGTATTTTAGGGCGGCCAACTGCCTATACGATTCAAATTGGTTTTGAGACGGATCTGGACGCGATCATCCTTCATGGTGAGAATAATGAGATTGTTGATGTCTCTACTATCACCGATACCAATGAAGAACATCTTTTCAGCTTGTTACATCGTCTCTATCCCGATATGCCAGAGCGAACGGTTTTGGATTTCATCCCGTTAATCAAAGGCAACATTGAGCATGTAGCAGAGATGAAACAAGTTGATCGAACATTAGGCGACGTTGAACACCGTGAGTCAGTCTTGGCTATCGGACGTGGATTTGACTGGCTTCATGTCATCAACAAGGCTCTTATCATCGGTCCATTTGATCCGGATTTTGATCAGGCAGTGGCCGTGGCTGCTGGTATTATTTTGTCTAATCTTAAGGCGGGTAGAATTAATGAGGAAGATATCGTCCTCTTGGCTTCATCGCCTTACCGGGGAGCACTGGATAAACCGTTTAAGCAAGCCAAGTCAGAATTCCTACACCGTTACGCCATGGAAGTCATCCGTCAACAAGTTCCGGATATTTTGCCCTATCTACAACATATGACCGCGGTGGTTAATATCCATACACGGGAAATGGAAGTGTTGCATTCGGGGAAGGCCTGATTGATAGTTGATTATATACTTAGTCAAAGTCTCAAATTGAGGCTTTGACTTTTTATGTCAGGGGAGTATACTTTTTTCTTGTCGTTCTTTTACAGTAGTTGCTTTTTTAACCTATACCACGGGCGGGGAGGCTATGCCGACGGGAATCGAATTCCTGATGGATCTCAATGCCAAGCAGTCAAGGGAATTTCTGAGTCAGCAGGAGCGGCGCAGGGAGTATCGGTCGCGTCATCCAACAGAACTAGGTGCTCTGAAGTGTATGGATGGACGACTGCATTTACCGATCGCTACCAACACACCACTGGGAATCATTCAGCCATGGAGAAATATCGGTGGCATGTTTGATACTCGTTGGCCAATTTTCAATGCATCTTTGGCCGAGTGGCAACGCTATGGCAGATGCCGGAATAAGCGTGGACTGCTATTTGTGACCTATCATTATTCACGCAGTGACAACGACTCGCTTGGTTGTGCTGGTCATAAGCATAACTTGGATCAGGCACGTTCTTCGGCGCTACAGCTGACACATCAATGTCGTCGCGTGTTGGCTCATCCGCATTACTACGCTATCTTGGTTGGTCTCGATACTGACTGGGATTGTCTGGTTCTGGCGAGTGAAGATGGCCACGATGATCTGGATATGGCAGACGTAGGGACTGATCGTGATCTTATTGCCAATTGGTTGCTCCGTCATCATGCGGATATGCCTAGCGATGTTGTTCGCGACGCGACTGAAGTTCTGGTCCGTAACGCCGATCGAGTGCAGGAGACTCGTTGTTCTGGTCGCACTATCGAACAACTTAGGCATTGCGAATCCGTGATCGCTGTTGGTCGTGGTTATGATTGGCTGCATTTGCCCAATAAGGCGCTGATCGTCGGTCACTTCGACCCAGATTATCTGCAGGCGGTTATCACGGCTGGTCGCATCGTCTGGCATAATCTGCTGGATGGTCGGATCAAGGCTGAAGACATCGTTCTTATGACTTCAGCACCGTATTCGAGCGGTGACGATCGTCCTTTCAAAGTCGATAAAGTTTCCGGACTTCATCATCAGGCTGCAGCAGCCATCCGCGATCATGTGTCGGAGCTTTGGCCGTACTTACGTCAGATACGTAGTGTGGTAGACATCCATACCCGCAGACTGGAACCCTTGGAGGTCATCCAAGCAACTGCACGTAGAGTTTTGTGAATTATACGGCCGTCGAGCTGCTTATCCGCCTTTGGTGGAAGCTCGACGGCCGCTCTTTTTTTTCTGCTAAACCTATGTTAGAGTACTTATGATTTTTGATCTTACCACAGGAGGGAGGTGAAAGAGGTCCTGTTTCTTTAGTCTCGCATCATACCCCAAGCAATGGAGGAGTTATGGCTTATGATCAGCTTTTTGGACCTTCTCTCGGTGCTGTCTGCGATTCCATCACGCTTCGCTAACCGCCCCGAGAGGAGGTGATCAAGGCCACGGCCATTGTCCGGGAGGTGTACCCTAAATAGGGTGGGGACGACTGTACCCGGACTGCTGCAGAGCTTCTTCACCTAAAAATTTTAGCCCGACTTTGAAAGGAGTCGGGCTTTTTTTACCCCGTTGGATACGAAGTTATCCAACGGGGTAAACCACACTGTATTGACAATCAGTTGTACAGGTGTAGAGTGATATTGTTTTTGCTCCTTCTATATCGTAAATGTTATCCCTTCCTCGAGGAGACGCGGATGCCTCCAGCTGATCAGCCAGAGAAATGTGAAGTCGGACCTTGTTTGAATAGACCGTTTGAGAAATGTCCGGATTGTCAGGACTGGCATTGCCGTCATCATCAAGATAATCACGGCTGTGTCGCCAAATTGCACCAGAAACGACCCGGCGTCATTTCTCAGCCTACCATAAGGGAGGTACCATGAGTTTCTTGGCCTATGCTTCCAACGAAACCTGTGAGGCTTCCTGTGGGTGCCTCACCAAGGCTTGTCTGACCTGTGAGCAGTGTAAGTTGTCGTTGTGTCAGCCACATGCCGAACGACATCATTGCGGAGTTTATTTCCAAGATGAGTCTCCTCAGTGTGAGGTTTCTACTTCTGTCCAACCGCCTTTACCGGAACCGCCGGAGGAGGATGACTTCTGCCGAGCCCCTTTTCATTAAGGGGCTTTACTATTGACACAATATTAATTATATGTTATATAATAATTACCATCAAAGCGGTGGCCGGTTCTTTGTAAATAGCATTTTGTGGAGGGGTTATGTCGTTTCAATATGTCAGACCGCCAATCAGCAGACTTCCCGAAATCAGGGTGTCCGAAAAGAGTTTTGATAGGCATCAGAGTTGGCGACGGTGGGCATGGTGTGATGCTGATGATCTGTTGCGGCTGATCAATGCTACATTCAAATTGCATTGGTCTCGTAGAGATTTGATTCGTCGCTTTGCTATCCAAGGTGTGCCGGTAATGAATAGGAGGTTTCCACTTTCCTATCTGCGACATGATGAAGTTGGTTTCCTGACATGGTGCAGGTACCAACATAACTGGGATCATCGTATCTTTCTGAATCAACCGTCAAATCGTGTATATTTTCCAGGCGGTTGGGCGCGGGATGTACTATGGGCCTTGTACCAAGGTTGTACCAATTTCCGTCTACAGCGTCGCGCATTAGTCGCGTGTATGGAAGACGGCAGTCCGATTTACTACGTCTAAAGATCAGACTTTCCAGAATGCTCAGTAATTTCGACAATAGTATACTAATTGTCGAAGAGGCTCACCTATAGCCAATAGGCTATAGCGTAAAGCAGGTTTATCCAATTATTATTCTAATAATTCGGAGCCTGCTTTTTTGTTTGCAATAATAGATAACAGTGGTTACAATAGCCCAATGAATAAACTACTAGTAAATAAGAAAGCCTTTATCTTTGATATGGATGGAGTATTGGTAGATTCGGAAGCACTGTACGTGAAGATAGAGCAGGATATTTGTCGTAATCATGGGATCGATATCCCAGCTTCAGAATGGGATCATTTCAAAGGTAAAACCAACCAAGCCATTTTTAGTTACATTCTGAGTAATTTTGCCGCCACTAGTTCCCTCAATGTTGATGATTTGATTGAGGAGAAAAGACAATTGGTTAAATCTTCTCTACAGCAGACTCCATTATTTGCTGGAGCGATAGATTTTCTGCAATTTATCCGAGCTCGGTTCCCTCTGGTTGCCCTCACCACATCTAGCAGTAAGGGTATTCAGGAATTAATTTTCTCTATTCATAATCTTGAATCCTATTTTGATATTGTTGTGACTGGTGATCAAGTTTCTCAAGGTAAGCCCAATCCCGAGCCCTATATCGTCACGATGCAGAAGTTAGGTGTGACTCCCGTCGAAGCTATGGTCCTAGAGGATTCTGATAATGGTATCTTGTCAGCCAAAGCCGCTGGCTGTCTCGCAATCGGTATCACCAATTCATTTTCTGCTGCCGTCCTACAGCAGGCGGGTGCAGATTTTATCGTCGATAACTTTAAACAGTTGCATCAGGAGCTTGAATAAGTGGATGATAGATGTTGGTTGCAATTATGCTATTGGCTAGCTACAATAGCCCCTAGATATGGATATCTCCAAGCTCAATATTAATCAGCAATTAGCTGTCCAGCACCCATCGGGGCCGGTTATTCTCGTCGCTGGTGCTGGCACTGGTAAGACGACTGTTATTACCCAAAGGATTGCTTGGCTAATTGAGAAAGGTCTGGCCAAACCAGATGAAATATTAGCCTTGACCTTTACCGATAAGGCCGCTGCCGAGATGGAGGAGCGTGTCGATAAATTATTACCGCTCGGCTATGTCGATCTGTGGATACAGACGTTTCATGCTTTCGCTGAAAAGATCCTGAAACAGCATGCGCTGGAGATTGGACTACCCAAAGAATTTAAAGTCCTTGATCAGACGTCAGCTTGGATGTTGGTACGAGAGAATCTACATCGATTTGATCTGGACTATTATCGTCCTCTTGGTAATCCTACTAGCTTTATTCACGCACTGATCAATCATTTCTCACGTTGCAAAGACGAAACGGTCTATCCCGATGACTATCTCCAATACGCCCAAGGACTGAAATTGGACAGTGATACGACCGGTGACAAGGAAGCGCAGCAACAAGAGATTGCACGGCTCACTGAGGTGGCCAATGCCTATCACGTCTACCAACAAGTTTTGTTAGAAAATAATGCTCTTGATTTCGGCGATCTGATTAATTATTGTTTGCAGCTATTTCAGAAACGGTCTCACTTGCGACAAAGGTATCAGCAGCAATTTAAATATGTCTTGGTCGATGAGTTCCAAGATACCAACTGGGCGCAATATGAGTTGGTCAAACTATTGGTCGGCGCTGATCAGAATATTATGGTGGTCGGTGATGATGATCAAGCAATTTATAAATTTCGCGGGGCTTCTGTTTCTAATATTCTAGCGTTCAAGAAAGATTTCCCTCAAGCGGGAGAGATCTACCTGACTGATAACTACCGCAGTGGTCAGGCTATCTTAGATAGTGCTTACAATTTTATCCAACTCAATAATCCCGATCGACTGGAAGTTAAGTTGGCGCAAGGACGCAAGGGTAAGAAGGCCGAGCAGAAATTGAGTAAGCAATTGATATCGCATTCTGATGCTCCGGGAGAGGTAGCAGTTAAATGTTACGCTTCGGGTGAGGATGAAGTGAGGGGCGTTTTGGAAGAAATATTGAAAGTCAAAAATACGGAAGAAGATTTTAATTGGGGACAGGTCGCCATACTATCTCGTAACAATGAGCAGGCGCAGAAGTTTGTTCGCTTCTTCCGTCAGGTCGGAGTACCGCATCAGTTCGTGGCTGCCAAAGGCTTATATACGCAGGAGATTATTCTCAACATCTTGAACTATCTCAAGTTGCTGGATAATTATCATGAGTCGCCCAGCTTGTATAAAATAATCACTTTACCGTTTATAGGATTGACTCACGAAGATATTGTTAATGTGGCCCATCTAGCCAGACGCAAGAGCTGGAGTCTCTATCATGCCGCCAAGAATTATCACGGCCAAGTGACATTATCATTGGCCGGAGCGCGTGGTCTGGCCAAGTTGATCACTGATTTAGATAATCATAAGCAGCAAGCTCTGACCCAGCCGGTGTCAGCTATTGTCTATCATTTCTTGGAAGACTCTGGTTATTTGTCATGGCTAACACTGGAAGAAACAGCCGAGAGTAAAGAACAATTACTTTTGCTGAATCAATTCTATAAGAAAGTACGTACTTGGGAAGATGAGAATCTAGGATCGACGATTCATAATTTCGTCGAGTACATCAGTCTGGAGCTAGAGTCGGGTGAAGCTGGCAAGATGGTTCAAGATATCGAAGAAGGGCCGGAGACCATCAAGATCATGACTATTCACGGCTCCAAAGGTTTAGAATTTGATTATGTCTTCATTGTCGGTTTGGTGCACCTGCGTTTCCCATCGATTGAACGAGCAGACGCTATCGAATTGCCTGATGCACTAATCAAAGACACTTTGCCCGAAGGCGAAGCGCACTTACAAGAAGAACGTCGCCTGATGTATGTGGCGTTGACGCGTGCTCGTAAAGAGGTATTCCTGACCTTGGCCGAGGATTATGGTGGCGCCAAGAAGCGTAAACCTTCGCGATTCCTCACAGAGATGAAGTTAGAGAATTTTCCGGTACAAGAGATCAATCAAGATCTGGTGGTGAAAAATGATGAACTCGCTGCCGAGCGAACTAAGAAAGCACGTCGTCAAACCAACTACAAGTTACCTACCAAATTGTCATTCACCCAGTTGAAAGCTTTCGAGAATTGTCCGCTACAATATTATTACGCTCATGTGATCAAGATACCAGCCAAGGGCGCGGCGGTATTCTCTTTTGGTCAGACGATGCACAAGACGCTGCAAAGTTTCTTTGCAGCCGTAATGGAGCGGAGTACTGTCGGGAAGCAGGCGGATTTGTTTGGTGCTGGTGCTGGCGACTCGGTACTTGGTACTCGAGAAGACGGGACTCTGGTGTCTTATAAAGAGTTAATGGAAATGTATGAAGCGGCGTGGCAGGATGATTGGTTTTTTGACGAGAAGAATAAAGCTCAATATCATGACAATGGTAAGCGCATCCTTAAAGAGTTTTACCAGCAGATTTCTGCCAACGTTCCTATACCACTCTATCTAGAAAAAGGCTTTAATGTTAAAGTCGGTGAATACACCATCCGTGGCGTGATTGATCGAATTGATCCAACCACCAATGGCAAGTGGCGTATCATGGATTATAAAACTGGTAAAGTGAAGGAGAAGCTGACCTTTGATGATAAGAAGCAGTTGCTGATTTATCAGTTAGCGGCCCAGGATATATTCAAAGCCGAGACGGAATCCTTGATGTTCTATTATCTGGATCAGAATAAGCCGATCGAATTCCAAGCGAGTCAGAAAGATCTAGCTCAAGTCAAAGAGTGGATTACGACCACGGCCGATGGTATCAAGCAGTCCAACTTTGTGGCTACTCCTGGTAATCAGTGTAAGTATTGTGATTTTAATCAGATTTGTCCGGTTGCCATGAAGTAGGCACGTAGGTGTGTAGGCAGTAGCTATTGTCTATCTTCACCTACTATCCTACCAATCTACCAACCTACTATGCCTTTCCAAGAACTCTCTTCATTACTCAATCGCAATATCCAACGTAAAGGCCTTCGCTATCAAGTGGAGGCAGCTATGGCTTTGGAATATTTTAATGCGATTGTTGATCAATTGTGGTCAGGACGAATGAAAGATCGTGCGCGCCCTTTGTATTTACGTGACCATGTTTTGACGGTAGCGGTGATTTCTCCTGTGCTGGGACAGGAATTGCGTAATCGTGAAGGTGAGATTATCGACTATATCAATCAGAAAGCCGCCGCCGAAGTAGTCG
This sequence comes from uncultured Gammaproteobacteria bacterium, assembly GCA_964540995.1. Lineage (GTDB taxonomy): Bacteria > Patescibacteriota > Patescibacteriia > UBA1558 > 2-01-FULL-52-15 > JAZDLR01. Next base: position 22,239 of record CAZIOU010000005.1, on the reverse strand, counting down.
ATCGAATACGCTATATCAATTAATTTGGCTAGTTGACACTTGTGACATTTTAGCTTTAGATACAACAGTCTAAGGTTCTTTGTCATACCTTCCCTTTGAGGAGGAATAGATGTATCGTCGAGGGCATTTGAAGAACGGGATGGCTTATGTGTTCGTGCCTAAATCTGATACCGACGTTGTTATTACCATCGGAGTTGGCCGAGGGTCGGCTGACGAATCTCGCAGTTGGCGCGGCGTGACGCACTATATTGAGCATTTGGCTGGTGAATGTTTCCGCGCTCGCAAGCAGATCGCTTGTCAGCTGGATCTTTTGGGAGCTGATTTCAATGCTGAAACCAGCGAGGACATGACCAAGTGGTGGATCAGGATTCCGGCACGACATTGGCGTTGGGGTCTGGAGTTGATGGCAGAGCTATTGCTCAACCCAGACTTTACCCAAGCTGATTTCGAATTCGAAGGCCATTGCATCCGTGAAGAATTGGCCGACATTGCAGACGATCCTGAGAATCAAGTCGCCTTGTTGCGCGATCGTCAATTATTTCCCCGTCACGGATTGAGTCGACATGTGGTCGGCACGCCGTCTAGTCTGCAGCGACTGACTTTAGAGCGAGTTTTGCGTTACTGGGAGCGATTGCTTGATCCCCGGATCATGGCCATCACGGTCGTAGGGCGATTTGAGGCTACGCCGGTTATCACGACTATCAACCAACTTTTCGGTTCTTTGAGTCCGCAACAGCAGCCGATTGCCTTACGCTCATTTGATATACCGCAACCGACCAGTCGCATTAGCATCATGCGGGCAGAACGACAGCAAGTATCGTTGGTAGCAACTATACCGGTACCAGGGTTCGGTCATCGTCAGCGAGCGGCTCTACAGTTACTCAATAACTGTATCGGTGATATGAATTCTTCGCCGCTATGGTTACAAGCACGACAGCGAGGTCTGGTTTATTCGCTACATTCCGACATCTGGCACTATCCGGAAGTCGGGTTGCTGACGATCGCTACTTCTTGCGGTCGGCCCAAAGTCCTACCGCTGTTGACTTTGATACGTCGAACATTGGACCGGTATTATCTTGGTGGTATCACTACGGATCTATTCGATGCTGCCAAGCATGCAGCCTTGAGTTACCATCAACGGCGCTGGAGAGAGTCAGAATACATCGGTCGGTTGCTCTTGGCTCAACTGCTCGTACACAGTAATCTGGAACTCTATCCTGCGTTGCGACGTCGTATCGCTCGAGTCCGTCTGCAAGACGTCAATGCTGCAGCTAAGCGCTATCTGGCGCCAGCTAATCGTTACCTGACGGTCATCGGTCCAGTCACACGGGCTGATCGTTACAAGATCAAGCGCCTGTGGCGTGGAGGGAGAAGTACATGAGTAAGCGACGGAGTCTGAAATCCAAGTTGCATCGCATGAGTCATTCGTTCCTGTCGACAGCGACCGCTTGTCCGTTGCAAGGATTCTGGGATGGTATCGTGGAGATTCCGGTGCCAGAGAATCCAGCGGCGGTACATGGGCAGATGATGCACTATTTGTTTGCTCAATTTTTCACACCACACCGTAGTACCAAACGTTACCCCTATCAAGAAGAATCCAAGTTGATCGGAGCTTTCGGCAATCTGTGGTGGGGAGCGGTCAAAGGCGATCATGGATTTCATAGTCGCCGCGCTGCTCCTACGACTGTTGCTTGGAAGGATAGTGACCAACCTGGTCAATTCTTTGGCCGTGGTGTCAATCTGCTCAAGCTGTTCTTCGCTCGGGCACATCCGATGCGTCTCGATGAGAAGATCGAACAGCGGTTGGTGGAGCGGCGAGCGACCATAGATTGGAGCGGATTGACAGTCACTGGTATCTTTGACCGGATTGAGGTTGGTACGTTCGCGTTAGCTGACGGCAGTCAGGTCTGGGGTGCGCGTATCGTCGATTACAAACCCAGTGAATACGCCTTGCATCAGGTTCTCGGAGGCACGCAGTTCACCATCTACCAATGGTTATACGAGACAGCTATCCGTACCCGTTTACCTGGTAGTCCGCCTCTGGTACAGATGCAAGTTCATAATTATGGACGCGATGTTATCGTCGATGTGCCCTTGCGAGAGGCTGGAGCTTTCGATGAAGTGCAACGACTAATGCGTCGGGTGGCCAATTATTATTTGGCCATCCTTAAGGGTGCTTCCGTAACTGACGTCTATCCTTTCTTTGACCTGACTGATCTGGAGACAGGTACTATCAGTCCCAAGTTACCCCGCGGGCAGCACTGTGGCTACTGCGGTCATGTGGTAGATTGTCAGCGTTATGCCCAGTTGAGTTTGTCTGAACGACGTGCTCTGCTGGCACAGCAGATCGTCGAGCGTTATGGTCGATCGACCAACCTGGCACAGCTAGAATTAGGTGTCATGATCGAGCCGACTGCATCGTCTGGTACGTCGGCACGGACCTATCAGCAGCTCCGTCGCCGAGCCGATGTGGCACAACTGACTCTCAAAGTCGATTAATTACGCCCCTCATCACATTCGTTGTGGTGAGGGGTTTTTCTTGATTTTTTCGCTGAAAATCAGTAGACTGATAGTAGTTCTATGGGACTTAAAACCTTTATAGTTTTGATGCTGTTAACGACCGTCCTGGCGTGGTCTGGCTGGGCGGTTATTGTATTTATGGTAAATCCGACTTCTGCTAGCGCTTTTGAATTTATGTTTTTCTACGTCAGCTTATTGTTATCTTTGATTGGTACGTTATCACTGGTCGGGATCGGTATCCGTTGGCTCTTCCAAGGCCGTAAGCGGGGACAGATTTACCGCGTCTCGATGGCCTTCCGACAAGCTTGTCTCTGGGCTTTGGCTCTCGTTACCGCTTTAGCCCTACAGTCACAACGGTTATTGAGCTGGTGGCTGATCATGCTCTTGGTGATTGCTTTCGCTACTATGGAGTTTACCTTATTGATACTTAGTAAACCTCGTTGGGAAGAATAATTATGCAAAAACGATTACAAAAAATTCAGGCAGATTTTTTATCAGCTTTAGAAGCTGCTACTGACGCCAAAGGTTTGGAGGATGTCCGCAATGCTTTCTTGGGCCGCAAAGGTATCCTCAATGATGTCTTGTCAGGCTTAACGGAATTGTCTAAGGAAGAACGTCCTAAGATTGGTCAGCTAGCCAATAAGATTAAGCGTGATTTGCAGACTGCCTTGGACCAAGCAGAGCGTTCGCTAAAGAAAGTGTCACAGCGCTTAAATGATTTCGACGCTACCTTGCCGGGTAAACCGCTGCCGCTCGGTCATCTGCACCCTTTGACGACTATCCAACGCCAACTAGAAGACGTCTTCCGTCAGATGGGTTTCCGTGTGCTTGACGGTCCAGAGATTGAATCCGAATATTACAATTTTACCGCGCTCAATATTCCTGATGATCATCCTGCTCGCGATACTCAAGATACCTTTTGGCTGACGGACGGCAATTTATTACGTACCCACACCTCACCGGTCCAGGTCCGAGCTTTACAGAAATATGGTGCGCCATTTCGTGGTGTCGTCCCAGGACGAGTATTTCGTTATGAATCAACTGACGCTTCGCACGAACATACTTTTTATCAAATGGAAGGCTTGATGGTGGATAAGAATATTACTATCGCCAATCTGATCGCTACCATGCGGACCTTGTTGCAATCTATCTTCCAACGTGATGTCCAGGTACGTTTGCGACCGGGTTATTTCCCTTTCGTTGAACCTGGATTTGAGCTGGATCTGCGCTGTCTGATCTGCGAAGGTAAAGGCTGTAGCGTCTGCAAACAGTCTGGTTGGGTCGAGCTAATTCCTTGCGGCATGGTACACCCGACAGTATTACGAGAAGGTGGCATTGATCCGCAGCAGTTTACGGGGTTTGCTTTTGGCCTTGGGCTTAGTCGTCTAGTCATGATGAAGTACGGTATTGATGACGTTCGCCACTTGGCCGCTTCTGATATTCGTTTTCTAAAACAATTCTAATCCTTCGACAGGCTCAGGATGACTATAATGAAAAATTAATTCTAATCTGTCGTTATGTATCTATCTGTTAATTGGATCAAGCAGTATCTTACTCTTCCAGACGTTGAGCCCAAAGAGTTAGCTTTGAAATTGACTATGTCCACAGTTGAAGTAGAGGAGGTGCTGGAACAAGCTAAACAGTTGGACGGTATCGTCGTCGGACAGATCAGAGAAATCGTCAAACATCCCCAAGCCGATAAGCTGTGGATTTGTAATACTGCTATCGGTACCGAAGTAGTGCAGATTGTCTGCGGTGGTACCAATCTACGCGAGCAGATGCTGGTAGCTGTAGCCACGGTAGGTAGTAAGGTGCGGTGGCACGGCCAAGGTGATCTGGTGACCTTGGAACCAGCCAAGATACGCGGTCAAGAAAGTCACGGTATGATCGTGGCTGCTTCGGAAATAGGTTTGCAAGATCTCTTCCCGGTGGAGTCAGAACACGAGATTATCGATCTGACTGAATTTGGCGTCAAGGCTGGCACGCCTCTGGCTGAAGCCTTGGGTTTAAACGATATTATTCTCGACATTGATAACAAATCGATGACCCACCGTCCTGATCTCTGGGGTCAATATGGTTTGGCGCGTGAGCTAGCGGCTGTCTACGATACCAAATTGAAGCCGGTGAAATTATTGCCGCTTAAATCAAGCGCAGAAACGATTGATTTACAACTAACGACTACTGCTGAAGCCTGTTATCGTTTATCAGCGGTTGTGCTAGATAATGTCGTCGTCGGCGAATCACCGTGGTGGCTCAAGCGAGCTCTTCACAGCGTCGGTATTCGTTCTATCAACAATATCGTTGATGTCACCAACTACGTCATGTTTGATCTTGGTCATCCGATGCATGCTTTTGATTTCGCTGCCACTAATGGTCCGATCGAAGTCAAAACCCTGACCAAAGCTCAAACTATTACCACCTTGGATGGCGAGAAGCGCAAGTTAGAAGGCGGTATGGTGGTCTTTGCCGACAGCAAACAAATCCTTGATGTCGGAGGTATCATGGGCGGTCAACACAGTGAGATTAAACCCACCACCAAACAAGTGTTATTGACCTGTGCCAATTTCCAAGCCAGCACTATTAGGCGTATGTCGACTGCTCTCGGTCTACGCACCGAAGCTTCAGCTCGCTATGAGAAGTCACTTGATCCATTGCTGACTCCGCAGGTTATCGCGCGGGCGGTGGCTCTTATCCGAGAGATCTGCCCTGATGCTACTGTAGCCAGCAAAGTGATCGATATTAACCGTGCGCCAGATTTCCAACGCACTATCATCGTGCCCAAAGAAATGTTCTCACGCATTGCTGGCATCAACATCCCTGATGCTACGGTCAAACAAATTTTGACTCGTTTGAATTTCACCGTGCAGAACAAAGCCAAAGATTGGCATGTCGGTGTGCCGTCATTCCGCGCTACCAAAGATATTGGCATCCCAGAAGATCTCGTAGAGGAAGTGACCAGAATTTATGGTTATGACAATATTGTTCCGACGATGCCGGTGATCGCTCTCGAATTACCCGAGCGCAATGTTATGTTGCAGTTGGAGCGTCAGCTCAAAGATAGCTTAGCGTACCACGCCAATTACTTCGAAGTTTCTACCTATTCCTTTGCTTTCAATGCTTGGGCCGAGCGACTCAGTCTGACCGAACATCAAGTGAGCTTGGCTAATTATCTCAATGATGAGCAGAAGTTCATGCGCACCTCGTTATTACCCGGCTTGATGCAGAAGGTAGAAGAAAATTTACGCTGGAGCAATGAATTTAGTTTATTTGAAATTGGTCGCACCTATCGCGCGGGCAAAGGTGAATTTGCTACTGATGGCAGCGACAAGCATTTCTTACCGGATCAACCCAAGATGCTGGCTGGTGTCTGTATCTCACGTGACAAATCAGTATCTACGCTGTATCTAGAAACAAAGGGTTTGATCGAGCAGTTGTTGCAGCACTATTCGTTGCCTTATGAGTTTATCGCTGAGGCTCTTGATCACAGTACGCACGTGCTTAGTATTCAGGCCCATGATCAGAAATTTGGTTATCTTGGTACGTTGCGACCAGAATTGGTAGAAGAGCAGTTCGCCGGTTATTCGGTTGTCTGGTGGCAGCTCAATCTGCAGAAGCTGGTCAAGCACGCAGAAGTACGACGCAGTTTCTCTGCCTTTCCCAAATTCCCCAGTGTTGTCCGCGATATTGCGATTGTTGTTGATCGGACGATCCCGTGGGCAGCTATCTACGAACAGATTGCCGGCAGCTCGGGACTGGTGGAGGAGATCGATCTCTTCGACGTCTTCGAGTCACCACAATTAGGTGAGGGTAAACGTTCATTGGCTTTCTCACTGACCATTCGCAGTAACGATAAGACATTGGAGTCGGCCGAAGTCGATACCTTGATCAAACGCATCACGGCCGATCTAGAGAAGAAATTTCAAGCCACTCCACGGTAATGGATAGTAAGAAGATATACGTACAAACTTCCCGAGGCAAAGGCAGGGGAGTTTTCGTTTCCCGTAAAATCAAGAAAGGTGAAGTGGTAGCCGAGTATGATGGGCCGATCTATGAATGGGAGTATCCGCATTGGAATCACGATCTCTATCATCACACCATCCAATTCGCGCCGCGTCGCTGGCGAGACTGTCTGGGAGTGGCGCGTCTGATCAATCATTCCTGCGAACCCAATTGTGGTATCAAGAAATTATTCCAAGTAGTGGCGATGCGCGATATTGAGGTCGGGGAGGAGATTACGTGGGATTATGAGATGACTGAAGATCATCCGCGTTGGCGTATGAAATGTCAGTGCGGTACAGTTAGCTGTCGGGGCAAGATCGGTGCTTATCGTAATATGCCGCTAGCAACGAGGCGTAAATACCGAGGCTATGTTTCGGCTTGGTTGGTGAAGAAATACGGAAGACCTTAGCTGAGGCTCGCACCAAACAATTAGTTGACATAGCTTTTTAATTTGGCTATGGTAGTTAGTTATTTCCTAGTTCTTTTCTATTCACACCCACAATGGAGGTTTCGATGCCTTGGCGCCCTTGGGTCAGAGGTCAAGATCAGGTCTATATACCGCCTCGCATGTCCGATCGGCAGATGCAGGCACTGGAACAGTTCGTCACCTATTCGGTCGATGCGTCAGATTTGGCCACGAGGGTGATTATCTGGACTCTGCGTCAAACGGATAACCTGACTCGTCGCGTTGCCTTGTCGGTCCCGGATGACTATTGCGATCCCGATGAGGCAGCGCACGTGAAGCGGGTCATCCAAGACATGAGGCACATGAATGGCAGTGATGTGTTGAGTTATTTCATGGCTGGTATGGGAACAGAGTTTCGATTGGATGTTGGTGTCGGCTGTTTCGTACCGTGGAAGTCAAATAGAGGTTTCTTCGATACCAAAGGGAAGGGTCGGACAATCTGGGTCTCCTATATTCTCTATGATAATGATGTGGCAATTCTCGACCTTCCTCCGATTGAGGTGATGAAGCAGATCGAGTTGCCCTCACGGATGTGAAGAGTTTTGCGGTTTCGTGATGCTTAGATTCGTTTAAGACAAAATAAGAGTCGCTGTGGCTTCTGCCTGGCGACTCTTCTATATATTAACTTGTGTTGAGTCAAATAGAATAGGAGCCCCCGAAGAGGCTCCTGTGTGTCGGAGTAGTCTGTCTACTCGTGATATTCCATCCAGCGCCTTCCGATGACTAGTGGACCATTAAAGTAGCCAGCACTCAAGCTAAATCCTAGTTCGATGCTGCTGCCACAGTCGGGTTTTGGGACGGAGCTCCAGGCTTTATCCCATACGCCATCGTGAAGACTGAGATAATGACCGAGTTGGTTTTCGAGTTGGGCCAGCGCTGAATAACCGACGGTATCACGCAGAATGTAGGTTGGTTCTTTGGTTAGCTTGTACCACGTCTGGTCATTGGGTTTTTGATCTGATATTCGAGCCCAATCAATAAGCAGGAGGGGAAACAGTGGTTCTGGCTGCGCCCGAATAGTCCAAGGCAACCGTGGCAGTGGGTCGGCGCTTGGATCCCAGATCAGTATTCCTACCATGATTTTCGGCTTGTCCTGGTGAATTACGAAAGTTTCGTGGATATACAGTCGAATAAGTTGCTGTAGTATTCGTAGATCGCCTACTTCAACATAGAGATGCTGAAATTCGCTCATGACATCCTCCTGATAAGCGTTATGTGAAAGGACGGTAACGGTTGGTTTCGGCCCAACCTTACATCGGGTAGGGGGAGAAGTCAATCAATAGTTGAAGGGCTTAATTACACTATTTTGTAGAAGAATGGGTGTCTAATATGTAATACAGATTGGCCTTGACAAAAGATAGTTTATATTATAAAATAATATATTATCTAGATTAGACACGGTTCCTTTCTTCAAGGAGGGCGACATGAAGCTTTTCAAAATCAACTGGCGCGGAGAATTGGGTTTTTCGTATCGCCCAGCATTATCCTTTGTCTTAGCAAGCACCAGTGAGGAAGCAGAGCGGATGTTGAAAGAGCGAGAGGGCGATCACTCTGCGTGTATCATTGATAATACGGAAGAAATTCCTCTTGATCAACCGGGGATCATCAATGACGAGTTTGAATGGTAATGAACAAGGAGGATGTGTCGTTTAAAAAGCCGCAGGTAAATACCAGCGGCTTTGTTATTTATAGTTATCTCAATTCCTCGAAGTATCATATTCGTTGTTGTCGATGTATCATCCAATTTCTTCTCTCTAACTGTCTCTTCGCGAGACTACAACGACACACCTGGTTTATCCGGGTGGGTCTTTATTCGGCTATTATAGAAAAGGAGCCTCCGAAGAGGCTCCTGTGTATTATTGTACTGAACGTTCCATGAGGAATTTCCAGGCCGTACCGTCGGGGTCGGCTGTCCAATCTGTGTTGTCGCTGTGTCCCAGATTGAGCCAGATTAGATCTTCATAGACAGTAATGTCGTGAAATCTACCCTTCTCATCGGTGGTATGTAGTTCATACCGATTGCGCTGCTTCATATCGGGAGCTACCGACTTAACTTCAGAATTCAAAGTGTCCATGATCAGCCACTGAAACTCATCGATGACATCGAGATCATCAAGAATGAGCTGTGAGACGGGACTTTCGTTACCAGCCTCATACTTATCGGCCACTAGATGTGTCCACTGAGGCATTCTGCCAGCCATGGTTGACCTCCTTGAAAGTTAAAGGAACGTTACTAACTTCGTACCTATAGTATTTCAAAGCAAGCTCAAATGCAATACGAGAGAAATAGATTAAATATGTTCATTATATTGACAAATATAGATATATATGCTATTATATAAAAATAGCTCATTTTATCGCCATTTTGCGACTATTTCGTATGGAGCGGTTAATATATCGCTCCGCCGTCCGTTCTCAACCGACACGATGCTGGCGCCTTTCTTTTTCTACGTGTTATTCAAGTCGACCGACTGGGCGTACAAGTGGCTGTCGCGTGTCATAACTGCGGACAAGCAGGGGAGGATCTGATCGTGAACAGGAGGTTTATATGGAAAAGGGGGTAAAATTCTCTGTCGATCTGGCAGTCAACAAAGTACTGACAGAAACAGAGAAAAGTCAGCTGATGGAAGCTCTATCTGAAACGATTCAGAAAGTTCTTGGAAAGACTGAATCAGGCACGGTCCTGATCTATTCCGAGAAGCCAAATCCAGAAGTCGGCTAAACCAGAAGCCTATTACCTTAAGGGTAGTAGGCTTCTTTACTTAACGAATCAAAACTACTATTTCATCTTCAACTGTAATGGGGGTCGCGCCACTTAGAATCTCGTCACAATAGAAATCGGATTGGTTGATCATTTTACATCACCTTAAACGTGGCTAGTATCTTTTTCAGAAGTTCAGCTGAAGAGTCGTTGGTTGAAGTAATATTATGATCACTGAGAATATACGCACTGTCACCTTTAAAAGTGTAAGCATATAATATCAAATCATCGCAACCTGTTGGTTTTGGACCATCACAACCAGGACCACCGCGGCGCCATTCAAGGTTCCAGATTCGTCCGTCAATCGTTGTAGTAGTTGCCTTCACTGATGAGCTAGCAGAGGCAATAGAATCTAGTGGATTGGAGTTGGGGTTGAAATTTCCAGCTAGGAATTGCATGGTTACCTTGGCACCACTGAAGTTTTGGCATTTTACAAGCGCTGAACCTGCTTGATAATTACCACTACAATCTTCGCTCATTAGGGCTAGATTGGCTGGGAAGGAAAATTCTAGGCCATCTTCGGGATAGTTAAATGTATTTTTGGTCAGGCCTTGGGGTAGGTAATCCTGAATTAGCGGGTAACGATTAACTGCCGACTGTTGGGCAGAATTAGGGTTATTGATTAACTGTCGAAGTCGGATATTTTCTTGAGTTGTCCGTAGACTAATTATAGCTAGCGTTACGATAATGATAGCGAAAATAATTGGCAATTTTTGGTGAATAACTCTTTTTTTCATAGTTTTAAATTTTCATGACTAGCTTTAAGTCCACTTAATAGTAACTAGTATTAGCCCTAATGTAAATGCAGTAAGCTAAATTTGTTGGCTCGTCAGGCATGATTAATTAGTAGTAAAAGTCCCTTGTTTCTAGCCCCAAATAGTGCTATACTTCAGAAGTTAAAATACGGCTAAGATTGGCTTAAATTAAGCTATTTTAGACCCTAAATTTCACTTATATTTTCTATGACCGCAGACAAGAAACAAAAGGCTGCTCAAGCCTATAGCGCCGAACAAATTACCGTCCTTGAAGGCCTTGACCCAGTGCGCAAACGCCCTGGTATGTATATCGGTAATACTGCTGCCGAAGGTTTGCATCACATGATCTGGGAAGTCGTCGATAACGCTATCGACGAAGTTATGGCTGGTCACGCTGATACGGTCAATATCTGCCTGTTGCCGGATGGTGTTGTTTCGGTTGAAGATAATGGACGCGGTATCCCGGTTGATAAGCACAAAGTTACCAAGAAGTCAGCTCTGGAAACGGTCATGACTACCTTGCATGCCGGAGGTAAATTCGGCGGTGACGGTTACAAAGTCTCTGGCGGTTTGCACGGTGTCGGTGTGTCGGTGGTTAATGCCTTGTCTTCGTGGATGAAGACCGAAGTCAAACGTGATGGCAAACTGTACATGCAGGAGTATATCCGCGGCAAAGCCAAGAAAGCTGTCGATGTCGTGGGCAAAGCCACTGGTACCGGTACCAAACAATATTTCAAAGCGGATGATCAGATCTTCACGGTACTCGAATACGATTGGCAAGTTATCCTTGATCACTTACGTCAGCAGGCGTACCTGACCAAAGGTGTCCGCATCTCTATTTCTGATGAACGGGTCAAAGGATCAGAACAAGCTTATGTCTTCTATTTCGAAGGCGGTATCGGCTCTTACGTCAAATATCTCAACCATAATTCCGATATCAAGCAGGAGAAAGTTTTCTATATTGATAAGTCCGAGAACGATGTTCAAGTCGAGGTAGCAGTTCAGTACTGCGGTGAATTCCGAGAATTGACCTATACCTTCGCCAACAATATCTACAACCCCGAAGGCGGTATGCACTTGATCGGATTCAAGTCTGCTTTGACTAGAGTTCTCAATAAATATGCTCGTAAGAATAATTTCTTGAAAGAGAAAGATCCCAATCTGACAGCCGAAGATGTCCGTGAAGGTCTGACAGCTGTCATCAGCGTCAAATTGCGCGATCCGCAGTTTGAAGGTCAGACCAAAGCCAAATTGGGTAACGTCGAAGTGCGTGCTGCGGTGGAAACTATTTTTTACGATTATTTCAATGCCTTCCTAGAGGAGAATCCTCGCGATGCCAAGGAAATCATGGCCAAGTGTTTGCTAGCTGCACAGGCTCGTATCGCTGCGCGTGCTGCCCGCGACACTGTCTTGCGCAAAGGTGCACTCGAAGGCATGACGCTACCAGGTAAATTGGCCGACTGTTCGTCTCGTGATCCGCATGAATGCGAACTGTACATCGTAGAGGGTGACAGCGCCGGTGGTAGTGCCAAGCGTGGTCGCGACCGCCGTTTCCAGGCCATCTTACCGTTGCGCGGTAAGATCTTGAACGTTGAACGCGCTCGTCTGGATAAGATGTTGGCCAATAACGAAGTTAAATCTTTGATCGTGGCTCTGGGTACCAGCATTGGTGAACAATTTGATATTGAAGGTTTGCGTTATCATCGTATTGTCATCATGACTGATGCTGACGTTGATGGCGCACATATTCGCACCTTGCTGCTGACCTTATTTTATCGTTACTTCCCGCAGCTGGTGACAGGTGGCAAATTGTACATCGCTCAACCACCGCTATATCGTGTACAAATGGGTAAGGAAGTGCAGTATGTCTATAATGATGAGAAGTTAAAAGAGCTCAAAGAAGCTTACGGTATCAAAGATGAAGATTTGCAAGGAGCTTCCAACCCAGCCGAAGGCGAAGATGTCACAGCAGAGGGAGGAGAATCCGAGGAAGCAGTAGAAACTACCGTTGCTACCAAGAAGGGTGTCAAAATCAATTTACAACGCTACAAAGGTTTGGGAGAAATGAACCCCGAACAGCTGTGGGAGACCACGATGGATCCAGCCGCTCGCGTCATGAAGATCGTGACCATGGATGACGCGGTCAAAGCCGATGAAACTTTTGATATTCTCATGGGTTCGGAAGTTGCTCCACGACGACGGTTCATCCAGACCCACGCCAAATCGGTGAAGAATTTGGATATTTAAGCTGTCATTGTGAGGAATCCCTTGGTCTTCTGGTCAAAGGGTGACGCGGCAATCCAGCCTGTCCGATGTCACTCAATCATTGGGTCTACTATTTTGATAAATTCGCAGCAATTTCAAGGGGATTGCTTCCCCGAGGCGGGTTCGCAATGACAGGCTATTTAAGTGTGTCTCTTCAACTTTAAACTTACAACTTCCCCAATGACCTTCGAAGATTTCATCCAACAGCATACGGCGCAATTAAATCATTATCTGCAGACGATGGCGCAAGGTCCTGATTTCCCAGGGAAATTGGGTGAAGCTATGCGTTACAGTTTGTTGGCTGGCGGCAAGCGGTTTCGGCCGTTGCTGCTTTTTGCTAGTTTCGAGGCATGTGGTGGTAGTGATTTGCAATCAATCATGCCGGTGGCCGCAGCGGTGGAATGTCTGCATACCTATTCATTGATTCATGATGATCTGCCGGCTATGGATGATGATGATCTTCGACGCGGTCAGCCGACCAATCACAAACAGTTCGACGAAGCTACAGCGATTCTGGCGGGCGATGGATTATTAACGTTTGCTTTTCAATTATTAAGTCAGGCATCATTATCAGCTGATATCAGAGTCCGCTTGGTAGAGGAGTTGGCTCTCGGTGCTGGCCCGGCTGGCATGGTCTGGGGACAGATGCAGGATATGCAAGGCGAAGGACAGCAACTGACGCTTGATGATGTGCGTGCTATGCACCGTGCCAAGACGGGCGCTCTGATCCGAGCAAGTGTGCGTATGGGGGCATTGTGTGCTGGAGTAGACGATCAGAAGTTGGCTGTACTGACAGAGTATGCAGAACATCTGGGAGTATTATTTCAAATTGTTGACGATATCCTCAATGTCACTGGTACGAAGGAAATGATGGGTAAGGGGGTAGGTACTGATGCTCAGCATGAGAAGGCCACCTATGTATCAGTTGTCACGATGGAAGAAGCGCGACATCAGGCGCAAGAGGAGTATCAGAAAGTTATGACCCTAACGCAGAAATTGGGTGATCAGACTACCAACTTGCAGCAGTGTGCTGACTACATATTGGGGCGTATAAGTCTTGGATCAGCATAGATCGGCTCTTGCATTTTCCACCTGAAGCTGGTATTATTTTGGCATAAATCACCGCCCAGAGCGGTTTTAAAATACCAATTAGCCGTATTTGGCTAATATTAGCGAAATTATGAACAAAATTATCAACTACCTGCGAGCAGCTCGGCTAGAATTGATGAAGGTCTCGTGGCCGACACGTCAGCAAACCACCAAATATACTATTGAAGTGGTGCTTATTTCCGCTGGGTTGGCCCTATTCTTGGGACTGTTGGATTTCGTCATTAGTTGGGCTTTACAATTGGTATTACGCTAAACGACTATGGCCAAACAAAATTTACAACAGGGTCGCCGTTGGTACGCGCTGCATACCTACTCTGGTTATGAAGAGAACGTAGCTCGCAACTTGAAACAGCGTATCGAATCGATGGATATGGAAGATAAGATTTTCGATGTACTGATCCCCACCGAGACTAAGATCAAGATCAAGAACGGCAAGCGTAAGACTGTCCGTGAGAAGATTTTCCCTGGCTATGTCATGGTCAATATGATCGTAACTGATGCTTCTTGGTATGTCGTACGCAATACGCCGAACGTCACAGGATTTATCGGTACCGGTACGATCCCGACACCAGTAGCTGACGAAGAGATCAAATCATTACAGCAACGCATGGGTGTGGAAGATCCAGAGTATAAGATTGATATTGCTGTCGGTCAGATGGTCAAGATCGTCGATGGTCCGTTCAAGAATTACGAAGGTAAAGCGAGTGAGATCGATGAAGCTCGTGGCAAAGTCAAAGTTCTTATTTCCGTCTTCGGTCGCGAAACTCCGGTTGAATTGGACTTCTTGCAGGTGAAGAAATTATAAATGGTGCTTGGTACTCGCGGCTCGGGACTCGATAATCGAGCTTCGGGCCGCGGGTACCGAAATTGATAATTAAGTTGGGTGCATTTTTTCTTTAAGAAAAGCTTCTAGTGTATCCCGATATAATAAGTAAATAATTATGGCTAAACCAATCAAAGCATTAGTCAAGCTGCAGATCATGGGTGGTGCGGCTACACCAGCTCCACCAGTCGGTACTGCACTTGGACCGCACGGTGTTAACATTCAAGACTTCTGTTCCAAATTTAACGAAGCAACCAAGGATAAGCGTGGAACTACGGTTCCTATCGATCTGACTATTTATGAAGATCGAACCTTTACCTTCATTCTCAAGACTCCACCAGCTTCCGAATTACTGAAGAAAGCCGCTGGTATTGAGAAAGGCTCCGGTAAACCATTACAGGAGAAAGTCGGCGTAGTGACCAAAGCGCAGTTGAAAGAGATTGCCGAAGTCAAAATGCCTGACCTCAACGCCAATGACATCGACGCCGCTATGAACATTATCGCTGGCACGGCGCGACAGATGGGGATCACAATCAAAGACTAGGGACTTGGGGCTCGTTACTCGGTACTCGGAAAGACGAGTCGCGAGTAACGAGTATCGAGTACCTTCTTAATTAAAGTGGGAGTCACCCTACGCCTAAGCTGCGGGCGACGTTATAACCACATAAATTCATAACTATGAAAATTGGAAAACGTCTCAAGGCCCAGAAGGCCAAAGTCGACAGCACCAAGAGTTATCCTACCGCTGAAGCTATTGCTTTGGTCAAAGATACCTCCGGTGTCAAATTTGATGCTTCTATTGAAGTTCATGTGAAGCTCGGTATCGATCCTAAGCAGAGTGATCAGTTGGTCCGTGCTACGGTAGCCCTGCCTCATGGTAGCGGTAAGACCGTCAAGATCGCTGCCTTTGTGCCAGATGATCTCGCAGCTGAAGCCAAGAAGGCTGGCGCTGACACCGTCGGTAACAAAGAATTGATCGAAGAGATCAAGAAAAGCGGTAAATGTGACTTCGATGTTGCTATCGCTACTCCCGACATGATGAAAGATCTGGCGGCTATCGCTCGTATCTTGGGTCAGAAAGGCCTGATGCCTAACCCTAAGACCGGAACCATCACCACTAAGGTTGGTCAGACTGTCACCGAGCTCAAAGCCGGTAAGATCAGTTTCAAGAACGACTCCTTCGGTAATGTCCATGTCGTTATCGGTAAAGTTTCCTTCGATGCTGCTAAGATCAATGACAACTTCGAAGCCTTCGTCAAAGCGCTCAAGAGCGTCAAACCGGAGAAGCTCAAAGGTGTCTACATCAAGGGCATCTACCTGACCTCATCAATGGGTCCTGCGATCAAAGTCGGACTATAAAATATTTCACAAAAAGCTGCTCTCTGGGGCAGTTTTTTGATTTTCTATATTGAGCAACAGTTGGCCCTCTCGGTCAATGTTTTCGCTTAGACTGGCCTTTGGTACAATACAGGCACTAACTCTTACCTTATACACAATGCCTACCTATAGACCCAATTGGGACGACTATTTCATGGCCATGACGCGCATCGTAGCAACCCGAAGTTCCTGCGATCGGCTGGCCGCCGGAGCTATCTTGGTCCAGCAGAAGCGCATCATCGCCACTGGTTATAACGGCGCGCCTTCAGGTCAGCCTAACTGTCTCGAAGCTGGTCATTTGCTCGAGGATGGTCATTGCGTGCGAACGATTCACGCCGAGCATAATACTATTCTGCAAGTTGCGGTCTTGCAGGGATCGAGTACTGATGGTGCTACTTTGTACGCGACGTATAATCCTTGCATTCACTGTGCCAAATATATCGTGGCTGCCGGTATCAAACGAGTGGTGGTGGGTAAGATTTATCGTAACGCCCAAGCCCTTGATTATCTACGAGAGGCTGGGCTAGAAGTGACGATGTATCAACGCAACGCCGAATGGGAGCAAAGTTTGTCCGAGATGTTCTCTCATGATATTGAAGAGCGTCAAGCAGCTGAAGGTAACGTCGTATTAACCAATGGCTAAAATTGTCCTCGGCTTCACTGGGCTGATGGTGAGCGGCAAGGGTACTGCTGCTGCTTATGTCGTTGAGCGCTATCAGGCCGGTAGTCACCGTTATTCCACCATGCTGCGAGATGTATTGGAACGTCTGCATCAGCCGACTACCAGAGAGAATATGCAAGCTTTGTCTGGTTTGTTGCGTCAGCAGTTCGGAGAAAATATTTTGGCGCAAGTTATTGCTGAAGACGTGCGAGCTGACAGTCATGACATTGTTATTGTCGAAGGTATCCGTCGTTTGGCTGATATCGAGTACTTACGCCAGCTGCCTGAATTTCATCTGATTGCTATCGAAGCGGAAGAGTCAATTCGCTACCAACGCCTGATCACGCGGGGCGAGAATCCCGATGACGCTGGTAAGAGTCGAGAGCAATTTGCCCTCGATCAACAAGCAGAACCAGAACAGGCCATACCCAGTGTGATGGAGCAAGCTGAGTATCATATCAATAATGATGGTTCGGTTGAATCCTTGCAGCAACAATTAGATCAACTTTTAACCTCTCTTGGCTATGCACGTCAAATTTAAAAAGCTTAGGCCAGAAGCCTACATCCCAACCTATATTCACGAAGGAGACGCAGGAGCGAATTTGTTTTCGCTGGAGGCCAAGATATTACAACCCGGAGAACACCATTCGTTTCCCTTGGGCTTCGCGGTGCAGTTTCCCGCTACGCATGTGGCTTTGATCATGGATCGCAGTAGTCTATCAGCCAAATACGGCCTGACCTGTCTGGCCGGCGTCCTAGATTCCAATTATCGCGGTGAGTGGACCGTTATTTTGCTCAATACTTCCGATCAACCATATGAAGTGAAAGTGGGAGATAAAGTAGCACAAGTACTTTTCCAACCCGTGGAAGTGGTGCAATTTGAAGAAGCGGAGGAATTAAATAGTACCAGTCGGGCTGAGGGTGGGTTCGGGAGTACCGGGCGTTAACCAACACTCTGTCATTGCGACCGCGTTTGACGCGGGAAGCAATCCCCTTGAAATTACTTCAGTTTATCACAATAGAAGTCACCCGATGATTGTGTGACATCAGATAGGCTAGGTTGCCGCGAAATCCTTCGACCAGAAGGCCAAAGGATTTCTCGCAAAGACAGATATGGAGAGTGTCGGCGTTAACAATTTATCAGTCATAATCAATGTTTACCCCTGAAGAAAAAGAAATCCTAAAAAAATATGTTACCGATCCGGACGGTGATGTCTTCTGTGTCACCAATCTAGAAGGTATTGTCGGTTCTATTTATGCTCGCTACAGTCGAGCCAAAGGCGGTTTCCGGGAGGTGTTGCTCAAAGAGTTTATCAAAGAAGGTATGCTGGATGTGCAGCGAGCTTCGCAATTGATTGAACGTGTCTTGGTGGCTTATGGCGATGATTCAGTCGGAGAATTAGAGGGTGCGCATGTTTCTTTCGAAAATATTTCTGTCTTAATCTCCAAAGAGATAGAGGACAGGCGTATCGGCGGATCGCCCATTGAGCAATCGACGCGCTATGTTTTCTACGATCAACGCGATGACCAAGGCAATTTCCGCTATTATCGTGATCCGCGCATCATGGCTTCGCCTCACGCCAGCGAATACATGGCGACTATGGATTTCATTTTCCAGACTTATTGCGATCTGATGGAGCCGATGAAGGCCTACTATCAGAAATTGAAGCCGATCGAAGAAGCGGAATATGATGTCCTCGGTACTGGTCAGAAGCAGAAATTAGCCGAGCTGAAAGAGGAGAAAGATCAGAAAGCCTTCACTATAACTTACAATTCGGATATTCGCACCAAGGCTTGTGATTCCTTGCGCAGCTTACTTCCGCTGGCGACTAAGACTAATGTTGGTATGTTTGGTAATGGTCGTTTCTATCAGGGTGTACTGTCCCATCTAATGACATCAACGTTGCAAGAAGCGGCCAGCATAGCACAGCAGGCCAAACAAGAGTTGGATAAAGTCATCCCACATTATGTCAAACGTTCCAAACCCAATGAGTATCGTCAAGTGGTCCATCGGGCAATGAACGCTTTGACTTCTGAATTATTAGCCACAACCGACGCCAAAGACGAAGATCCGGTTGTCTTGCTTGATCGTGGCGAATCCGCTATTGCGGAGAAGATTAACACTGTGGTCATGGAGCAGACAATGATCTCGGCCGATCAATTGCGTGAATTAACACGTGATGAAGAAGACGTCCTAATGATAGCCATGATGCTGTATGAATATTGCCACCACTCTTTGCGGCAGTTGATTAAGGTGGTACGCAGACTAACTCCGGAATTAAAAGAAAAAATTCGTCAGACTTATATTGGTGAACGTCAGACCCGACGTGATAGACCGTACCGAGCTTTGGAAAGTGGTTATCGTTATACTTTCGATCTGATAACTGACTTTGGTACTTACAAAGATCTCGAGCGGCATCGTATGACCAGTCAGTTACGTCAGCGCTTCAGTCCGATGCTGGGTTTCATCGTACCCGAAGATATCAGGTTGGCTGGTTTCGAAGACAAGGTGTTGGCCTGTCATGAACGTGCCAAAGCCTTGTATCAGACCGTGACCAGAGATTTCCCCCTAGAAGCTTCGTATATTACTTTGCACGGTCACAAAGTCCGTTGGATCTTAGCCTTTAATGAACGCGAAGCTTATCATTTACTGGAGCTACGCACGACGCCACAGGGCCATCCGCAGTATCGTAAGGTCTGTCAGCTGATGCATAAGGAAATTGAGAAGAATCGCAGTTGGCGCGCGGAAGCAATGAAGTTTGTGGATCACAATGATTATTTCTGGAGCAGGGGTGACGCAGAGGCCAAGCAGAGAGTGAAGGAGAGAAAGTTAGATGAGAAGGATATTCAATAAGTATAAGGTATAAAGTAGTAGGTATCATGCAAAACTACTTTATACTTCCTACCTAATACTAAATACATTTCATGTCCATCCGAGTAATAACCGGTTGCATGTTCTCCGGCAAAACCAGTCGACTGCTGTGGTATCTTAAGCGTGCTGATATTGCTGGTAAGAAAGTGGTTTTATTCAAACCGCAGATCGATAATCGTTATAGCGAGACGGAGGTAGTGACACACGATAATCATCGGGTACCATCGATCGTCATTTCCAGCGCCAACGATATCTTACCTTTGGTAGGTGAATTTGAAGTGATTGGTATCGATGAGATCCATTTCTTGGATGCGCAGCAATTAATCCGCGTTGCTGAGACGCTGGCGGCTGCTGGCAAAGAAGTGATTACGGCTGGTCTCGACCTGGATGCTGAGGATAGAGCTTTTGAAGCGACTAAAGAATTGATGGGTGTATCAGAATATATCGAGAAGCTGCAAGCTGTCTGCGCTGATTGCAATGCTGATAACGCCACTCGGTCTTACCGTAAATCACAGTCACACGAACGATTCGAAGTGGGCGGCAAAGAAAGCTATCTACCCCTGTGCCGTAGTTGCAATGCTCAGCGCAAAGCAGTAGTCACGGGTAAGTTGATTGTTATTGATGGAACCGATGGCTCGGGCAAAGGGACACAGGTGCAATTGTTGGCTCAGCGACTACAAGCCAAAGGTTACCGAGTAGCGGTAGCTGATTTCCCGCGCTACGGTCAAGCTTCAGCTTATTTCTGTGAGCAATATCTGAACGGTAACTATGGTACGTTGGAGCAGGTCAATTCTAAGCGTGCGTCACTCTTCTACGCTTTGGATCGTTTCGCGGCCAGCTTCGAGATCCGGCGCCAATTGGCTGATGGCTATATTGTCCTGTCCAATCGGTATGTCACGGCCAGCATGGGACATCAGGGTGCGCAGATCAAAGATCCGGTGGAGCGGCAGAAGTTCTTTGACTGGTTGTATCAATTGGAATATGAGATTTGTGGTATCCCTAAGCCAGACCTCAATATTATCCTGCATGTGCCTGCCGAAGTAGGTCAGCAATTAGTTGATCAGAAAGCTCCGCGCTCCTATATCGGGGAGAAGAAACGTGATTTGACTGAAGGCAATCTAGAGCATCTACGGGCAGCGGAGCAAGTCTATCTGGAGATCGCTAGTAAGTTTGATAATTTTGCTTTGATCGAGTGTATGGACAATGGTACAATGATGTCGAGAGAAGCTATCAATAACGCTATCTGGAATACTATCCAATCACGTCTCCATGTCTAAATACGAACCGATCATCGGTCTAGAGATTCATCTGCAGCTCAAGACTAAGAGCAAGATGTTTTGTCGTTGCGTTAATGATCGTGATAACGAGCAACCCAATTCGGCTGTCTGTCCTGTCTGTCTCGGACACCCAGGCACTTTGCCATTGGTTAACGCTGAAGCTATCCAACAAGGAATTCGTATGGGGTTAGGCATTAACTGCTATATTAATCGCTTTTCCAAATTTGATCGCAAAAATTATTTCTACCCCGATTTACCCAAGGGCTATCAGATTACCCAATTTGATCAGCCGATCGCTACTGATGGCTATCTGTTGCTGATAGTCGAAGGACAAGAACGCCGATTCGGTATTGAGCGTATGCACCTAGAAGAAGATACAGGCAAGAATTTCCACATCAAAGGTCAGAGCCTGATTGACTTCAATCGTGCCGGAGCTCCTTTGGCTGAGATCGTCACCAAACCTGATTTCCGCACGCCCGCTGAAGCCAAACGCTTCTTACAAGAGTTACGTTTGATTGCTCGTTACCTTGGAGTGTCGGATGCTGATATGGAGAAGGGACAGTTGCGTGTCGATGCCAATATTTCCTTGCGACCAGTTGGTGATGTGAAGCTGTACCCCAAGACAGAGATTAAGAACGTTAATTCTTTCCGTGCGGTAGAACGTGCTTTGCACTATGAGATCGAAAGGCAGACAGCACTCTGGGAGGGTGATATGGCACCGAAGCAGGGTAGTACTCGTGGCTGGAAGGACGATGAAGGAGTGACCGTGGAGCAGCGGACCAAAGAAGAAAGTAATGATTATCGTTTCTTCCCCGAGCCAGATTTGCCGCCAGTCGAACTGACAGCTGAAGAAGTAGAAGCGATCAAGCGCTCGCTACCAGAGTTACCGTCCGCCAAACGCAATCGCTTCATGGATGAGTATTTGCTCAATTATGGTGATGCTGAATTGATCTCCATGGATATCCCTACAGCCAATTATTTCGAAGCCACAGTTAGTGAATTGCGTGACTGGCTCTTGTCGTCAGGAGAGTCCAGTGGCAGCGAAGAAGAGATCTGGCAAGCTAATCGTAAGAAGTTGGGTCGGTTGGCTTTCGCTTGGATCACGACTGAACTTTTTAAACATTTGAACGCTGCTGGCAAGACTATCGAGCAGTCACCAGTCACGCCGGAAGACATGGCAGAATTTATCGTCCTCGTCTATCAGGGTAAGGTCAATAGTTCAGCGGCCCAGACAATCTTCTCCGCCATGGTAACTACGGGTGAGGATCCACATGCTATCGCCGAACGACTCGATCTGCATCAAGAAAGTAATGAAGATTCGCTGACTGAGATCGTACAGCAGATTATCAGCGC
>CAZIOU010000004.1:51478-63731 GCA_964540995.1 uncultured Gammaproteobacteria bacterium | reverse complement strand
AGATACTATTTCATCCCCCTCATCGGGGTGCTTTTCACCTTTCCCTCACGGTACTAGTTCACTATCGATCATTAAAAGTATTTAGCCTTAGCGCATAGTGACGCTGGTTTCCTACAAGATTTCTCCGGTCTTGTAGTACTCAAGAAAATTACTAAGAGCTATAATGTTTTTCGCTTACAGGGCTGTCACCTTCTATGGCCGACCTTTCCAGATCGTTCAACTAAACAAATTATATTTCGTATACTCTTATCCAGAGCCACAAGCTCTGAAACGTAACCTCTTACAACACTTCTAGCAGCGTTAGACTTGTGGTCATTGCAATACACTCCACGTCGACCTTGCGGCCGCCGCTTCATGTACCTTATCTTACTAAAAGTTTGGGCTCTTCCCTTTTCGCTCGCCACTACTTAGGGAATAGATGCACCCATTAATCCTACTCGCCACAATAAAGTGACGCGTAAAATTAATAGATGCGTTAATTCTTTCTCTTCCTCTGGGTACTGAGATGTTTCACTTCCCCAGGTTACCTTCTACCATCCTATGAATTCAGATGGTGATGATCGAGTTTTGCTCGACCGGGTTACCCCATTCGGATATCTCCGGGTCACAGGTTGCTTATCACCTCACCGAAGCTTTTCGCAGATTGCTACGTCCTTCATCGTCTTTTAATGTCTAGGCATCCACCATATGCCCTTGGTGACAACTATCCAAAGCTTTAGAAGCTTCAAATACCACTGGTTGAAGTACCCAGCAGCTCATCACCGTCTCCCTATACTTTTGACAGTACAGGGCAAGCATATTTATATATTTTTACGAGAGAGTCTCTACATTACACATTGCTCTCCAGCAATGCGAATTAAGATGCTCATGAATATTCAGTTGTCAAAGTTCTTGTACTCCGCTACGCGGAGGGTCCGAAACATCCAGAAAGGTGGTGAGAATCCTCGATTCTCGTCATTTTTCTGAAGATTTCTAGCGTAATCAGCTGCAGGAGGAACAAAAAACCGCGGTAGCGCGGATTTCGAGGTCAGAAAGTCCCCAAAATCCTAGGTGGTTAAGCTGATTACTAATGAAGTCATTTTTGGCTATTCTTAGCTAATTTTTATCAACTTGGGAAACTTTCTTAAGTTCGTAAGGTATTATAGAGCGAATCGATTTCCTTGTCAAATATCCTAGAAGTAGCTTTCTAACCCTTGTTTTCAACAGCTTTTCCCCTTTAGTTGACATAATTGCCAGTATGTGGTAATAATTCTCTACTATCGTCTTTCCTCTCCTGTGATTAGCAGAATATACTCCGAAAGGATTTGACCATGGCTACGCTCTTTCAAGATAGCAATTGGCTGACTGCCATCAAAAAACTCGACCTTAGTCGAGTGATGGGTCTCAAAACCAAGGCAATGCAGATAATCGGTAACACTCCTCAACGTGTCACCGATGAAGACCTCGAACGTATCGCTCCGGAACTGAATATCATTCGAGAAAAAATTGCCTATGCCCGAGATAACTCTGACCTGCCCGACTTCTGGCCTTCCGCGGAATGTAACGACATCGAGCTTCTGCTCTGGCTCAGTGGCCTCAATCGCTATCTCTTGCTCCCGACACCGCGTCGGCGCTAAACAGTCTCTGTGACGGATCCTTCCTGGGTCCGTCTTTTTTCTTGCAGTCGCCCTATCAAATGTCGGGCGCGAATGAAATAATCTGACTGCTTAGCCCAGTCTTCAGAATGATCACGCGCAATAAATCGATTATCAGTGTGAAGCGGGAACATTTCTTCGGGAAATAAATATTCATTTCTGACATCAATACCGTACTTGGTGTGGAGCTCGACACTCATGAAACGATTATAGGCTCTAAAAGAATCAATCATGGCATTGTGAGCATAGCGGCGATACTCATCGTGCTTCTCCCGGCTTTGACGATAATGCTCTGGCTCTAGACGAAGTCGTTGAATGGTATCAACTTGCTCGAAAGAGCGAACGCGATTGACATAATCTTCGACCGATTTTTCTATTTCAGCTACTAATTCACGCTGACGAGCGACTAGATCTTCTATCACATCTGATGCAAGACCGGCCTGTACTGCCAAATCGCGCACTAATTGATCCGAACTTTCTAATTTCTCTACGGTAATTTGCTCCAGCTCGTATTCACGAATGGCTGGACTATTTCTAAAGGCAGATTCGATATCATCAATATCAGACTCGCTTACTTCTGCTACAGAGCGCTTGGCTTCAAGATATTGACCTAATAATTCATCCGGCTTGGGGGCTTCCGGTGCTACCGCAATTAATTCTCCATTTTCCATAGTACTAATAGATTACAATAGGTTTGGCTCTATGTAAACGTTTGACATTGGTTCAAAAATACATTATAAAATAGGAGCTATTCATTGACATCCTTGTTTGTCAGAAGCCGGAGTCCCCGCTAAACGGGGTAGGAGCGAAACTAACATCGAACTCGATTTGAGGGCGAATGGTGAAATTGGTATACACGCTAGCTTTAGGAGCTAGTGGCGAAAGCCGTGAGAGTTCGAGTCTCTCTTCGCCCACCATCCCGCTGAGCGGGATAAATCTAAGGATAGAGAGACGAGAAGGCTAACTGACATAAAATTCATGGGTTCGTAGCTCAGGTGGTTAGAGCGCTACATTGACATTGTAGAGGTCAGAGGTTCGAGTCCTCTCGGACCCACCATGAAATTATCTGGGCTCGTAGCGCAGTTGGTAGCGCGCTTCCATGGCATGGAAGAGGTCAGGGGTTCGATCCCCCTCGGGTCCACCACATTTTCCGTTTAGGCGGTTTTTTTATTTATCCAAAATGCTCTATACAAAAGTCGTATTCTCTAGATATACTAACCCAGTAATTCTTAACCTACATTCAGCTATGACTACCGACATCATCGTCGACCTCCAATACGGCGACTGTGCCAAAGGCAAGGTCGCTCATCATCTTTGCAAAACTGCTGGCTACACTCATGTGATCCGCTACAACGGTGGCGGCAATGCTGGTCACACCATATTTCATGAAGGTAAGAAATTTGTCACCCATCAAGTGCCTGTGGGTGTATTCTTCGGTATCAAATCAATCATCGGTCCAGGTTGCGTCTTGAATGTGAAGAAATTTCTAGAAGAACTAGCACAGATCAAAGCTGGCGGAATCACCGTTGAAGACAAGGTTTTCATCGCCAAAAATACTCACATCGTGACCGAGGAACATTTACATGAAGATAGCAATGAATCCAAGATCGGTACTACACGGACCGGCATCGGACCAGCCTATAGAGACAAACATGCCCGCACTGGAATACGCGCCGAAAGTGTCCCCGAGCTACAACCGTATCTCATCGACATCTATGAAGAATTCCATCACAATCCCAGCGAAGTACATGTCTTATGTGAAGGTGCACAAGGATTCGGCTTGGACATTGATTGGGGTGACTATCCCTACGTCACTTCCAGTCATGCGACCGTGGCCGGCGCTCTGATGAACGGCTTGCCGCACACCGCAGTCGAGAATGTCTGGGGAGTAGCCAAGATTTATGAAACCTACGTTGGTCTCAAGAAATTCGAACCAGAAGATTCCATCTTCACCAAAATTCGTGAAGCAGGAGAAGAGTATGGCGCTACGACTGGACGCGCCCGACAATGTAATTGGCTGGACTGGAACTTACTAGAGAAAGGTGTCCGTCTCAATGGCGTGACCCATATTGTGTTCAATAAAATGGACGTACTGCGTAGCGTCAATCGTTGGGCGGCCAAAGTTGACGATCATCAGATAAATTTCGACACTGAAGAAGCTATGAAGACATGGTTGACTGATAGACTGGTAACTCTGGGATTGAAGCGGGAGAATATTTTCTATTCCGAACACAAAGATAAAATTTAATTAGGGATTTGTTATTAGTTATTAGGAAAAGTCATATGAAAAAAGTAATTATTGTCCACGGATGGGAAAGCAGTCCAGAAGACGCCTGGTTGCCGTGGCTAAAAAAAGAACTGTTGCAACGAAATTATCAGGTTATTGTTCCTGCATTACCTCACCCAGAAAAGCCAAAAATTGCCGACTGGATATCATTTCTTAAGCAAGAAATCGGATTAGTTGATGAGAACACACTATTCATTGGGCATAGCATCGGCGCTCAAACAATATTGAGATATCTTGAACAATTACCTGAGGGGCAGATGGTAGGTAAATTAATTTTGGTCGCACCGTGGCTGACACTTCATGAATTAGAAACAAAAGAAGAACAAGAAGTGGCACAAGAATGGCTCGAGACTCCGATTAACTTTGCTAACGTTATGTCTCATACTTCTGAAATAACTATTTTATTATCAGACGATGATCCTTGGGTGCCGCTAACAGAAAACAAACACCTGTTTGAAAAAAACTTACATGCCAGAGTTATCGTGGAACACGCAATGTCTCACTATAATAGAGAAGCCAATATTGTTAAATTACCTCAACTTCTCCCTCTCATCGAATCTCATGGATAAACTACAACCTACTAAACCAATCGTCGAAATACTGCGTCCCGAGAGTTACTTAGCCTTGATTCGAAATAGCGTCGGCTCTACCACCTGGCGACAGATGTACGCCAGCGTCAATGGCCGTGAGCAGGACATTATGAATAACGGTGATCTGTCATGCGCTTTCTTCGTCTCTTCGATACTCAAAATGTGCGATCTTTTGCCCCAGCTGAGTGTCACGGTCTTCGGTCTGATTAGAAACCTAGAAGCGCTCCATTGGCAGAAAGTCTCCGAAGCGAAGCCGGGAGATATCTTGGTCTGGGAAACTATCATCGATGAGAAGGGCGACAAACATAGTCACATCGGTTTCTACCTAGGACAAGAACAAGCCGTCAGTAACAGCGCAGTTACCAAAACCATCCAACAGCATCACTGGACTTTTGATTCTAGTCGCACCATAACTGCCATCTACCGACCACTCTGGGAACCGACCGACTCTTGAACTTTTGGCGAAAAAGATTATTCTATATTCGTCCTACAGAAAATGAGTCCTTTACTCTCACAGGAGACGACGCCCATGCCTAAGTTTCTGGCAAATCTTCCTTTCGCTGATCCGCGTGTGCGGCTGGCAGAAGGATTTGCCAGCTACGTCGGAGTCCTCGGTGACAAACCAGGTACCAAACATCTCGGTATCGACTATGTACTCGTGACCGGTCATGAGGCTCCTACTCCTGACCAATGGCCGATCAAAGCGCCTCTGGTGTTGGGTCGCGGTATCAAGGCAGAAGGCTTCGAAGTCTTCTCCATGCACGAAGGTCTTGCCTACCAAGCAGTCAGTGATACCTGGGGTACCTATGTCATAGTACATTGGAGAGCCTCCAACTCTGGCCCTTGTTGTCGCACGATCTACGCTCACCTCAACAGCGTCAGCCGGAGGATACCCACAGTACCCGAAGTGACTAACGGTTCAGGACCCTTCTTCGGGCATCCCATCGAGGCTGGCCAATACCTTGGTCGGGCTGGCACTTCTGGAACAACCAATGGGATCATCCAACTGCACATCGAGTTGCATGATCTGATCGAGCCCGCCAAGATGTCACAAGGCTGGCACAAGGCCGACCCCTATGGTCTCGAGGAGGTTGAAAAGACGATCGAAGCCGACCGTCAAACCGACCCCGACGGTTTCACCAAAGCCATCCCCGACTACTACCCCCAGCCAGGACTATCGCTCGCAGGACTGACTCATCATCGCTGGATGATCGATGATCCCAAGCTGGCGGTTTCCAGCAGAATCAAATGAAAAACAGCCCCGTCAACTAAGCTTGGCGGGGCTGAACTATTTTATAAGGCTTTAACTCCGTCCTTAAACTGATGGCCACGATCTTTGTAATCGTGGAACATTCCGAAGCTTGCGCAGGCCGGTGACAGCAAGACAACGTCACCAGCAGTAGCGGTCCGAGCGCAGGCTGCAACAACGTCGGTCATCGTTTCTAAACCTTCTATCAATTGGATATTGGTTGAGCCAATCGCTTCTTTGATACGCTGCCACTCCTGACCAATACCAACAACGGCTTTGACGTTACTCGTCTTAATCACTTCGGCTAGTTGGGTGAAATTGCTCTGCTTACTGGAACCTCCGAGAATAATTATCTTTGGTTGAGAGAATGCTTGTAAAGCGGCAATAGCCGACTCCGGTGTGGTGGATATAGAATCGTTATAGTAGCTGACGCCATATTTCTCAGCGACAAACTCCAAGCGATGTTCCAGACCAGAAAACTTCTTGATCGTACTAATAATCGCTTGATCACTTCTCCCGAGAGCTCGGGCAGCCATGACGGCAGCACAAATATTTTCCCAATTATGCTGACCGACTAGTCCGAAATCGCTGGCCGCCATGTAAATTTCTTCCTGACCATCAAATTGAACAATTAATAAATTATTTTTCACGGTACATCCGTCGCTATCAATGTGCTTACGACTGACTTCCAATTTCCGACCCTTAGAATAGCCGGCAATAGCCACACTGGCTGGATAATCGCTATTATAAATCACCGTGTCACCACTGGTTTGAAATTTGGTAATACCAGCTTTGGCTTGAACATAGGCTTCCTGGCTCGGATGATAATCCAGATGTTCAGAGGTAACCATCAAGACAATGGCAATGTGCGGACTTCGAGTCACATCAGCTAACTGGAAACTAGATAATTCCAAAACAGTAATAGATTGATCATTCAGTTCAGACAAGAAACCTAATGGTGATGTGCCAATATTACCTCCTAAATATACATTGTCACGATCGGAAGAAATAATATTGTAGAGTAATTGCGAAGTCGTACCCTT
Source organism: uncultured Gammaproteobacteria bacterium (assembly GCA_964540995.1). Lineage (GTDB taxonomy): Bacteria > Patescibacteriota > Patescibacteriia > UBA1558 > 2-01-FULL-52-15 > JAZDLR01. Next base: position 56,928 of record CAZIOU010000004.1, on the reverse strand, counting down.
ACCTTTAGTGCCCGTGACACCAACCACCGTTCCTTTGGCTCGCTCCAGAAATATCTGCGTCGAGGAGGTAATGATGACTCCTTGCTGACGAGCTACATCCAGCGCAGCAATGTCTGGGCGGATTCCTGGAGAACGAACGATCACTTCGACACCGGTGAAATCTGTAAACGGTCCCGATCTAAACTCCACGGCTTTCCCTTGGAAATGCTCTATGATCGAAGGATCAAAAGCGCGTTCGTCAAAGACGATGACAGAAGCGCCATTGGTCAGTAGCCAATTGGTCATAGCTTGGCCTTCAATGCCAAACCCCAAGACACCGACCTTCTTGCCTTCAAATTGAGTAATCATACAATAGTAGAGTAATAGAATAGCCACGCCGGGTCAAATCTGACCTGACCAGCTAAACTTATTTGACCCACCAGTATTTATAGACTGCATAAGCAGCTGCCGAAACCGCCGTGACCGCCCCAGCGATCCAGCCTGACCAATCAGGCTGATTACTCTTGGCTGCTATTATGTGTTGGCTCGACGTCGCTGTCTGATCAGCTAGCTGACCAACAACCTGTTCGCTGGTGATGTCGACAGAGCTGATCACTCTCAAGAAATAGCCAGCACTATTTTTCTGGATTACTCCTTTGACCGTAACATGCAATCCTTTCTTCAGTGGCTCCCCGTTATCTGCTGTTAGCATAACCTTGATCGATTCACCACTATCATCAGTCAGCGTGAAGGATTTCTTACTGCTGGTATCAACTACACCAGCTACCTGCACTGCTGCATCAACATCTTGGTCATCAATGGCGGAAATACTAATTGAAGCATCCCAATCAATATCTTCGTGGCCAATGATTTGCACTTGATCAGCTAATTGAATCTTATAGCGCGTGACTCCGGTGGTCTTGGAAGTCACGAAATCCTCTATCGTCACAATATCTCCCATTTGCACCGAAGGAAATAAGCCTTTGTTCTGATAGACTTCAGCCCAACTATCATCGCTACCCAATCGTACGTACATCTTCTGCTTGGCCCAGACACCCGCCGGCACGATGACGTGCGCTGTCACCGAGTTAACAGAAGCAAGAGTAGTTATTGATGTAGAAGATGCTTGAGAATCGGTAGTGGCACCGAGCACGATCACCGGTCCGCTTCCCGGTGTTGGGCTTGGTTGCCAACGCCATTCCTCGTCATCAAGATTATATTCATACGACTGCCCTTCTTTGGTTTCCTTATAATCAATGCTGGTTATCAGCTGACCATCAGGTTCTAACAATCTAACACTGTCATCAGAATTATTGAGTGATAATTTGGTCGCTGCTTTGGCCCAGACTTGATATTCCGCCGCTTTGATCTCTGTGCCAACGGGAAAGGTAAAGGGTTTACTGCCACCATCACTGTCATCAAGTTTCCAACCGGCCAACGACACAACTTCCGAACCAGAATTATACAGCTCTATCCACTCATCTTTATCACTGCCTGCTGGGTTAGGCAGAAATTCACTGATCACGATAGCATCAGATACGGGAGCCGAAGATGTGGCCACGGATGTGAATACCTTTTTCTGTGACGTCTCACTATTGCTGGTCTCAGTAGGCAATTTAGCAACAACAATCTTTATTGTTTGCTCCACGCTAGCGGATTGACTATCACGTATTCGTAGTAACACTAAGTACTCTCCCTCATCGTCATACTTATGGCTGATACTTTTACGATTGCTGGTATCACCGTCGCCGAAATCCCACCAGTAACTTAACTCGTCACCATCTTGATCGCGAGATGTCGAAGCATCGAAGAGAATACTTTTCTTCGGTTCAGCCGTTGTAGTACTGATGGTATAACCGATTTCAGGCGGATGATTGATCGGGATCTGATTGACTGCCCCTGGCGTCGGCAAGCGTGACCAGCGCCACCCTCCATCTATCAAGGCCCACGACCAACCTTCACTACTTCCAGAATATGATGTTGTATCAATCTGATTACCTGCTGGATCACGCAGTATCACCGCATCATCACTATTATTAAGGGCAATACCTGATTGAGTGCGATTGATCAGAAGATACTGATGGGCTTCAATAATTTCGTTGCTCAAAGTAAAGTGGCTGGTAGACGAATCCTGGATAGTGACACCAGCCAGCGAAATTGCTTGATCTGAATCGTTATACAACTCAATCCATTCTCCGCTCGCATCATCACCAACCGGGTCAGGCAGAAATTCATTCAGCTTCAGACCAGAATAATCGACCGTCGTAGTTGGCGTTGGCTCAGGTGCTAGAGAAGAGACCAGCCCCGGCGTTCCGCCCATGACAAATGATTCTTGCCAATTGGTCACATCATCTCCCGCAGTAACATCCTTCTTCTCCAGCGTCTTACCATTACCACTGCCGCCCCAGCCGGAGGTAAACGTAATAGTTTCCATCGTGTCGGTAGCGTTGCGCAAGGACATAGTAGCCGCGCTATTAGCTAGTGCAACAGTAGAATCAAAGAGGTTACCACTATAGTCAGGATAATCGGTTAGAAAGAGCGCTGGGTTATCAGCAATGATTGCAAACTGACCAACTTCAATAGTTGAAGTGCCTTGAGTGAGATTCAACGTGTGATTGCTCCCATCGGAGAAGCGCCAATTGGAATCGATACTAATAGGATCGCTACCATTGTTATAGAGCTCCACCCACTCATGTCCGCTGTCGGTACCGGCAGGGTCGTACATGATTTCGGAAAATATAATATTGGCATGCGCCGATAATGGGAAGATAACAAGGCACAAAATTGTAACTATTTTTTTCATGGTGTTAGCGGTACTAGGGACTCGTCACTCGGTACTCGATCACTATTTGATAGGGACCTGATAAGTCCATTTATTAGTTGGGCAATCCTCTCGGTTTGTGCCAATAATTCGTTAGAGATTTCATCTGAAACATACTGCAGTCGAGAACAGATCATCAGAAAACATTGTACTTCAGCGAGTGAGCCTCGAGACAGATAATAAAAACGTATTTTATCTTTGGTATGATAGCGTTCAAACCCTTCTGCAATATTGGCCATAATTGAAGTTGAAGCTCGCTGCATTTGACTGATAAGGCCGAATTTTTCTTCTGTCGGAAAATCCTTCACAATTCGATATATAGCTAATGTTAGTTCCATAGAAACCTTCCACGCGTCAAGTTCATAAAAATTTTTAATATTTCTCATATGATTTATACTTTTTTACATTATTCGAGTACCCAGTAACGAGTACCGAGTCCCTATCTTGAGCAAGGACTGAAAGAACAGGGATGTAAACTTTCAGCCCAAGCTCAAAACAACGTTGTTTGTTATCCTAGGTCCTCGACTGCTAATTCTTCTTTGGCTAACGCATCGGCTGACTTTTCGGTCTTACTATCTTTGTTACGGTGCCCTAGCATGATCAGATCTTCAGCAATAACTTCGGTGGTGTAGTGCTTCTTGCCTTGCTTGTCTGTCCAATTACGACTCTGTAATCTACCTTCGACATAAACTTTGGCGCCTTTCTTCAGATATTCATTCATAATATCGGCTAGGTGACCCCAAGCCACGACATTATGAAATTCAACTGATGTCTTGCGTTGCTTGGTCTGCAGATCACGCCAGATATAATTGGTAGCCAAGCTGGCGCTAGCGACTGACTGACCACCTGACGTTTTACGTAATAGTGGCTCTTTGACCAGATTACCGATAAGGGAAACTTTGTTTAGATCCATGATGTTAGTTATTAGTTAATAGTTATTTGTTATTTGGGGGAAAATGCCTCCGACATGATGTTATGGGCTAGAGCCGCGTTCGATACGTTCACAAATTGATCGAATTAACCCGTTGAGAAGCTGCCAGATATTAATTACCTGTTGATGTAGTTCATTGAAGCGTTCCGGTTTAATATAGTGAAGATCTTTCGAGAGAATCAGAAAGTTCTGAACTTCTGCTAATGATCCCCGTGCCTGATAATAAAATCTGGTCTTTTCTTTCAGGTGGTAGCGCCCACATCCTTCGGCAATATTAGCTGTAATTGAGCTAGAAGCTCTACGAAGTTGGATAATTATTCCAAACCTTTCCTCTTGAGGAAATTGCAACGTTAGTGAATAGATCTCTAACACTAGGTTATGAGCTTGCTGCCACACCGTAAGTTGATTGAAATGTTTAATTTCTTGATTCATCGTCTTCCCTAATAACAAATAACTATTGACCCTTCCGAAACTAATTGATATTTTGAGTATATTAAATCAGGCTACTCTGCTCTGCAGAATAAACGTTTACACTGTCTCGAAATTAACTTATCCTCTCTAATTGTCGCCGTCGCTCACGATGTCTGACGGGCGATTACTAAGTAAATAGCAATTTTCTGTTCATCCGATCCGACCAAAAGCCGTCGAAATGCCAGTAAAACCATCAATTTGTCAGACTATTTTAGCAGTCTGGATTTTAATTTTCAATTATTCTGTCAAATAAATATTTACAAATTAAAAAATGCGCCGTTAGCGCAAACCGTAACGACGCAAATTTTCTTCCTGCGTATCTTGATGTTCTTCCCATAACTGATGTCCGTGACCGACTAAGGTGTCGTGCCCTCTCGGAATGAGATGACTCAACCAATACGCGCAGAACGCGATGATTCTATACATGGTTAGAAAGAACTAATTAATCTCGTCTCCGAAAATAATAAATCGCGGGTTACGCGATGCGAAATTTTGGGACGGAGTGTCATCATAGCAGACCTATTGAACCGCGCAAGGGTAACGCTGTTGAAAACTATAAAACCCGACACATTCCGTAGAATATGTCGGGCCAATTTCACTGCTCGTGATCCCGAAGAGCCTCCTCAACCATCTCCACACTCTCGACAGCAACTTCGGCCGCAACAAACTCTGCCGTAGTGACTACCAGATCGTTGATGGCATCTCGGTAGAAGCTCGTTTCAGTAGCTTGACTCATAGCCTCCATGACAGCGATACATTTGCCGGTCTCGTCAGACAACAGAATTCTGACATACACCAGCTCGAAACGACCGTTGACCAATGAGCGTGCCTGAAAACGCTTCCCAACTTCGATTAGTGCTTGTGTCTTGAAAACAGAAACACTGAAGCCGTCGGGTGCGAATGAACCAAGGAAATACTTCCACATACAATCCCTCCTCGCGTAAGTAAGAACGAATAACTAAGGCCAGCTTACGCTTCGAGCGATTATTGTCAAGATTAGAGATTAACTGACCAACCAAGAAGATTGTCTCGCGTACTGGTAGTCACTGGTAATATAAACCGTCGAACAACATCCAGAGCCTCATCGGGATTTAGCGGTCGCGGTTGAGCATAGTTCTCAATCAATATAGGCGCCAACCAAATATCTGTCACGCCAGAAGGTCCGAAGGTAATAGTAGCAGTCAAGCCTTGGCGGGTTTCGGTCGAGAACATCTGGTCAAAGACGAAATTACCCAGACTATAAAGAAT
>CAZIOU010000004.1:0-51378 GCA_964540995.1 uncultured Gammaproteobacteria bacterium | reverse complement strand
GCTGGCTTCAAAGCCGCGTCTGCATCAGCACCGGCGCCAGCATGGTTGATACCAACTGCAGCGAGTAAAGAAACTGTATCTTTGATGCCCTGTTCACCATAATTGGGCAGATGATTATTGGCTAGAGACAAAACATCAAACCCAGCCCAAGCTAAGCTCTGCTCAATACCGGGGTTAGCATGGAAGGTGAATGAGCCAGTTTTGACTTCTGGTCCAACAGTGATCGGAGATTCTAGATTGGCAAAAGCAATATCGGCCTGACTAATTCGCTGCTGCATTGCCTTGAAAGGATAGTGATCATCGCCTTGAGCTTTGATCGTGGCCGCCACATTGCGAGACAGCATGATATCGCCGGCCGCAAACAACGTTATCGATTCATCTTGAGGCTTGATACCAGACGGAATAAGTCTTTGCGCCAATTGAGGCAAACTCGGTGCTTGAACGACCTGACGTGAAGATAATTGCAGTAAATAAAAAATATTGGCAGCAATTAAGACTACCAATATTCCGCCGATAATAATCCAACGATTCATATTACTTCAAAGTCAGACTAGCAATGACTGCGTCCATCTGTTCTTGATACCCTCGCAAGGTATTGGCTAGTTGTTGTTGATTCAATGCTTCCTGAATATAGACATTGGCAAAAAGTTGTAACGTCTGATGCTCACCCAGAGGAAGGATCAATGTTCGTAAGACATAACATTTGGGCCCACAGGATAACCCCTTCCATTCATAGATAGTCTGTCCCGCCAACTTAATCGGTGATTCGTCGATATCTTTGGGATCGGGCAATGACTTCTGCGCCGCAGCAATAATATCAGTCATCGTAGCTTCGCGGTGATACATCACGTGCAGATCCAAGAACGCACCAGTAGCCAAGGGCTTGCCGGCACAATCTTCAAGTGAGGCAGCATTGGGCTGGCACTCCAATGGATAAACACTACTTCCCACTAAGACGCGGTTAATCTCTATCATCGGTTGTCCTAGATCAGCGCGGAGTAATTGCTGCGCTTTGCTCGTTGATAGCTTGGCAGATGATGGAGTTACTTGAACGTTCCAATCTTGGGGATACTTAAAATTAAAAGGAACGTCAGTCGACTGATACGTCTGGTCCAGCGGCACCGAAGCCGCTACTAGTACCTTGGGGACGATAAAATAATTAGAGGCTACCGGGCCGGCCGTGAAGACCTGCCAACTAACAATGACTATGCCCCCTATCAGAAGGAGGGCAATAGCCAAGACCATGATGCGGCCACGTGATATAGACATACTAAGATTGTACGGGAGTGCGGCGATTACGTCAAAATAAAAATAACGGCTTTAGCCGCTATTCTATAATGCATGGTGCCGAGGGCGGGACTTCCTTCCCCTCGACAAGCTCGGGGTAAACTAGCTCAGGATAAACTTCTCGTCCCTTTGTTATTTGATGTATCCCGCTTAGCGGGATGGTGCCGAGGGCGGGACTCGAACCCGCATGGCTTTCGCCGCAGCATTTTAAGTGCTGTGAGTATACCAGTTTCTCCACCTCGGCTTGATATTATTTTCTCACTCTACTTCTATACGTTGGCTTCAGACTATGACAATTGGGGCATAAAATTCTTACATTGGATAATCGGTTGTCATGACGGTCTCCGTTAATATGATCCAACTCTAGCGGTAGATACCCATCTGAAGTTTTTTCAGCCCAACCACACTCCTCACAGTGAGGTTTCTTCAAACCAGCTGCTAAGAGTCTTTTCTTTAACTTGTAACTTTGAAAGGTGCTATTCTTGACTAGAATCTCTTTCAATGGAATACGTTCTATACCTATACCGGTCAACCCTCTATTCCAGCCGCGTCCTTTGAAATGTTGGGTCGATAACTTTTGCTCTACGATATACTTTTTGAGCTGGTCGTAATTACCCCCAGCCTCACGTAAACCAAGCTTAGTAAGTACCTGCCGATAGCTAAACGATTCTTTAACCGCCCGTCCCAATTGTTTAATTGTCCAGCTTCGCTTACTCATGCCGCAATAGTAGCATAGGGTAGACGCTTAGACAATCCACAACTAGCCCTTTACCGCTATATATCTTTGCGGAACAGTTGGCGTAATTGTAAATGTATTTCCGCTAATTGCCTAGATACAAATAAAGCCTCCTTCGAGGGGTTTATTTTATCGTCCACCTTCGCCAAGGCTTCGGTGGACATCCTTCGTCGACTTCGTCTCTACGTCTGGCCGAAGGCCATCCGTAGCTTCGCTCCGCGAAGCGAAGGATGGAGCGAGAAACGGGAGTCGAACCCGCGACCTTCTCCTTGGCAAGGAGACGTTCTACCACTGAACTACTCTCGCACGATGATTATTCAACAGCTTTTTTTGCCTTCTTCAAACCGCAACCTCTAACCACTGTCGCCCATAGGGCGATCCGCCTCTGGCGGAAACTACTCTCGCACAAATACTAATCAATGCCTATAATACCATGATTTCAAGGAAAATCAAGTGATAACATAAATTATAAGATTCCTTGATTTTTAACCCAAATCCAGTAGGTTAGCCGTGCATCTCTACCGCTTGGTAGATCTTCGTTCTTATCACTTCCTACCCTAGGAGATTTCCATGGCCAATGGACGTATCACTAACTATACCTTCGGTGAGGCTAGGACTGACGATGGACAACTCGTTCGATTTACCTGCTCTCCTGAAGAGCTAGAGACGGTTCGTGAATATATCGCTATTCATATTCGTTCTGTCGATATACCGACGACCAACCACAGTCAGACCTCGCACGGAGCCTACGGACGATTGTCACGATACTCTATCAGGCAACACCGCTATGCTGGTGGCTCTGGTGGCTTCATCGAAGTTCTAGAAATTACCGCTCCGCCCGATGATCGCTGCGGTATCGTCATTCATGACCATTGGGGTGGTCAGTCAAACTTCAGCGAGTGGTTATCGCTAGAACAGGCAACGAACAACTTCGAAACCGTTGTCGGCAATAGTGAACTGGATCGATTGAAGAAGCTGCCCGGATTCATCCGTCATGTAAACTGCAGCTATCTGACACCATGGTTCTACGCAGTCGGCACGCAAGTTCTCTTCGGTGATTTCGTTCTGCCAGAAAACATGCAGGATGACCCGGTCTATCGCTGTGGGCAGAAGTTTGTCGTCTATGACACATATGCTACACCTACTATCAAAACCTGCGTCGGATGCCGTTTCATCACCAGAGTAGAATCCCAGTACGTCCACAAGACCTACCACTACCGGCTCGTCTATTGGGATGACGGGACTGTCTGGGACGATCATAATTATCACGGACGTCAACCTCGACCATTACTTGAAAATGAGATCTGGATCACCGAGGCACTGGAACAATTTCGAAAAATGCTCACGGGCCTCAGTCGGCAATTTACCATCAACTTTACTGATGGCACTCGTTTTATCGGTAGGATCTCAATTCCGCGAAGCTCTTCTGTTAATGTGCAAGGAGATTACTTCGTTAGAGTTTGGGTGAGAGGCAAGAAAAGCCCGATAGAAGGTTGGGTCAGAAATTTCGAACCGACCCCAGAAGCGCCGACACTCCTTCAATACATCTCTCATAAACTGGCTACTCAGGGAAATGTGGTGACGCGTATCGAGGTGATTGATCAAGACAACCTAGTCCGCGGTAAGAAATGGGCCGGAGTCTTCTGGAATCCCAAAAGTTAAATCGCAACCGCGTTCGATCTACGATCGAACGCGGTTTTAAAAATGAAGCCTTCAGGCTTCATCTACTTTCTACCTCATACCTTATACTTGTTACTACTCTTGTACCGACTGTATCGCCACATTTACATGATCTTCATAACTACGAGCCTGAAAGAAAATCACCACGCCAATAATGGCAAAGAAGAATAAGACATTGAGCATGACGAGGAATCGACTAGAGAGGTTCATAGTTGCGGTGGCCACGTGACAGAGTCCGGGACCGTAAATAATTTATTGCGACTTCTAACACCTGAAGAAAGTATAACAGAATTTAAGGGCAGTGATAAGATGCGCGCCAATAATTTCCTGGCTGCTTCGGTTGCCTGACCTTCACTGGCAGGCTTAGTTACTTTGAGCGTAAGTGTAGTCCCACGTAGTGAGAAACCTTCTTGGCGGCTACGTGGTAAGACTTTGACTGCGATGATCATTATTTCAAGGCTCGCAATAATTTGCGCTGCATCGAAGGCGTGCTAGCAATCAAAGGCTGCTGCAGATCAGTCACCGGCTTACCACGCTTATCAGTGAACAAAGCGCCGGCTTCAGTCGCGATCAATCGTCCGGCAGCGACGTCCCACGGATAGGCCTGCGCCATGACACTGGCTTCGATACGACCGGAAGCAACGTAGCAGAGACTCAGAGCGTCGCTGCCAAAATGTCGCAGCTTCCAACCACCACGCGTCAAATCTTCGTACCATTTGAGGATACCCGCACTGAATTTCTTGACATGACTAAATTCAAAATCAATTACGGCGGCGCCTATGGTATCAACTGCCGAAACTGTGAGGCGCTTACCATTGCAGTAAGCTCCCTTGCCGCGGACCGCCCAGAAAAGTTCTTTGGTCACCGGCACGTAGACTACGCCCACTTCAGGTACACCGTTTTTCATAATACCGATAGAAACGCTGAACTCCGGGCTGTGAATAGTGAAATTGGTCGTACCATCGATGGGATCGACATACCATTGATATTCACCGCTCTTCCCTTGGGTTCCCTTTTCCTCTCCTACTACAAAGGCATCAGGAAATGTCTGTTTGATAATCGAGCGTATCTTGGTTTCGGAAGCAACATCAAACTTGGTGACCAATTCAGCGTTCTTCTTATAACCGACAGTCTTACGATCTAAGCTAAGCCAGCCACGAAGCGCGATCGCTCCTCCAGCTACAGCTGCTCGCTTGGCGACTTGCAATAATTTAGCGTCTGACATCACGAAACTTTTTAAATAGTTTAATTGTGTCTACGTATTCAACCTTCTCCGCTGGAGTTTCCAGAATCATATCTATCTTTTTTAGCTTTGGATTTTGGATTAATAGCTTGAAGGTACTCTCTCCTAATAAGCCGAAGCCGATATCATCGTGTCGATCTTTGTGTCCGTTGAATTCTATCTTGGAATCATTGGCGTGAAATAATACTAATCGTTCCAATCCGATAAGCGTATCAAACTTCTTCAGCCAACTATCAATGCTCGCCTTGGTACGAATATCATAACCAGAAGCAAAGCCGTGTTGGGTGTCCCAACAAACTCCAATGACATTCTTCTTTTTCAAATTCTTTTCTACTCCTTTGATGATAGCTGACAATTCTTCCATCGTATCACCAATAACAGCTCCGGCACCGGCGGCGTTCTCTAGGAGAAATTTGGTCGTGCCTTTGTAGTCAGTCAGCACCTTGGTAATACCTTCAATGGTTTTCTTGGTACCTTCTTTCTCACCGACATCTTTGGAACTTCCTAAATGCGTCATCAGACCTTTGACTCCGAGGACTGTGCCGCGTTCGAGCTCATCGCGGATAACTGCGACTGATCCGTAGCGAATCTTATCGTTCGTAGAAGCAAAGTTTATGTAATACGGTGCGTGAATGTAAGTAGCCTGAATATTATTTTTCTTCAGCTCAATCTGCCAGTTCGCTACAATTTCTTTGGTTAGCTTGGGAGCTGGACCGCCACGAGGAGAGCGGGAAAAGAATTGAAAAACTTCTGCTCCTTCTGAAGCAGCGCGTTCTGGTGCTTGATCTACTCCGCCCGCAGCAGAGGCGTGGAAACCGAAATACATGAAGATAGTATAACATGGGCAGAACGTAAGGCGTAATACGTAATTTCGGCCAGAGGCCGATCAGCCTTTGGCTGAGTTATTAGGAAGAGGAGGAAGAGCGGGATCCGCTATCCGGGTTCCGGACTCCGGATAGTCCGTGACCGAGGGGGTTCTGCGCGAGGCGGGGAGATTTAAAGCTTGATCAGCCTCTGGCTGAGAAACTTGAAACTCTTACCCCAATAACTAATAACTAGTAACAAATAACTATCCATCAGTTAACCCTTGATCTTTTCACAATAATATTGTATAGTCGAAAATCAGCTAAAAAGCTGCAATAACGGTTCTTTGACATATTTTTTCTTTCTTCCACTTCCAAGGAGACCACGATGCAGACTCAGGTTACCGAAAGCTCACTAGTACCCATACGTCTAGCGGCAAAGATTCAGGAAACGCCAGACATCGAGCAAAAGCTGCTTAACGCTGGTTTGCTTCCTGGTCACCTCAAACGCCTCACTACAATTCCTTGTGAAAACAGCATTATTGGCATGTGGATGAGCAAAATCGAACAATACGCAGGTATCAATATCCAGCAAATATTGTTCGAAGAAGTCCGTCTTGCCCTTTTGGCAATTGAATCCTTTAAGCATCTGGCTCCGCCGGAGGAACGATTTGACGAGTACTTTCGGGGACTGCGGAGGCAGGCAGAAAGTTACGGTCTGGCTAGACTCAATGTTACTATCGGCTCACGAGCAGGACTTAGTCCTCGTAGCTGGCTGCGATCTGACCGAGTCAAGTTCCCAGCGACGATTTATCAGCTTTTCCTTCTGGATCACTACATGACAACTGGCGAAGATCTCTTCCCCGTCATGGAAGTGGCCGAGAGAAAACCCGATGTGACGTCGCAGAAGACACAACCACAGCCTGTCCGAGTGACCACCGATCGCAATCAAGTCGTCAGTCATCTGATGGCCTTGCGCGCGATTGTTTCGCTGATAGAAGCTAATGCTGATTTGTTGACGATCACCGACGGAGAGCGCAGTCAGATCTTGGCGCTCATCGGTAAACTTCTTCGTGTCAGTCAGATCGATGAAGCAGCACTCAAGCGTCTCCGCTCACGAGTACCAGCTGATCTGGCTCGTCAGATTACTCATATCCTCACACCGCCTAGCGGTGGGAAGGAGTCCCTGTGAAGCAAGGCGGTTTCATCCTCACGGCCGCACATCTGCTTGGCAGTCTGTCTGATGATCTCTACGAAGATCCAGCAGCTTGTCTGTGGGAGATTGTTCGCAACGGCGCAGTCGCCTGTATGCCTGATGGTTGGGATTCTACTCGTGCCAGGATCGATATTTCATTCATGGCCTCTCATCCTCTCAAGGATAAGGAGCGCGCCATGGTGATCCTTGATTATGGTTCTGGTATTACACCAATTGATCTCACTCGCATGCGTCACTTGGGCGCCACCATGAACGACCTTCACAAAGGAGGATCTCATCATGGTGCAGCTCAGAAACGCATCGGAAGATTCGCAGCGTTGGCAATGAATAAGCTGGCCTGTGAAAACAAGGATCCACGTCAAGGATTCTACTACATCACCCGGGCCAATGGGCAAAAAGGTGTGATAATGGTTGAATTCATCCCGGCACAGATTGAGGAAGAGCAGGATCTGCGTACGTCTCAAATCTCACTACAGCATCCGAGTCTGGATTTCTTGCGTGGGATCGAGGGATCGTTTACAGCCTGCATCATTCCCAATCCGGTATTCCAGTCTCTGGACGAGATACGGGAAGCGCTTCGCTGGCGTCTACCCAGACGTCACGATCTACCGATGAGTATCCGTGTGGGGAAGCAGTCACTGCTGGCACCCGAGCTCGTCAGTCGGCTCGTCGAATCAACTGCCGAAGGTGACATCAGTGTCCACATTGATCGCCTTGATGAAGCTACCCGTCTCACGCGTGGACCAGGCATCCATCTTTGCGATCTAGAGACCGGACTTCCAGTCACCACAGCCATGAAGCTGGGCCAAAATATCCCGGCGCCACTCTGGCATCCAGAGTTAGCTGGTGATATCTTCATCCCTGGTCTTCTGGCCAATCAAGACACCTCACGGCGCGGCCTTCGTAGTCAGTTCATGAAGACAGCGCGGTGGCAACGACTACAGGGATTTCTGATCGGTCAGGTCTGTGAACGAGCCAGAGCGCTCCTCGGTGACCGTTATGATTTCGGTAGCTCGGATCTCGATAAGAGCCTTCGAAGTCTAGCCGAACAGTGTGCCGCCATCTGGGGTGAGCCGGCTATGTCACCTAGCCAGCTACCCTTTGACAACACCAAGGGTAAGGCGACAAAGTCAGAGAGCGGCACGAGCGTCAAGGGTACTACGACAGCGACAGGCACCGGAAACAATCCTCCCAAACAGCGACGGCCGCAGACTCTACCGATCCGTATCGGTGATCAGACCTTCTGGTTAGTCAAAATGTCGATGAGCCCGGATCAATTCGCTCAAGTCAACGAGGAATCTCCGAATATCATCCACATCAATGAACGCGATTATGAAGGTATGCCCACAGCGCCAGCGGCTCAAGTGGAACACATGCTTCTGCGCCTCGTCGAAGCCGTAGCTGTGTATCACAATTTTGAATCGCCGCGAGCAACGACCGAGATTGGTCAACGGATCCTGGAATTCAGATCCAGGGCCAAGAGTAAGAAGAAAAAGTAATTTGAAAAGCGCCGGTACTCTCTCACACGATGTGAGTAGAATACCGGCGCTTATTTATTTGCCTTCCTTTTCTTGCCGGCGCTTGGCAGCGTAAACTGCATCTCGTTCTTGCAGCATATCCAGGAATCGGCTTTTCTGATCAGCTGTAATGACATCTTCAACTGACCAACGTAGCGGTTTATCTGTCCTCCGCCGCAGGTCCAAACTATTTACTTTGCCGGCGTAAAACAGATAACTTTCAAAGTCTGGCTGTTCCGTTACGGCCGTGTGAAAATTCACAAATGATTTGAATCGTAGCTGGTAAGCACGCAACAAATCGATCTTGGAAGCAATCGCGCCAATCGTAGCTTCTGCTCGCTTGGGCGGGACTCCCTTAAGTCTAGGCAGGATCTCAAACAAAGTGATCATCAGGACATTGCGAGGAGACAAGCCGACTCGAGCCGCAATCTGCGACAATGTCTCTCGCTTCCCCTCAATAACCTCTTCTGAACTATCTGGCGATCCACTGGTAGACAGTTCATTGACGGGGAGAATATCTGGCAGCACTTCAGAAGTAGCGACTCGAAGATCTGCTTCAAACTTGGGATCCTGAACTTTTGAGAGTGAGCGTCGATATCCGATCAACATCTCACCCGATCCCCGCTTGATACGATCCTGCAACATTACCAACTCACTGATATAGCTATCGAACACCTTCAGTTGTCCTTCAACCTGCGCGAGACGCCCTTCCAATTGTTGACGAGCGTCACGCTCGACGACAAACTTCAACTGTTCCTTGAGTTCGCCCAGATTCTGGATGAGCGGATCACGTTGCTCTTCGGCCTCAGCTTGCATTTGCGCTGCTTGGGCCAACCAAGCAGTCCGCCGAGCAATCTCCTGATCAAGAATATTCGCGCTCGACAAACCTTCTCGGTGAGTCACCTCATCGCCCTGAGAAATACTAACAAGACGTTCAGCAGCGAGTTCTAGACGACGAGTCTGTTCGCTTAGCGTGTTGATATTCTTTTCAACTCGAGCAGCTTGAACACGATCAAGCTCGGCCTGAAGTTCTCGGTTGCTGACTCGAACAGACTCCAGCTCTTCCATCAGACGACGCACTCGCTCTTCATGCTGGAGAGATTTCCGATGATTGGCAGCTACACCACCGATCATCGAAGCCACCTTGAGCATCTCACCATGGTCTTGGCGAAGATGATCTTGATACTGCGCTCGAAGCTCATCAGCTTCTCGTCGCAGTCTCTGAGTCAATACCCTCAGATCTTCCACTTCTCTTGCCGCAACAAGAAGATTGGCCGCCGACTCCAAAACATCAGGAGCCAGCTGCTCTTCACTCAGCGGCAAACTCTGGAAAAAGCCATCCACCGTCATTAATAGAAGCTGAAAATCTTCGCTGATGCCAGTGGCCAGCTTATCATCTTTGACCAGACGGGCGATCTCGAGAAAGGCGATCAACTTCTCCAGTAACAGAGCTATGAGAGATGAGCCAGCATCAGCCTGAAGCTGTCGCAACTCATCCACCAGCCGAGTGATCTTACCCCCCACTCCTGAATCAGAGTAGAGCGCCTTGATACTTGGTGCCTTTTCCGGATCTGGCTTGACCACGATAGGGCTCCTTAGGTTGGGTTGGTTGGACCAACGAGTTATTTCGAAGAACTTAGAACTTTACGACCATACTATTTTATAAAGAGTATGTCAATAGCAATACATTTGACAAGTCTCTGGGTCTCTGGCATTTTATAGTGTTGCTCAACGTTCTTAACACATCCAACCCTCGGGGGATCAATGGCCAGCAACATCGATCGGACCAAGCAAGTCATACTGGAAACAGTACTGAATTTCTTCTTTACCTATATCAGACGGCAACAAGGAACCTTCGTCACGCTAGGCGGCCAAGGTCTGGAAGCCAATCTCTGGCATCAATCCGGTTTACCGCAACGAAATGGATTCTTGATCGAACGTAATCCAGGACGCGCAGCCAATTTACTTCAGGCTACCCATGGTTATAGCTGTTCGCATCATCTAGGTACTTTCGCCCGCACATTGCAGGCACAGCGCGGTTCGTCTGCACGTATCGATGCCCTGCATCTAGATTTCTGCGGTCAGCTTGATTCACAACTTCGTGATGCTCGTACTCTCATGCCGCTTCTACGCTTGAGTACCCGTCCTTGTCTTGCAGTCACCGTCAGCGCACAACGAACAACGCCCAATTTCAATCAGCCTGATTGCGACAAAGCGCTCTATCGTCAAACTGTGCAAACGCTGACGTCGCAGCAGTTACTGATACCACAACCAAAAGATCTGCCGCGACGATTCGTTCGAGCCGAACCGCACAAAGGAGCGGAAACCGAATTTCAACTGGCCCAGACCATATGGCGTCTGTGTTCACCAGCAGGATTGTATCCCAATCGCGTGATACGTCATATCTACATCTCACGCTACAGCGGACACTCCTGTCGCATGCGCACCATCTTGCTACACCTATCTGTCACGCCAATCAGCTTCATTTCATTCTTGGAGTTATGGCTTAACAGCGAACTGTATTTTACCCGCGAAGGAGAGACGCAAAAGCTTCTCCCCACTGTTTCATCCTACCAACCACAGGAGAACAACATGACTGGAACGAATATTAAGCTCGCTCGGTTGCGTGCCGTTGTAATCGCTATGGGCGACTCAGATGCTTTGGCTCTTCTTGATGAGATCGAGAAGAAAGCCGAAAACTACGACAAGCTGGTCGAGTTGATGCGTACTGTCATCAACCCCGCGACTGACAAAACTCCGATCAAAGCCACCAAGCTCGCGACGAAGAAGCCTGCTGCGAAGAAGCAGATAAAGGCAACCGATACTTCTAAGGATAATTCGGTCGCCAAGCTGGTGAAGGCCAAGTTGACGATGCTCAAAGCAGCCGCGACCAAGGATGCCGCTAAGCTCGAGCAGGCTTACGCCGAGACTGCCGATCAGCTCGGTATCAGCCGTCGTCGCAGGGGCTGGCGCAGGCAGATGGGAGCACTGCTGGCCCGTGCCAACGGCAAATTCCGGCCGCACTTCCTGAAGCAGGCGTTGGAAACCGAAAAACCGGATAGCCCGACGACCTTCTTCGGTGGGCTGGCCAGCTTGTACGCGAAGTACACTGGCAAGCCGACCACGGCTGCCGATCTCATGGTGGAGACTAAGCTCGCCTAACCCACCACCCCGACCCTTTCGCAGCACATCGCGAATCGGTCGGGGTCTTTTTATTTGCCAAGCATAGGGAAATACTCTACTATCTACACATTATCTAAGTACGTACCTTACACTCGAGAGGAGCTCAACATGGCTAGCAATGGCAAGCCCGAACGTCGATCTTCTCCCGTCAAACCTCTTCAGCCGCTCTTGCCCGAGGCAGAGCACCGGCAAAAACTCGGCACACCATTAACTGCTGATCCTATTGAGAACTTGCAGCATTTGTTCTGGAGTTATTATGTGTGCTGGTTGCGTAAGGCAGTCGAGCTGACCGAGGGCAAAGATCTAACCGACGCACCCTTCCCTGTCATCGAGATCGATGAGGACGACGGGTCGATTTCGATTGACTTTGTGATTATCGACGTGCCAAATGCCAACGAGTTCTATCGTCAGCGTTTGGCCAGCTTCCTTGAGCACAATCAAGGCGTCCAATAACAACAGCTCCCTACTTCATCAGTAGGGAGCTGTATTATTTTTTTTAATCTTACTTACCCACGATCGTATCGCGGATCAACTGCATTACTTTGCGGTTGATCAGGACACTTTCCATATACTCACGATATTCACTGCTGCGCACAACTTCCAACGCTTGTTCATTACCTTGATACTGTTGTTCTTGCGCGGCAATATCTTGTTCCATCTCTTCTACGGTCAATTTCATCTCTGACTCTTTGGCGATTTGTCGCATCACCAGGGCCGCTTTGACTCGATTGATAGCAGTGGGCTCGAACTCTTGCTTCATCTGCTCTTCGGTCTTCTTCATGCTGGACAAGTAGTCGTCCCATTTCATGCGTTTCTGTTCTACACTATGCTGAAGCTCGTGCAGCATCTTGGAAATCTCATTATCGAGTAGAACCTTAGGAACATCGCCGAAAGTACAGACACCGATTATTTGCTCCATGACGCTATTTTCCCACTCGCGAGTTTTCTCAGCTTCTTTGTCAGCTTTGATACCTTCACGCAATTCTTGTCGCCATTCGAATAAGGTCTTATTTACAATCTTCTGTGCCCACTCATCATTGACGACAGGCATAGTGCGCTGCATCACGCTGATAATTTTGATTTTGAAATGAGCTTGCTTACCGGTTAATGATGCTTGGTGATACTCCTTAGGGAACGTGAGATCAAATTCTTTCTCCTCTCCCGCCTTGAGTCCCACGAATTGTTCTTCCATACCAGGGATCATAGTGCCAGCACCGAGAACGAGCGGATATTTACTAGCCTTACCGCCTTCAATGACGACGCCATCAATCAAGACTTCGAAATCAGCCTCAATCTTGTCGCCCATCTGCGCCGGACGATCGACGACGGTTTCAGTAGCCTGCCACGAAGCGAAGTCCAAAACTACTTTACTAATTTCTTCATCAGTTACAACGACTTCCTCTAGTGGTAATTTCAAGGACTGCCATTTACCCAACGTCACATCGGGCATCAATGCCACTACAGCGGTAAAGACCAGGGGGTTATTGGGAGCCAACTTATCGAGTACGATCTGCGGCTGACCAACAGTATTAATCTTCTTATCGACAATAACGTTATGAACCACCTTGGGTACTGCTAGTTGTGCCGCTTCTTGCCAAATAGCCATCTCACCGACATGAGACTTGACGATTTCGAGTGGTGCTTTGCCGGGACGGAATCCAGGAATAGCTGTCTTATCAGATAATCGTTTAGCCGCTTGCTCGATATAGGGTACCAACTCATCAACGGCTAATTCAATGGTCAATTCCAGCTGACCATGGTCTAATTTCTTTTCTTGTACAGTCATTAGAGTAAGAGAGCAACTAAGAGTAAGGCTACAATGTTCAGAATCTTGATCATTGGGTTGATGGCTGGGCCGGCAGTATCTTTATAAGGATCGCCGACAGTATCACCAGTGACAGCCGCCTTGTGAGCGTCGCTGCCCTTACCACCATGATTACCCTGTTCGATATATTTCTTAGCATTGTCCCAAGCACCACCACCAGAAGTCATGGAGATAGCCAAGAATAATCCGGTGACAATACTACCGATAAGCATTCCACCGATTATCAAGAGGGCTCGTTCTCCGCGGAAGGCAACCGCCAAGACGATCGGAGCCAGTACTGGGATCAAGGCTGGGACAATCATCTGACGCAAAGCGGAAATAGTTACGATATCAACCGCTCGAGCGTAATCAGGCTTGGAAGTACCTTCCATGATGCCTGGGTCATTCTTAAACTGACGACGAACTTCTTCCACGACTGCACCAGCAGCTTTGCCTACGGCTTCCATGGCCAAGGAAGAGAACCAGAACGGCAGCAGTCCTCCGATCAAGAGACCGGCAATGACGTAGGGATTAGATAGTTCGAAGATAATAGAAGCACCAGCGCGTTGGATCTCGGCCACATAGGCGTAGAAGAGCACCAAGGCTGCCAGACCAGCGGAGGCAATCGCATACCCTTTGGTTACCGCTTTAGTCGTATTACCGACAGCATCCAGAGGATCAATAATTTCATCGCGAATACGCTTATCCATGCCACTCATTTCAGCGATACCGCCAGCATTATCTGCGATAGGTCCGTAAGCATCGATCGTTACCACCATACCAGCTAGTGACAACATGGCCATGGCAGCAATAGCGACGCCATAGATACCAGCCAAGGTGAAGCTGATCAAGATACCCAGAACAATGACGATAACCGGTAAGACCGTTGAGCGCATCGATAGCGCCAAACCAGCAATAACATTCGTACCGTGTCCGGTTTCCGAAGCTTTGGCTACATTGTGTACCGGCTTATATTTAGTTGAGGTGTAGTATTCAGTGATAACTACCATCAAAGCAGTAACGACCAGACCAACGATAGCCGACCAATAGATATTCATCGCTTTGACACTCACTAGGTCACTCATCATCGACATAGTGATCGGATAGAGTACGATAGCTGACAATATTCCGGCAGCGATCAAACCTTTGTACAAGGCACCCATAATATTCTTGCCTTTGCCCAGTCGGATGAAGAATAAACCGATCAAGGAGGTGATGACAGATACTCCGCCGATAATCAGCGGGAACAAGACGGCCTCTTCCTTACCGACGTAGGTCAAACTTCCGACCAGCATGGTGATAACAGAGGTTACGGCATAAGTTTCAAATAAATCAGCAGCCATACCAGCATCATCACCGACGTTATCACCGACATTGTCAGCGATCGTAGCTGGGTTGCGAGGATCATCTTCGGGGATGCCAGCTTCCACTTTGCCTACCAGGTCAGCGCCGACGTCAGCCGCTTTGGTGAAGATTCCTCCACCGAGACGAGCGAAAACAGAAATCAAACTTGATCCAAAAGTCAGACCAATCAAATGATTAACACTCATACCCAGACTGTAGAGACCAGCGACACCGAGTAACCCTAGTCCTACGACCAAGAAGCCAGTGACTGCTCCACCCCAGACAGCGGTACGTAATGCAGGAGCCAAGCCGTCATTGGCAGCGGCAGCAGTACGGACGTTAGCTCGGACGGCTACATTCATACCAATGATACCAGCGGCAGCCGAAAGAGTAGCTCCGATGATAAAGGCCAACGCCATGGACCAGCCAAGCGCTGGGATGAAACCGATAATTAAGAAAAGGGGGACAGCAATGAAAGCGACGGTCTTGTACTGACGAGTCAAGAAAGCTCTGGCGCCTTGCTGAATAGCAGCAGCAATCTCTTGCATGCGTTCGGTACCAGCCGATTGGCTCATGATGCGTCGAGCTAGGACAGCTCCAGCGACGATAGCTAGCACAGCGGCTAGCAGAGGAAACACAATAGTAGTGATCATAATGATGAGAGGTTACTAAGCTTAGTTAGATTCAATTTTGTCTTCGACTGCAACTTCCTCGGTAGCTTCAACTACCGGGGCAGCTGTGGCCTCTTCTGCAGGAGCCTCATCGGCAGCCGTATCAGAAGTTACCGGCACAGCTTCTTCGCTAGCTTCGGTCATGCCCTGGACAGTGCCGTCTGGGGAAGCAATATCAATCTTCCAACCAGTTAATTTAGAAGCGAGACGAACATTCTGACCAGAGCGACCAATGGCCAAAGAGAGTTGATCTTCCGGAACCTTGACGACCGCTACTTGTGACTCGGGTAATAATTCAACGGAGATAACTTTGGCTGGAGATAAAGCTTGGGTAATGAAACTCTGCGCGTCTTCGTTCCACTCGATGATATCAATCTTCTCACCACCGAGTTCGGCGATGACGGTCTGCACTCGAGTACCGCGTTGTCCGACACACGATCCGACCGGATCGATGTTGGGATCTTCGGTAGTGACCGCAATCTTGGTACGAGAGCCAGCTTCTCGAGCGACTTCCTTGATAACCACCGTACCGGCATTGACTTCCGGAACTTCTTGCGCGAAGAGCTGACGGACCAATTCTCCATGAGCGCGTGAAACCAGAATCTCTGGACCTTTGGCTTTCATCTCAACGGCAGAAATATAAAATTTGAAACGTGAGCCAGGCATATAGCGTTCACTGCGAATCTGATCTTCCGGTGGCATGATAGCTTGCGCCTGACCAATATCAACGACAACAGCACGACCATCGAAACGTTGCACCGTACCATTAAGCACGACGCCGACTTTATCTTTGAAGTTGGTAAAGACGTTCTCACGTTCGGCTTCACGTAGCCGTTGAATGATAACTTGTTTGGCTGTTTGTGCTGCCATACGACCGTATTCAGCCGGTACTGACAGCTCAGTGATAATTTCCTCACCCAGTTCAATTCCTTTACGAATCTTCTTGGCTTCCGACAACATGACTTCTGTCTTAGGATTGAAACGTTTGATTTCATCCTCTTCAGAAATCTCTTCACCCGCTTCACGACGTGCATGCTGCTCTTCCCAAGCAGCGTCTTGGGCTTCTAGATCAACATCAGGAACTACGACCTTCACGTCGTAGACTTTGGAATGTCCGGTCTTAGAATCAAAAACAACTTTGACGTTCTGATTCTTCTCGGCAAAGTCTTTACGATAGGCAGCCGCCATAGCAGCTTCGATCGTCTCGATCACCGACTCGAGAGAAAGATTCTTCTCCTCGCAGATGACCTTGATGGCTTGTAATATTTCGTTAGACATAATGCTTTTAGCATTTAATTAGAACCCTCCTTCGTCCTTCGACCCGCTTCGCTGTCGCTTTAGCGAGGCGAGCTAGCTCAGGACTACGGCGGGTTTTCTTTATTGAATTCTCATCCCGCGTAACGGGATGGTTAATTTAAGGAAGAAAAAAAGACTTAGTTTGTTACTAAGTCTATGTAAATACTTTAGCTTAAAAACATTAAAAGGTCAAGGATACTTGACAAAACGAATGTGCTATAATAAAAAGGTAATTCTGAGGGGATGCGGTCATTTGTCGCTCTCCCCTCTTTTTTTATTTACTCCTGTTTCCAGATGGGCCGCCAAACATTAAAATATACCGGCCTATTTACAGTAAAGGGTAGATCAAGACTCTGCCGACCCAAAGACGTCCTCAAGATATCAACAACCGGGTCTTTTTTTATTTGCAATTGTTCGGAGAGAACCCCTGCGTTTTTTTTAAAATCAAACATGACGGCACCCAATAAGACATCACATAACTGCATAAGTAAGTTTGAGTGACTTTCGATTCTGATGCAATTCTTTAGTGCGCAGAGTTTCTTATCTGAGTGTTTTCTTTTACACTGGCGATCCACTTTTTCTACAATGATCTCCTCAAGGGAGTCCTTCTGAGCCTTTGGCTTGGGTAACTCATCAAGAACAAGGAACATTTCTTCATTGGGCAAGTTTACAAGTTCATGCGTCACAAGAGTTGCAACATAACTTGTATATGCATCCCACGTTGTAGAAAAAAAATTGTCATTATACCCAACCTCTTTTTTATCAATAACCATTGCAACAAATCTATTCGAATTATCACTTAGAAATATACGTATAAGCTCTTTATATTGTTCCACCTTAGTTGGGGTTATTTTGTCAAATTTAAGTTCAAAATTTCTCGAATGTCTAAGCATTCTGATGATCTGGTCCAAATCTCCGTCACGCTTTAGTTGACTCAGGGTTTGTTCCTTTTGAGAATTTGAGATTGCGGCAACCCTCTGGGAAACTAGGTGTAATTTATCGTTCAATTTGCCGGCATTCGAGACCGTAAGCATTCCTACTCCAAAGAAACGATCGTTTTTTGCAAAAGTTCCACTCGCATCTATATAAGCTATCTTTGAGCTAGAGTTCATATAATATAAAATTTGATCGGCAAAAAATTCAAGCTTGTACTGAAGAGTAATTCGCGAAATTATTTTTGTCAAAGCCGAGCCAAAAAGAAACCCTCCAGTTTTTAGGCTGGAGGGGTAGTGCGTCCGAAGAGAACGTTGCGTTGCTTTGGCTGTGGGCCGCAGTGTTTGACACATAGAGTTTTTTGATTCGGCAAGAATCAAGGGCGAAGCTCTATGTCTTCGGACACTAGTTTTGACGGGCCGCCAGAAAGAACAAGGATGTCGAGTAAGCGGCGACGCTTCAAAACAGCTTGGCTATACTAACACAAATCCAGGATGTGTCAAGACCCCGCACCAGCCGTCATTGCAAGCTCGTCTCCTTTCCCCTCTGGGGTAGGTCGTTTGCTTGCAAACGGCTCTTTCTTTCGCAACGAGCTTTGGCGAGTCGAGACGGACTTCGCTGTCCTCGTGACGCCTCGTTCAGCTATCAAATCACTCTAAACTGATCAGCTTCATCTTCAACTTTTCATTGCCCATCGGCCACACCAACGCCACCAAACATTCACTCTCTATATCAGAAGCTACGCCTTGCATGAACCGCTCCGCCGCAGCTGCGAAGCGCTCTGCCTTGGCTTCGGTCATCGCCTCTTCCAAACCACCAAGTAAATCTGAAGCTTGGCTTCTAGTTTTGACTTCCACGAAACACAATCTCCCCCGCCACCAAGCAACAATATCCAATTCACCACAGCGATAATGAATATTGCGTGCAATGACGACACCGCCTTGCTGACGGATGTAGCGGACCACGGCGGATTCACCGAGCTTGCCGAGTTGAAGATTGGGCATTGAGAATAAGATAGGTATCAGCTATCCGCTATCCGGGTTCCGGGCTGCGGATACCGCTCATTAATAAAAAACAGAGATTATGTCCCTGTTGTTGTTAAATGTTATTTGTTACTAGTTATTAGGGTAAGAAGTTTCAAATTTCCAGTTTCTAATTTCATTCTCCCCTCTTTCGAGTAACGAGTACCGAGCACCTTCTTCCTACTTCTTACTTGGTAAATATCGATTATATTCCTGATTCATCTGTCGCTTAGCGCGAAGTGACGGAACTAACCAGAACCACCAGCGAGCAATGTAAGCACCCCAGACGATCAAGATGAGAGCCCAAGCATACATCAAGGAGCGCATGCCGAACCAATAGACATTCTGGAAACGGAAAGAGGCCAAAAGCAACATCAACACCCCTCCGGTGAAACCCCACAATCCTAGACGCTCGCCGAGACGGTGAACAAACTTCTCCTCACTACGCTGCAAGACAATACCCAAGACCCCACTAGCCAATAATAGGCCGCTAACAATGAGCGTCCCCAGCCAAAACATGGCGTTGGGTACGCCAGGAGTTACGTTGAATAAATAGTCTAATAATGTAGCCATACTAACTGGCTTTCATAAATATCATACCAAAATGATATTGTCCAGCTTTGAAGTCGTCGATCTCGGCTAAGCTCAATTCCGCCGCGTACTGACGAATCTTGTCCTGATCCACCTTATCATCATCAGCTGGCCCCAGTGCATTGTGTCCCCGATCCCAATCCACGACCAGTAATTTGGCTCCTGGCTTCATGAGACGTACTGCCTCGGACATGATTTCTTTGTGTTTGTGTGATTGGAACAGAATATTAACCAGCAAGGCATAATCCAGTGTCGCCTCGGGTATAGAAGTTGCTCCGTACAATTCGAGATTGCTCCAGATCGGTTTCACGTTATACAACTTCTGCATACGGGCCTTACTCTCTACACTTGATAATACTGTTTTCAAAATATCGACAGCATACACTTGTCCTTGATCTCCGACCAGACGTGCCGCCGCCATGGTGAAATAGCCAGCACCACCACAGCCTAGGTCACCGACGACTTTGGCTGGTTCGAGGTGTAGATTTTCGGAAAAGATTCTCTTGGCGTCTAGCAGCTCGTTGCCACCAGAAATAACTCGTTGCATATCTTATAGTATAAAAGAAACAACGATAAATTACTAGCAACATATGTCATTGGTGAGAACACTTTGACATTCTCATCAGCTGACGCTACAATTCGGTCTGTTTCGTTCTTACGAGGAGGTGCAGAATGGCCGAGTCCGATGAAGAACCCGAAGTGGTGCTTGATATTCAAGCATTGGAGCTCGAGCTAGCCTTGAGAAAGCCCGAACTCGAGAAGGCGATCGAAGCTTTACGACAAGCCGAACGTATCGACCCCAAGATTCTCGATCTGGTAATCGACATCTAACCTAAGCAGAGGTGGGCATGTCCGTGGACAAGCAAGGTAAGCGAACAAGTCTGTGGGAAAACATCGGCTTCGGTCTTATCTGTGTCCTGGCTATCGGATCATTGGCTACCATCGTCATCGCTTATTGCGTCAGCTCCCTCCCTCATTAAATCATCCGACCCCGCAGAATCATTTCTGCGGGGTCTTCTTATTTCCCTTGACGGTTTGGGTGAATCATTATAGTATCGACTATTCATCTGTTCGTTTCACGTTCACCACAGTCAGCCTAAGGAGATCGCCATGTCAGACGTTAAGACTCCCGAAGTAGTCAGATCCGATTCGACCACTAAGCTGAAGATCATGATCAATCCGGCAATCAAGCTGGCTTCAGATCGTATCACGTTTGATGTATATGTAGACGGTGTCGATGAGGCTCAATCTGATCGACTGTTGCCCTTCATCCGCGCTGATCGCAAGCGAAGCGACGACGTTGATGATGAATATAGTAGTCAATTCGATTTTACTGAGCGCATTCCTTTGTCCATCTTATTCAAGAATCGCTTGTTTGACTTGGATAGCTTCCTTCAGGGCCAGGACCCCGGCCTAGAGACCGATGAGTGGTTTGATTACCTCGTCAGTGCCTTGAATCAAGTACTACAGACCGGTACTCTGACGATTGAACTAGACAATGATGGGTCCGAATCAAAGATCGACAATCCGCACAACATGGTCGTCGCCATCTATCAGCTAGGGGATTTCGAGATCAATCTGAATCTGGGACGTCTCACCGAAGACAGGATCAAACACTTCTTCCTCGATGCGGAAGCTGGTCAGGCAACCGACGAGACATAAACAAGCAGCGCAGTTGTCGAGCTAAGCTCGACAACTGCGCTTTTATTTATGTCTTAATAATTTGATGGGCGCGAATGATTGACGGTGAATAGTGGTGACTCCCAACTTTTCTAATTGTTTCTGGTGTAGTGCTGTCCCATAGCCTTTGTGTAATTCCAATCCATAGTCAGGAAACTTCTTGGCCATCTTTACCATCAACCGATCCCTTGTCACCTTAGCGATGATAGAAGCAGCCGCTATCTCTGGAAATTTACTTTCACCGAATTTGTGAAGAGAATAATTATCTGTAAGTGTTGTATATTTTTTAAATCCGCCAATGTAGTCAATATGAAGATCGGGACCCGCTACCCGAGATCCGGGTCCCCTACTTAATACTTCATACTTTATACCTTCTACAGCCCTCTCCACTGCCATCACATTCGTCCGTTGCAACCCCAGTCTGTCATTGCGAGTCCCGCCCCAACGGGACGCGGCAATCTGGTTTAACTTTTGAACCGCTCTCTCAATGGCCAGCACATTAGCTTGTTGCAAACCTCTACTGTCAATCTCTTTCGCCGTCACCATCCCCACCCCAATCTCCACCACCTCTTGTAAGTAAGCAAAAACTTCCTCGCGTTGTTTAGGAGAAAGTTTCTTGGAATCACGCAGAAGTTTATGATTAAATTTCTTTCCCGCTTTTAGACAAACCGCAGCAGCGACCAATGGTCCTGCCCAAGCACCTCTACCTGCCTCATCTGCTCCGATAATTAGTTTCATAACTACAGTATAGCAAAAACCCGTTAGAGATTTCAGCTGTAATCGGAAAAAGAAAACCCCGACTCTCCTCCACCATTGCATGTTGCAATAATGAATTTGAGTCGGGGCAATCGTTACAGCGACTTTCTGAGATCAGGGAACGTGACGTATACCATAGGCTTCCAAGGCTTATTACCCTTAAGGTCATTGAGCCACTGCGGTCTGGTAAACACACCAGACATACGACTCATCTCCAGTATAAGCCCCATAACATCCTTGTGACCGTTGGCATCTGTGATCAGAACGCAGGGGATTCCAAGCCGATCACAAACAATCTTAATAATCAAACCAACCGGCTGAAACGTGTCTGAAGAAACGCGCGCAAAGACGTCAAACTTGATCCTTCCTTCCCGATACAAGCCGAATGGGATGTTCATGTCCGTCAGAACCAAGTCAAACTCCTTCACGACTCCCTCTATACCTCCGAGGCCAGCCAGATCCAAAAGTTCGGCAACGTTAGGCACAATAGTAATATCGTGTCCGATAAACTGCTCTTTGGCTCCTGCGATACTTACGGTCTCATCCTCAATCAACAAGATCTTCATGATAGAACCTCCTGTGAAATGTGAGTTGTAAAGAACTATACTTCCCACCAAAACCTTTCACGAGTGAAAAGCTTAGGTGGGACCCCGAGTAATAGTCTAAGCTAATTACTCGGGGTCAGTGCTGACTCTCCTCCACCATTGCCTGTTGCAATAATGAATTTGAGTCGGGGTTCATAGGACACTTTGCATCCCGCAGAACTATGCGGAGATGAGAGCAGGGCCGAATTCGGAGCAATGGTCGGAGAGACGGCGGAAGGCCCAGCTCCACCCCCCGAAGTACCAGAAGAGGTAGCGAACGTGATACCTGCTGTTGAAGAAATAAAGCGTCCCCCAAAAACAGACTTCCTTACCCTTCCAGTCGTCCGGGATGAGTTCCGGATGGGCGAGCACGTAGTCCAGCATGTTGGCATTGAATACGGGCTTGTACTGGAGTTTACTGCGAAGATGATAGCCATTAACGTTGCCGTTCTTCTGAGCCTCATCAAAGTAAAGGGCAATTTTAGCCTGTTCCCATTCGAAGCTGGGAGATCCCTTCTGGTGAGCCTCAACGTAGCAGCGCTCGGGGCAGAAGGGCGCGACCGCCAGATTGATAACGTGCTTCATGATAGAACCTCCTGTGAGTATACCTTGTAAGGAACGATACTTCCCGCCAAAACCTTGCGTTTCTCCTTTCGGCTGACTTTGTGTCTGCTTCGGTTGTCAATGTACGATTAATATTGCATAATACCATGTAATTCATTTACTGTCAATACTTACGACAGTATAAATCGTTATACTTGCAAAAAATCATATTTTTATGCTAATATTAGCTTGTTAATAAGTGTCTAAATATACGTCATATGATTGCAATTTCACCTGAATTACTCACAAGTTTGAACCTGAAAGAGTCCGAAGCTAAGGTCTATCTAGCTGCTCTTGAGCTCGGGGAAGCCACTATTCAGGCTCTGGCCAAGAAAGCCGGTATCAAAAGAACCTCTATTTACAACTTTATTGATGATCTGAAAGGTAGGAACATCCTGCTAGAGAGCAAAAAGAAGAAACGAACACTGTATAGTGCCGCGTCCCCTGAGCGTTTATTAGAACTGGAGAAAGCTCGACTTTTTGAGCTGGAGCGTGTACTGCCACAACTATCAGCTATTGAAAACAAAACGAAAAGCAAACCCAAAGTAACCTTCTATGAAGGCGTGGAAGGTATCAAACAGGTCTATGCTGATATTTTGCGTGAACGAAAACACATCTCAGCCTTTGGAGATTCAGAACACGCAGTGAAAGTAATGGGCGCAGAATATTATGATGACTATTTTATTCCGGAACGAAAAAAATATGAGCTTTGGTATAAGACAATAATGCGCGACTCAGAAGAAGCGCGTCGCTATGCTGATAAGGATAATAAAGAAGATCGCGAAACAAAATTATTAAATAAGGGCGACTTTGGAACAGAGATAGATATTTATGGTAACAAGGTTTGTTTAATGAGCTTTCGCACCACACCGCCATTCGCGGTTATTATTGAGAATCAGGATATTGCCGCCACATTACAAACGGTTTGGGATAATCTGTGGGACAAGTTGGATGAATAAATAGCAAAAAGCGGAGTCATTCATCAGAACAACTCCGCTCAAATATTTTCTTACATCAACGAGAAATCAATCTTCCCACGATCCGTGCAGTAGAAAGCAAAGAATGGGAAGAGACCGATCAGCAGAGAACGATCGCGGATCTGCGTCTGACGGAATACTGTGTAGACTCCGAAAGCGCCGACAGTCTTGGTTAACTCGATGCCCTGTTCGCCGCAGGCTTGTGTCGCGGCATCAACCAATTCCTGACTGATCTCTCGATTGCGTTTGTAGCCAGTTTTAGGTTGGCTGGCCTCATGCAATAGATCTCTGACTTGTCTCTGTGTCATCTTGTGGCTCCTTACTCTGACGGCATAAGAGAGAAATCAATATTGTTGTCTTCGCAACAAGCATACGCGAAGAAGGGAAACTGCCAGACAAGCCGACTTGGGTCATTCGATGTCACGACCTGATGAAAGACTGCTGCCACGCATTGTGAGACCGACTCTTTGACATCAGGCTGATCCTCATCCCAGATCTCCTCTGCCAGACCTGATAATAACATCAGGATATCGAACTGACGCTCTTTGGTCACGCCTTCCTGCGCTGCCTCGACCAACAAATCTCGCACCTCGACCTGAATCATGTCGTGCTCCTTTTTTGTAGCATTATAACAATGAACGATAGATTACCCTACAATAATCTCTTGATATTGTCAATACTATTGCTTAAATCTGCTTTAAATATTGACTTATTAGACCTTATATTGTATTCTGATCAATTCGCTCTTTCCTCGTCCCTAACAGACCGGAGGTCTCCATGGACAACATCCTTCTCCACCGTCTCGCCTATGCTCTGGTGCGCAAGTTCCAGATCACCGTCCCCAAGGGACAACTTCCCGAGCATTTCGAAGATGACCACTTGGATCAGATCAGATCTTATGTGATGGGTCTCAATGACCGTCAGTTGGGCCAGATCTTCGCTGGCTTGGACGATGTCATCATTCGGAAGGTTCATTATGAGTACGAACCAGGGATCATTCAAGGACGAAACTTCATGCGTCAGGTTATCATCTATAAGATCATTGAACGCATGTGCAGCCTTCTTGGCCCTGACTTAAATAGCGTCTTGGCTTATGAAGCAGCCGAAGAAGCAATCGACACTTACTTTCGTGCACAGGAAGAGCGCGATGATTAAAAGCGAGCCCGTCAGCCAATTGCTGATAGACTCGCTTTATTTTTTTCTCGAAAATAATTTGCGAAATTTGCAGTGCGCGGGAAGCGGATAGATTGCTTCTCCGCCAAAGGCGGAATCGCAATGACAGCGAGAGTCGAGCCCCGAATACCGGATAGCGGACACCCTCTTCCTTCTTCTTCCTACCTCTTCCCCCAATCCGTTCCCAACAAAACAGTCTTACCAGATTTGGAGGCGAGATATTTGGCAGCTTGAAGCGCTGCTTTGGCTCCTTCACCAGCCGAGATCACCGCTTGCTTATAGGTAATATCCGACACATCGCCACAAGCAAACACTCCTGGGTCCGACGTCATATTATCTCGATCAGTAATAATTTCTTTACGCTCGTTAAGCTTGACCAGATCCGCTACCCAACCGGTCTTGGCAATATAGCCAATCTCTACGATCACACCTTGAGTAATAATCTCTCGTGGTTCGGTCGTGGCCCCTTCGATCGTTGAACCGATAATCACTGATTCAACTTTGCCCGTACCTTTTATCTCAGAAATAGCAGCGTTATACATAATCTCGACATTGCTATAACTACCAATCTTATCAATGGTAATTTGCTCGCCTTTATATTTATCGCCACGTACTACACCGTAAATCTTGTTGGCAATCTTGGACATATACTCCACCGCTTCTAAGGCCGAATTGCCGCCTCCAACGATAACAACATCTTTACCTTTGAATAATGGACCATCACAAGTAGCACAATGAGTAATACCTTTGTACATCAATTCTTTCTCTCCCGGTACACCGAGATCACGCGGTGTCAATCCGAAGCCCAAGATAATACATTTGGCTTGATACTCCTCTATCAAAGTTTTGACCGTATAGGTATCGTCACTATTTTTGATAATACTCATCACTTCTCCGCTTTTGAATTCTGCTCCCGTCTTCTTGGCCTGCGACATGAATTTCTGCATCAACTCGAAACCGTTAATCAATTCGTAACCAGGATAATTCTCGATAATGTCGGTCGCTGCTGCTTGTCCACCAATGTCTTTGGAAATTACCAACGTTGTCAAAGCGCGACGACTGGTATAGATAGCCGCTGACATTCCGGCCGGACCAGCCCCAACAATAATTATATCGTACAGTTGCATTAGATAAGAGATTTAATTTTATGTTCCAATACTTCTTTGCTTTGTACTCCGACGAAATCCGCTACTAACTCACCATCTTTAAATATTTTCAATGTTGGAATACTCAAGATCTGATATTGTTGTGACACTTCAGGATTCTCATCAACATTCATTTTACCAATCACGACATTCGTCTGCGCAGCAAATTGTTGTGCCAATTCTTCAACTACCGGACCTTGTACGCGACATGGTCCACACCACGGCGCCCAGAAATCAACGAGGGCAATGCCTTTGAAATTTAAAATATCACTACGAAAGTTCTGATCAGTTACAATGTGTGCCATAGATTTAAATTAAATTAGCTAAAAGTTTATCTATAGTATCGCTTTTGTCATCGCTCGACAAGCTAACGCGAATTTGATCGGCAACCACAGTTCGCTCAAGACCAGCCAGAGAAGAGCGAGCTGCGCGAATCTGCTGCACCAGGTCGAGACAGGGTTTATCTTCATTAACCATGGTCTCGATCGCTTGCAACTGCCCAACGATACGATGCAGGTGTTCGCAGTAGGATTTCTTCATATTTCAAGTTATAAATAATACTGCATACTAGTATATAGTATAATAAACAGTCAATCAATATTGACAATAGTACAAAAAAAGAGTACAATAATCGATTCAACTAGAGTTGCGTACCTTTACAAACACAGCGCTATACGCGCTAGGAGAAACAATGTCAGACTACCCTGATCTTGAGTTCACGATCGTCGGTGGCAAACTTGCTCAACCGACGAAACCCGACGAAACCATCCCCATGATTCCGAATCAAGCAGTGATATTGGAAGATCGGGTGATTGCCACTGAGGTAGTCACCACAGCTGAAGTGCCGGTAAGCGATGGAACATCGGAAGTTCCGGTCACTATCGCAGAAACGGTGTCTGCTGAAGAAACGTCAGAAATGGCTGAAATTAGCCAAATTGATGATGCTGTGACTACCGATGAAATGTCCGGGGAGTCAATTTCTTACCGTCAAGACTTCATTGACGCTGTCCGCCATGCCTTCAATATGAGGCTCGTTACCAAGCAAGGGCTGTGCCGTGCTCTAAGTATCGCACCCATGGATGAGCCCGTCGCAGACGAACTGATTAAGGATATGGTTCAGTGCAGTGTGATTCAGGAACTAGAAGGGGCTGATGGGGTCTTTCGCACCATTATTAGTACACTTCCGGAAGTTGAAGAGTCGCATAGACGCTTCGACGAGCACGCAACCGCGTCCGATGATGATGATGATGATGATGATGATGATGATGATGATAGCGATGAAGTCGGGGTTATTGCCCCGTCAATCGCATCGGGTGCAGTGGTAGCACCTATTGTGGTGACGCCTCCTGCTCCGATGGTTCCGCCAGCTGCTCCTGCCACACCCATTCCGCCTGCAGCTGCGCCAGTTGTTCCCCGAGGAACAATCAGCCGCAACAGACTGTTCAGTATCCTTGGTTTGGTACTCGCAGTGATCTTCCTGAATATTACGGTTATCATCACCAGACCCCAAAATGCTGTGTTTCTGCCAATTTTCGACATCTTGGTGGCGGCCTTGATCCTTGCGGTGCTCAAACCAGAGCTTTACAGCAGAGCTTTCCGCTGGCTTCTTACTCAAGCCAGAGGTGGTCGCCGAGGAAAGATGATTGCTGGTGGAGCCGTCCTGGGCGTGCTGATTCTCGTAATCTTTGCCGTTTCGCAGCTTAGCTGTGACAAGCACCAAGGTGGTGCTAAGTACGGTAAGATTGAGGCTAGAGCAAAGGGCGCGGGTCCCGCCAGTGCACCAGCCAAAAGCGACAGCACTAAGATCGACAGTATGGCTGATTCACTGGCCACACTAAAGATGAACACCGAGGCCTTCACTGCTGCCTTACGGGTACTTGAGCAGCCCGGTGACTACCGTATGGCAACCGACGCTGATGAGGACGACCAGTACAACATGCCCCATCTTGTTTGGACTAGGTTTATGGAGGAGGCGCACTCTGCTGGTAAAACCTGGAATTACGGAGGAGACTTCTACCCCGCTGCTCGAGACACAGTGATGCAGTGGTGGGTCAGGAGTCAGTTTGTCAACGGCGAGACAGTCGAAACGCTGGCGCCTCGCTGGATCAATCGCATCAAAGGACTTGATGTTCCTCCTGATACAGCCAAGGTTTACGGTTATAGGCTGATTATCGAGTACTTAATTCAAGTCGAGGCGATGAAGGATGACGGAACGTTTGATTCTTATAAACGTTCTACGAGGAACATTCTCTTACCGAATCCTGAGAAGGAGAAGAAGCAACAGCAGTCAAAAGCTACGATCAGCAGGATTGTAATCCTAGTAGCTGGTCTGCTCGCAATTCTACTTGCCTTGTCTTCCTTTTTCCACGGTAAGAAGCTTACCAAGGGGATGGGGGCCCTGGCATTTGCAGCTGGGGCAATCACCTTCGGTGTATTGGGGGCTTACACATTTGCCCCAATGACTGAAAACTGGATGCCAGCCTGGACAGCCGTTATGATAATGGCTCTCTTGGGCGCAGCCTTCGCTATCGGCTACTTCAAACGATAGCAAACCACCCTCGTTCAATCGCGCAAGCGAACGAACGAGGGTGGTATTTATTTTGCAAACTTACATTCAGTAGTAGGCCCCAATTGGTGCCCCCGGAGGGAATCGAACCCCCATCTTATCCTTAGGACGGATCTGCTCTATCCGTTGAGCTACGGGGGCCCGCTACTAAACATGAGTTATCGTTTGTCGCGGTGAAGTGAATAAGTCTTCACAACACTATATGAG
Organism: uncultured Gammaproteobacteria bacterium; assembly: GCA_964540995.1. GTDB lineage: Bacteria > Patescibacteriota > Patescibacteriia > UBA1558 > 2-01-FULL-52-15 > JAZDLR01. The sequence goes on along the minus strand of CAZIOU010000004.1, from coordinate 22,361 downwards.
TAAATTTTATATTGCCCGCCCGAGGCGGGTCCGCCTTGGGCGGAAACTATGGAGGCGAGGATGCAGTGGTACAAGGGACTCGCGGGTCGCGATCACCATGTACCAAGTCGCTAGCAACGAGTCCCTATCATCGCATGCGTCATAAAATAATTCTAATTGAAACGCCGGATAACTTGCTCGAGGATGTGGGTCTGCTGGTCATACAGATACAAACCGACCATGATAGCTACAAAGACCGCCGTTAGACTTAGGGTCTTAATTAAGTCACCTTTGCTTTCTCGTTGGTATTCCATAGGTTTGTTATTAGTTACTAGTTATTAGGGCTTAAAACCCAATCGGCCTTTGGCCGAAAATGCGAGCTTACTATAGCCAAATTATACCTTTTTGTCTATAAAATATTTTGTCCCTTTTGTAAATTGACAAGCCCGACGAAAGCACTTACTCTATAGACATATTAAGCATTAACGCATACCCATGTTTGGCGCTAATAACTCTACAGAAGTAACCAAAAAATCAGTCGAAACGTTCATTGGACCGTCCGTCAGAGTGGAGGGGGATTTCACTGGCGAAGGCGATCTCATCATCGAAGGTACCGTCGTCGGTAATCTGGTCACCAATAATAATCTCCGTATCGGTCCAGGAGCAGTAGTCGAAGCCGAAATCAAAGCCAAAAACGCTTTCATTGCTGGTAAGGTCAAAGGCAACGTCAATATCAAAGGCAAGTTGGAGCTGACCAGTACCGCTCAAATTGTTGGCAATGTCCGCACCACTGTCCTATCAGTTGAATCCGGCGGTGTGATCAATGGTCAACTCAATATGTCGGCTGCGGTCGAGAAAGTTGAACGAGAAGTAACTAAGCACGAGACTGCCAAGCCGGAGATACTCAAAGAACGCAAGGCAGATCTCTAAACTGTCGGTCTTATGTATCTTTATATCTACGATTCTTTTCTGAATCAACCCAAATACGCAACGCTGCTATCCAAGATCGAGCAGCGTGTTACTGATTTGGATATCAAAGGTCGTATTGCTCGTCTTTCGATATTGAAGAATCTCAAAGAGTTGATCGCGGATGCCGTCAAAGACGGTGTCAAAACAGTAATAGCCATCGGCGATGATCAGACCTTCGCCAAAGTGATCAATGTTGTAGCCGATCTCGATGTGGTCCTCGGGATTATCCCTGTTGATGACAAAAGTAAAATCGCCAAAATCCTTGGTGTGCCGCCACGTGAATTAGCCTGCGAAATTGTCTCTGGTCGTATCATCAAGAAATTGGACTTAGGCAAGATCAATAATCAGTACTTCATGCATTCGGCGGAAGTAGTCAATGCTCCGGTATCACTACTGTGTGACTCTTTCCAAATCGCACCAACTACAGAACAGCACACCATCCAACTGTGTAACTTCAGTCATCACGAGATTCACTGCAATCCGACTGATGGCATCATGGAAGCGATTATCACACCGCGTAAGGCTGGGCTTTTCTCTGGTAGCAAAGCTCTGAAATCAACTGTCTTGCCGTTCAAGAAATTAATTATCAATAGTCTGGTGGGCGAACCGGTGTCCATCGTTACCGATGATCAGTTGGTAATGAAAACGCCCGCCTCGATCGAGATTGTGCCAAGTCGTCTCAAGGTTATTGTTGGCAGTCAGAGGAGTTTCTAGGCTGAGGAGTTATTTGTTATTGGTTATTAGTTATTAGGGTAAGAACATGCCATTATGCTTTCCCTTTAAACCACTTATCGAGCTGTGCTCGACCAAGCGCTTGACGCTTTTTTTAATTTATTGTACTTTAGTATATTAATTTCCGTCCTTTTCATTACCAACGATTTACCGCTCACAGGCAGAACGCCTCACAGATCGTGCGGATGGCTGCGTGAGCACTCTTATCTCCGGGTGATCTGGATCTCCAGAGACAGTCCTAGAGACAGGAGGAATTATGAAGTGTCGGCCAGTTCCTTTAGCAGATGCGGTTGATGATGACTTTCACCTAACACACGACAAGGTTGTACCCAAAATTGGTGTCATCGGTATGATCCTCCTACTTTGTGGGGGGACACTCGGAACGCTTTATTTTGGCAGCTTTGGGCGAGAGCAGGATGCTGGTCGGTTTTATATCATGGGTTCTATGATCGCCATGTTCTTCGGTTACGTTTTGGTGGTCACACAACAGTACATCCCGAACAACGTATTTGGTCTAACATGTGTCTACTTCATGGATGACCGTCGTGGTTCGGCAATGAGCCGTATTAGTTGCGTCGCTAGCGTCGCAGCGGGTAAAGTTCATTTTCGTTTCCCGCTGTCTGGTTGGTGGCAACACGCTGTGGTGATTGGTAGTGACAGTAAGGTCATCAAGCACCTACGTCTTCGTAAGAACAACAAGCGGAGGGTCTGGACTTTGACCGAAGACGACGGTTGTAATGCCATCTCTGATTATTGTGTTGGCCGTCTACTAGCGACTTTTATTTCCTGTAATGAAACCCTCGGTAGTCTTCCTTCTCTGTTCCCACATCAAGCTAAGGAGATCGCTCAACTTAAACAGAATGTAATCGAAGCACGCGATTCTCTTAGTAAGGCTCAAGAGCAACATCTCGTTACCAACCGTCTTCTGGATTCTTTGGGAATTTTCTGCGCCGAGGCTGTAATTGTTAGTGGACGCAAAGGCAAGCCAGTCAAGGGAGAACTCAAAATTGGGGCCCACGCTGGAAGCTTTGCTGCGCGGCTGCTGTCGATGACTCCCGAAGCACGGGTGGGTCGCTGGTTCGGAATCGTAGAAGAACGAATCAAGCAAGGTTCTAGTGATGAATCGACTCTTAAAAACGACTCCATCACCGGATAGCAACGGCGGCGCTAGGTTTACCTAGCGCCGCTTTCTTATTGACAATCTATAAAAATAAACGTATTCTCCTGAATACGTTCTTTGTTTTGTGGTGACCGTTGTCACCCAAGGTGGAGCAGCGCATCACGATGCCTACGCCGTGATGCAGCTAGAATCAAAGCACTAGGCCAAAGGCCTACTAGCTTCTAGCCGACTCTGCACGTGCAGATTCCCTTCGTTACCCCCTGGGGAACCTTAATCTGCTGGCGGCCTACATTGCTGTGTAGGCCGTTTCTATTTAACCAATAATTTCGGGTTTCGGTGTGTCAGAAGAAGAATCAGCCGGTTTATGCCGCAGCAATAAATATTGCTGTCCGATAGAAAAGAGTGTTGTGATCAACCAATACATCGTGATGCCAGCCGGAAGTGAGGCGCCGATAATAATTGTGAAGATCGGCATCATGTAAAGCATTTGTTGATTCATGGCCCGTGTCATTGCGTTAGTAGAGCTGGCCTGACCCTTGTTCTTAGTCATCAACATCTTGGTCTGGAAATATTGCAAGACTCCGGTGATGACAGCTAACGGAATACTTTTCTGCACTAGATCGAAGAAACCAAAAGCTACCGTATTTAACGTTCCAGGATTTTTTACAAAAGGATATAATAATTCAAAGCCACCATTATTCAAACCACTCTGAAATACCGCGAACAAAGCGAACAGAAACGGTAATTGCAATAATACTGGCAAGCAGGATGAGACGGGATTAATCTTCTCCGTCTTATACAAGGCCATCAACTCTTTGGATTGCTTCTCTTTGTCGTCTTTGTATTGTTCGCGTAACTTATCAATCTTGGGTTGCAACGTTTGCATCGCGCGCTGCGACACAATAGCCCGTTGAGCCAGAGGATAGAGCGCTAAGCGAATAGCAACTGTTAGAGCGACAATGGCCAAACCTAGATCGTGATTAGGAATGACGTTGTAGAACCAAACCAATAGGTTAAACAGTGGTTGATAGAAAATGATGACAAATATATTCATTGTGAAGTATTAGGTATTAGGTAGTAAGTATTATGTATAATGTAAAAAGTATTAAGTATAAGCTTTTAATCTTCGTCCCATACCTTATACATCATGCATTCTACTTTATACTATTTTAGGCTGGATCATATCCGCCCTTGGTCCACGGATGACAACGGCAGACACGCCAGATTCCACGGTAAGTGCCTCTGAAGATACCATATTTCTCGATTGCCTGGTAGCAATACTCCGAACAGTGGGGCTCAAAAGGACAGAAGCCCTGTGGGTAATATGTGCGGAACCAACCAGAATCGGGGGATAAGGTATGTTGATATAATCTGATTAATGACAAAATGGCTAACTTTGGCCATTTATGTATTTTAGTCAACATAGAGGCCGGCCTTATCTAGGGTCGATAATAGATCGTGACGCAAAACAGCCATTTCTTGGCCAACACTAGCCTTTTTCATGATAATCACAATATCCATCCCTGTACGCACATTGGCTAATCTTAGCCTAATTACTTCTCTTACCTGCCTTTTAGTCCTATTACGAACAACGGCTCGTTTATCAATTTTAGTCGATATTACGAAACCAAACCGCGAGACAGGCAGGCGGTTTGGGTAGTACTTCACGGTAAGCAAGGGGGAATAGCTATATCGACCCTTAGTCGCTACACGTTGGAAGTCTTGGTCCCGCGTCAGGCGATTCTTGGCGGGGAGCATAGGCTAAACGGTCAATTTCTTACGACCCTTAGCTCGGCGACGCTTCAATACGCGGCGACCGGTAGGGGTGCTCATGCGCTCTCTGAACCCGTGGGTTCTAGCTCGCTTTCGTTTCTTGGGTTGGTAGGTTCTCTTTGGCATATTAGATGGGTATTAGGAATTAGGCATTAGGTATTAGCCCGATCGATAAATTACCACTCCAAAATAACACGACTAGATAATATTGTAAAGGTTGTAGCAAAATAACAACAGGACATTATCATTGTCTTTTTCTGACTAATTCCTAACACCCAATTTCTACTTTCCTGTTCCCCCCCCTTCTATTCACATTTTATACACTTGTGCTATATTCTGCCTATCCACAAGCTGTGCTATAGTGGCTTAAGTATTAGATTATTTCTTACCCCATGGACAATAATCAACTCTGGCAAGCAGTTCTTGGCGAACTTGAACTGCTCATTTCAAAAGCAAACTTCACCACCTGGTTCAAAAATACCTTCGTCTTTGATCGCGAACCGGATACGATCGTCGTTGGTGTACCCAATGCCTTCACCAAGGCCTGGTTAGAGAACAAATATCACCAACAAATCGCTACAGCGGTGAACACCCTACTTGGTAGTGACAAGAAATTGAAAATTACCTACAAAGTTTCAGCCCAATCAGCCCCAGTAGAGAAGGCAGTGCACCGTAACACGGAAGAAAAGCTCGGTCCCACGACCAATGACACCAATACTTTCTCGTCCAACAAGTTTGGGTTGAATAAAAAATATAATTTCAGCTCCTTTATCGTTGGTAAAGGTAACGAGTTGGCTCACGCCGCTTCCAAAGCTGTCGCTGCTAAGCCTGGGCAAGTCTATAATCCGCTATTTCTCTACGGAGGAGTGGGTTTGGGCAAAACACATCTGATCCAAGCAGTCGGTAATCAGATTATCGAAGCCAATCCAGGAGTAAAAATCCTCTACATCAACAGCGAGAAGTTTACCAACGACTTCGTCTCCTCGATCAAGACAGGAGAAACCGAGAAATTCAAGAAAGTCTATCGTAATGTCGACGTTCTTCTGATTGACGACATCCAATTTATCGCTGGCAAAGAGCAAACCCAAGAAGAATTCTTCCATACCTTCAACGCCCTCCACCAGGCCAACAAACAGATTATCATCAGCTCTGATCGCCCACCCAAAGCCATACCCGCTATCGAAAATAGGCTTGTTTCGCGCTTCGAGTGGGGCATGATCGCTGATATTTCTGCGCCTGATTTCGAGACTCGCATCGCCATTTTAGAAGCCAAATGCCAAGAAAAAGGCTTTAATCTCGGTAAAGACATTATCCACTCCATCGCTGAGAACATCAAAGATAATATCCGCGAGCTCGAAGGTGCTCTTAACCGCATCATCGCCTTCCACCAGCTCAATAACTCCTCACCAACCATCGAATCGACTCGTGGCATCCTCTCAACTATCAGTACCAATCCCAAGAAGGGCGGCCTCACTGCTCGTAAGCTAATCCAACATGTCGCCGAATTCTTCGAAATTAGTATCGACGACTTAGTTGGTACCTGTCGCAAGAAAGAACTCGTCGTTCCCCGTCAGATCACCATGTGGTTGATGCGAGAAGAAATGAATGCTTCGTTTCCCAATATTGGCCAAGAGCTCGGAGGAAGAGATCATACCACTGCTATGCACGCTTGTAATAAAATCAACGCCAGTATTCAGCGCGATGATAAGATTAAAAATGATATCGCTCTACTAAAACAGAAGCTTTATCAAGTATAAATTGTTTCCACAGACCATGTGCACAAGCAGCTGAAAAATCTGTGCACAAATTGGTAGCCTTTCCACAACCCTACACCTTAGTTTCAATTCATGTGTACAACTACCCACTTACACACTCATCTGTACACATAGTAATGGGGACAAAAATGACATCAGTTAAATATCTTTCGTTGGGGTTCTGCTCTCAAAATAAAAGTCTTCAACAGTATCCACACGCTCTATTACTACTATCTTATTTATATATATACATATAGTATGAAATTAACTTGCACACAGGAGAACTTATTGAGAGGTTTACAGAAGACTTTGGGCTTAGCTGGTAAACATCCTAACTTACCAATCTTGAGTAATATTTTGTTACAAGCTGATAAAGAAGGATTGACCTTAATAGCGACTAACTTAGAAATCGGGATCAAGACCAAGGTACGAGGTAAGGTGGAGGAGGTGGGCAGCTTCACCGTGAATGCTAAACTACTAGGAGACTTTGTCAGTTCATTGAAACGAGAAAATATTTCCATTGAGCTACAAGAGAATACTCTTATTATCAAAGGCGAGAATCACACCACTAAGATCAAAGGCGAATCAGCTAATGATTATCCTCTTATCCCAGAGCTCTCCCCCGAAAGCACTATTAGTATACCTACACGTGAGCTAAGTAATGGCTTGGGGCAGGTGGTATTTGCTGCCAGTACTGACGAAGGCCGACCAGAACTTAATGCGATTCTATTTACTATAGCCGAAGACAAACTAACATTAGTAGCAACCGATAGTTATCGTTTAGCTGAGAAGCACCTGACGTTAGCTAAGAAGTCAGAATCTGAGCAGAAACTTATTATCCCGCTCAAAACCATTCAACAGCTGAATAAGATTTTGACCGAGGACGAAGACAACGAAGAAACGACCATCATGGTTAACGATAATCAGATCAAGGTGATCGTTGGGGCGACTGAACTCTTATCTCGTATTATAATCGGTCATTATCCTGACTACGAACAGATAATCCCTACTAGTTTCGGTAGTACTATTAATTTCCAGGCCTCATCCCTAGCTCCTACGATCAAGACAACGGCTCTTTTCTGCCAACCAGGCATCAATGACGTGCGTGTTTCTTTTGTACCTGACACCAAAGAGATTCAGCTACGAGCGCAAAACAGTATGTCTGGTGACAATGTGTCTCGTGTAGAAGCTGAAGTAACTGGTAAGGCAGGAGAAATTGTTTTCAACTACCGCTATTTACTCGATGGTATTAATAATTTGGAAAGTGAGAAAGGTAAGATTGATCTAAACGACAGTAATGGACCGGCCTTATTATCTCCAGAGGGTGATACAAGTTGGCGGTATTTGATTATGCCGATAAAACAATAAGAAGAGAGAGGGGTTAGTTATAAGGTATTTGTTATTAGGGAAGAGAGGAGAAAGAAAATGAAAACTAGAAATTCAGAACAATGAAGAAAGAAGTAGGTAGTAAAGCTTTTATCTATATTGAATAAGCATAAAATAATAATATGGACAGAGAAAAGATACCAAACTTTTCAAACGAGACACCCAACGAGATAACCGAGACACCAAAGCCAGAAAATTCTTTACGACGAGAGGTGAGAGAGAAAAGAGAGCGATATGAAGTTAGTAGGCAAGCACAGATACAAGAACAACAACAAGGTGTCGAAGCTGTTTACAAAAAGTATGGAATGGAAAGTCCGGCGGAACGAGAAAAATCAAGAGAGAAAGCGATAGAGATAATATTTAAAGATGCAGGTGTGAGAGTTCATGAGTCTTTCCCAGAGAAAGTCGGTGCTTTACAGGACAATAACGCAGGCTATCAAGATTTAACCACGCGTCTAAAAGACGGTCGTTACCCTTCACATACGATAGACGGTATCGGATCACAACTATTGCTTAGAGAAGAGTATTCGCGAGGGCTACGACCCGGCGAATTACTCGCTTCGCGGGGCATACACGAGTTGATTGATATTAGGCGCGACGTTAAACCGGTGTATGAAACAATAACTGTTCCTGGGAAAAAGGGTGTTTTTGGAATAGGTAAAACCCCCGACACAACCCAGAGACAAGCCACGGGGAAATTTCAACCAACCATACAGGGTGATGTAGTTGAAGGAGGAAAAAATGAAGGAGCTGTTCGTATCTCTTATTTTGTCCCACCAACACGGCGTCAGGAAGGGCAAATAGAATGGTCCGACTACTCAGGTAGGTCAGGACAAATGTTACTTTTAGAGTTAGTATTACCAGAAACTTCTGCTGCGGAAATTGAAAAGATTATTGATCGTGACCCTGGAGTGATGCGAGTAGTGACAGAACGACTGATGAAAGAAAAGATGCTTAAGGACCCTAATGATTGGGAAAAATTACAAGCTCATCGAGGAGAGGGGTCTTCCTTGAGACCACTCTATGAGCAATGGGACGCAGAACCAGAAGGAGGAAGGATTTATATTCAAAAAGAAGGTGGTGAGCGAGGATTTCGTCAGGAATGTATAAAGAAAATAACTAAATAGGAAAGCAGGAAAGAAGGTAGAAACTTAAATCAGCCTCTGGCTGAGAAACTAGAAACTTGGAACTAGAAATTTACATTAGCCTTTAGCTAAATAAAGAAGCCTTCGGTGAACCGAAGGCTTCTGCGCATTTACATCCCCTGACCTTTGTTCAAAAGAAGCAGAACAAGATCGCGGAGAGCATAGTAGTAAGGATTGGTAAGGATCTTGACTGCCTCGGGAAGACGCGAACCAAAGACGCAGCCGTAGATTACCATTATCCCTAGTAGGATTATGTTAATCCAGATTTTTGCTGTGGCTACAGCAACCTTGTCACCATCTCCTAAGTTTAGAAAAACAATGTTCTCTTTTCCATTAGCCGCGACCACCACCTTAGCAGAACGCACCAACCACAAACGAAAGAAGAAAAAGAAGAAGAACATGAAAAACGGGCCAGCTAAAAGCCCAAAAGCTTTGCTGTATTGCTGCCGAACCATTACCGCCCAAACCTGAGGCGCAACCTTCTCGATTTGACTAACGGTTGCTAGGACAGCAGCTCGCGAGTAGTCGAGAAACTTGTTGGCTACATCAGCCATGGTCAGGTGTGTGCTGCTGGTAGTGCTGTCACTCATACCGAGAACCTTGGAAAATAGAGCAACATTCTTCTGAAGTTGGACCATGTCGTCGGGCGACAGAGAAACCGTGTTGTTTGTGGGTTGCTCGGCGGCCTGGATCATGTCACCATAGCTTCCGACCAGAAGAATAACTAGAACCAGAAGAAACGAACTAAGCCTTTTCATGACTTTTGTCTCCTTGGGTTGATGTGTTGATTAGAACAATGAAAAGAGCGAATAGAACAAATTACTATATTTAATAGTGTATGTCAATGGGCTTAGGTTGTGATGTTGTCTTCTCTGCCCTAATAACAAATAACGTATAACCAATATCTTCGTCTTCCCTATTGACATCTAAAACCAAATTTCTTACTATCTAATTTCTACTATGCATACTGTAGCTCATACTGGATGAGCACCTTCCCACTGGAAGGAGGAGTAGGTTCGAGTCCTACCAGCAGCTCCTTTGGTTAGAGGCGGGTATAGCTCAGAGGCAGAGCACCACAAGGTAATGTGGGGGCCGGGGGTTCAAGTCCCCTTATCCGCTCCAGTATTAGGGGTATCGTTTAAGCTAAGACGGGTGCCGGCGGGCACTATGAATGTCGGAGAAGCCGACTACCCCTGTAATACAGAGCCTATCAAACTACGGTTTGGTAGGCTCTTCCTTTTTCCCTTAAGCTACAGTATAGTAATAACCTATGAAATTGATCTTAAGCTATCTGAAGAAGCACCGTAAGATGTTGAGTGGCGCCTTGGTACTTGCAGCCATTAACCAGATCTTCTCGCTGCTAGACCCCCAAATCTTTCGTCTCATCATCGATCAGTACGCGAGTAGGGCTTCCCAGCTGACTCACCAAGACTTTCTTAAAGGTGTGGGACTATTATTGTTAGCTTCTATCGGTGTTGCTCTGGTATCGCGTATTGCCAAGAACTTTCAAGATTACTACGTCAATGTGATTGTACAGCGTATTGGTACAGCCCTTTATGCTCGTGGAGTTGAGCATGCTTTCTCACTTCCTTTCCAAGTTTTCGAAGATCGTCGTTCAGGAGAAATATTACTTAAATTACAGAAAGCTCGCGCTGACAACCAGACATTGATAACGAGTTTGATTAACATTGGGTTTTTCTCCTTAGTGGGAATTATTTTTGTCCTAGTCTATGCGTCGTTCGTTCACTGGGCTATTGGTTTGGTGTATTTCATGTTGATTCCAATTGTTGGTGTTACTGCTTTTATCATCACGCGTAAGATCAAGGGTGCGCAACGACAGATCGTGATGCAGACAGCGGAACTAGCTGGCTCAACTACGGAAACCATTCGTAATGTGGAGCTGGTAAAGAGTTTGGGTTTGGAGCAGCAAGAAATTGACCGTCTCAATGTCGTCAACGAAAAGATTTTGGAACTCGAATTGCATAAGGTTCGCTTGGTTCGTATGTATAGCTTCATCCAAGGTACAACCATTAATACATTACGCTCAGGCTTACTACTGCTTATGATGTGGTTGATCAGTCAAGGCGATATTACACTGGGTCAATTCTTCAGCTTGTATATCTATTCCTTCTTTATCTTCAACCCATTAGGCGAACTAGGTAATCTAGCGACCCAGTACCAAGAAGCTATGGCTAGCAACCAACAGCTAGACGAGCTCTTCTCTACTCCACCAGCACCTAAACCAGCTAACCCAGTGGAGATTGACGAAGTGAAAGTGATTGAGTTTAAAGATTTGCAGTTTTCATATGACTCGGAAGGTAAGCAGACACTAAAAAATATTAATCTCACCATCAAAGACGGTGAGACGATTGCTTTTGTTGGTCCGTCAGGATCTGGTAAGTCCACCTTAGTCAAACTATTAGTCGGATTATATGCTCCAACCAAAGGACAGTTGTTATTTAATAGCACCGACAGTTTGAAAGTTGATTTCGATGCGCTTCGTAAGAAATTTGGTTTCGTGTCTCAAGAGACGCAACTTTTTGCCGGTACTATCCGTGAGAACCTCCTATTTGTTCGACCGCAGGCCACTGACGAAGAGTGCCTCAAAGCTCTAGAATTAGCTGCGGCCAAGGGTATCCTCGACCGAGCAGGACAGGGATTGAATACTAAGATTGGTGAAGGTGGTGTGAAGTTATCCGGAGGAGAACGTCAGCGCTTAGCTATCGCTCGAGCTTTGTTGCGTCGCCCAGAGATTATTGTCTTCGATGAAGCTACGAGTAGCTTAGACTCTATTACTGAGCAGTCGATCACCGAAACCATTCAAGATATAGAAAAGAAACATTCTAATGTAATGACGATTCTTATTGCGCATCGTTTGTCCACTATTGCTCATGCGCAAACTATTTACGTTATGGAAAAAGGTAGTATCGTTGAAAGTGGATCGCACGAAGAGTTACTGAAAAAGAGCGGCCTCTATGCCGCCCTTTGGCGCCAGCAAATCGCTGCTGGTACGGATACTACTGCAAGTTCACACTAACGCTGTCGCTCTGATGCACGGCGCCGGCAGCATCAGTAATCACTAGATAGAAACTATAGCTCCCCGCGGGGCTATTTTGTTTTAGAGGAATACTTATTTGTGATGAGGTGGGTTTATCGATGACGCCGGCGAAATTATTCTGACCAGCGTAGGTATAATAGAAATCGACCTTAGCTACCTGATCGAGTGAAGATAATGTGGCGCTGATAGTCTTGGGCCAAGTTTCTTTGCTATAAACCATATTATTTTGTAGGCTGTTCCATTGCACTGTTGGAATAGCTGCTGTAGGTGTGGTTACGTTTACGGATAGTGAGGCAGAATTGCTGGTACCGGTAGTGTCGTAGACCACAGCGCGTAAGGTTTGTTGACCACCGGGCCAGGAGGATTGAGGGGTGATGGTGATATCAAATGGTGACTTGGTCGAGCTCCCGAGTAATTGGTTGTTGAGATAGTAATCAACACGACTAACACCTTGTGGTGAGTCGGCGCCAATGGCCAGACGCACAGCACTATTACCTAGAGTACTATTGGCGTTGGGTTCTACCCAATTGATGCGGATGCGAGTATTGATGCCCTGACTTGGTGAGATACTAACGAAGCCATTAGCTTGCGCCCACTTACGAACTGGCTCCTCCCAACCGTTAAATTGCGAGTCATTTTCTGGCTTGGCAGGATAGGAGGGGTTAAGTGGATCTTCCTTATCAACATAGTAGAGAAGATCATGAACTTCTTTGACTGAACGTTGCTCAATATTTTCTGGCGGTGTGTTACCAGAGGCTGGCTGACCAGTCGTACGATCAATAGGAATAGTTACTTCTCGCGCCAATTGTCCGCAGATCATAATCTTGTCACACGGTACCGTATCGGGTGCACCGAAGGGCTGGACAGGATAGGCAGCCAAGATCTTATTCATATAGCTTTGCCAGATCGGACCAGCGGCGTTGGCACCGGTGGCTTTGTTCATCGGCTTGTTATCATTGTTACCCACCCAGACTCCGGTGACGAGTTGTGGTGTGTAGCCCATCAGCCAAGAATCTTTGTAGTCATTGGTCGTACCCGACTTAGCAGCTACTGGTCGACTACCGAGGGTCAAACTATTATTAACCCCGAAAATATAGGCACGCGCATCGTTATCGGATAAGACATTACTAATTTGCCGCACTACTTGAGCATCGAGAATTCGTTTCTGCTCCGGCTGCTCTTTCTCTTCCAATACTTTACCAGTCGGATCTTCGACTTTGAGTACATCATAATATTTCTGATAGACACCTTCGCGTGCTAGAGCGGCGTAGCCATTGGTATGCTCGATGAGCTCAACTTCACCGCCACCAAGTACCAATGATAAACCATAACGCGAAGCATCGGTGAAGCTGGTGTAACCAAAGTTCTGTAGCAGCTCAATAACGTTTTTGGGACCGGCTAGATACAGAGCTTTGACCGCGGGAATATTGAGTGATCCGGCTAGAGCCTGCCGTACAGTGACGGGACCATGCTCTTTACCGTCGTAATTGCGAGGTTGATATTGTCCGCCAGAACCATTGGAACCAAAAGAGGTAACCAGATCAAAGAATAGTGATGATGGACTAAATCCCTTCGTGAAAAGTTGGGCATAGATAAATGGTTTGAGCGAGCTGCCTGGCTGACGGAGCGCGGTAGCTACGTTGACCTGACCGTCGATGGAGTCGTCGAAATAATCTTTGGACCCCACCAGAGCCAAGACGTCGCCACTGGCTACATCGATAGTGACGAGCGAGGTATTGTTGGCGCCGTATTTGGTCTGCAGTTGTGGGCCAATCTCTTCGACGGTTTTCTCAGCTAATTGCTGCTTGTCCCAATCAAGAGTGGTGATAATTTTTAATCCGCCTTGTTCGACGAGACGATCACCGTATTTGTCGGCTAACTCGCTTTTGACCATGAAGACGAAGTGCGGCGCAGTAATATCTTCACGCTTCGTTTTGAAAACGATTGGTTCGGCCAAAGCTGCTTGCTCTTGAGCGGCCGTAATAAAATTTTGTTCTCGCATCAACCGTAGAACCAAATGCGCTCGGTCGATTAGTTTGTCCTTATGAGAACCATAAGGAGAATAATAGCTTGGCGCTTGTGGCATAGCCGCTAGTATGGCTGCTTCGCCCAAGGTAAGGTCTTTGGCTGATTTGCCAAAGTAGATGCCGCTGGCGGATTCAATTCCATAGGCCGTTGATCCGTACGGTATCTCATTAAAATACAGTTTGAGTATTTCGTCTTTGGTAAACTTCTGTTCGATGCGATAGGATAGTACTAGTTCTTTGATCTTACGAGAGTAAGCCTTCTCAGTAGTTAAGATGGCGTTCTTCACGAGTTGTTGCGTCAAGGTAGAGCCACCTTGAGCTTTACTACCTGTTAGGACATTGATCAAAACTGATTTGATGATACGAGGCAGGTTGTAGCCCTTATGCTCGTAGAAGGTCTTATCTTCGATGGCAATAGTAGCTTGTACGGCGTATTGGGGTATCTGATCAAGATTTACCAATGTCCGGCGTTGGGCGCCATGAATCTCATACAACAAATGTTCTCCGGTGCGATCGTAGATCTTGGTGCTTTGGGCAACGCTGCGATCAATAAGTTTGTTAGGATCAGGTAGGTCATGAGAGTACCAGACGAAAGCACCGATCAGGAGTATACCGCCGACCAAAGCTAGTAAGATAGCAACGGGCACGAGGCGCTTCCAGAATAGTGACCAGAAGCCACCTTGATTGCGTCGAGGGGGTTTGGGGGACGAGGCAGAACCAAGGGGCTTGGTTTGGAAAACAGGTCGCATAGATGAAATAGGCATAGTTATGTTATTATAGCCAACAATCAGGTATAATGAAAGAAATTACTTCAACTTTTAAGCTAATCTATGGGCAAAATAAGCACTGACAAGAAAAAGATCAAAGAATTATTGGAACGAGGAGTGGCCGAGGTCATCGAGCGTAAAAGCTTAGAGCAAAGGCTCAATTCTGGCAAGCAGCTCCGTGTCAAGCTCGGTATCGATCCCACCAGCCCCAACCTGCACCTAGGTCGGTCTATTCCTTTGTTGAAACTGCGCGATTTCCAAGAGCTCGGTCACAAGCTAGTCTTTATCGTCGGAGATTTCACAGCGGTTATCGGTGATACCAGCGACAAAGAGAGCGAACGACCAATGTTGACTCCGGCGCAAGTCAAAACTAATCTGAAAACTTATTTAGATCAGGCTGGTAAAATTATTGACCTGACCAAAACAGAAGTACGACACAATTCAGAATGGCTAGGTAAACTAAGTTACGCTGAAATTGGCGAACAGGCTGATCAATTCTCGTTGGCAGAATTCATCGCTCGCGAAAATATCAGTAAGCGCTTCAAAGGCGGCAAACGGATTTCTTTGCGAGAACTACTGTATCCTTTGATGCAGGGTTACGATTCTGTTATGGTCAAAGCTGATGTGGAGCTAGGCGGAACTGACCAACGGTTTAATTTGTTGGCGGGCCGGTCTCTACAACTGCATTACAAACAGAAACCTCAAGATCTGTTGATGAACAATTTGATTGAAGGTACTGACGGACGCAAGATGTCATCCAGTTGGGGTAATACCATCAATCTCACTGATAGCGCTCAAGAGATGTACGGCAAAGTAATGAGCCTGCGAGATGAATCAATTATGACCTATTTCATTCACTGTACACGCGTGCCGCTCGATAGTATCAAATCGTGGGAAGCCAAGATGAAGAAAGGTGCTAATCCGCGCGATATCAAGATGCAGCTAGCAGAAGCGATAATTACGCTGTATTACAGTGCAGCCGAGGCCGGTAAACAGAGTCAGAATTTCACCAATCAATTTAGCAACAAAGTATTACCAACTGATATTCCTACGATCAAAGCTGTTAACGGCGAAAGTTTAATCGATCTCTTGGTACGCGCTAAATTGGTCAGCTCCAAATCAGATGCCAGAAGAATGCTGGAGCAAGGAGCAGTCAAAGTAAATCAAGTTAAGGTTTCTGATGGTGCTAGCCAGTTGAATAAGGGTGATGTTGTGCAAGTTGGAAAGTTGCGTTTCGTTTCGCTCAAGTAATTATAAAAAATAATGAGCCCCGACAAGCTTAGCTTGTCGGGGCTCTTGAGTTCTCAGGCAGATGCAGAAATTCTGGTTGCGCGGCGAGCCTGCGAGCTCTTGTCCTTACTGACCCCATTCGGATTGACGATCAGGTGCTTAGTGGCATCAATGATCGCCTTGACTTCGGGATTGGTTTTGGCCAAGGCCCGAAACTCCAGATGCCAGTCCAACCGAGTGGCGCGCCGAGCTTTGTAGGTCTCGAAGAGCTCACGGACGGGAGTCCTGGTAGTGTCTGTACGCAGACACTGGGAACAGCAGGTGACGGTATCAATGCCATGGTCATCGCGAACGATGATGGCATTGATCAGACGTCCTTGGGGACAAGAAGACTCGTGCATGGAGATGCCCTTTCAGGTGTGCTCCCCACCACAGGGAGCTTCGGTGTAACTTCGACAGGACAGAGGTGTCCTACCGGCCCTAAGTACTACCGAGTTAAGTTCTCCTTATATGGCGGTGAGGGGTTGTGGCGCAAGTTATATCCGACGCTCGGATATAGTAAGTAGAACGGGAACCCACGACTAAGCACCGTGGTGAGAGGGGTTTCCAGGGCCGGAAATAACCCTCAAGGAAGCTGTGCCGGGGTCCCGTTTTTATCTGATTGAGAAAGATGTAAAGTACAAGACAGATTACTAGCATACGAGTATTGCATATGATTGTCAATAGGGTTGTGCTATAGTGGTGCTATGAGGCTATTTATTCGTATTTGTCTAACTTTGGCTATTGCGCTGGCTATTTTCCAGACCACCTTATTGCAGCCACTGTGGCATGATGCTGTGTTTGCTATAACTGACTCGCACTCAGGTCTAGCGGCACAAAGACAACAACTACTTAATCATTTTCGCTTCGGTTCGTCGCTGCAGGGGTTAGATTTTTCTACTGCAGAGCTGAAGCACATTGCAGACATTGATAGATTGTTGCATCAGGAAGCGAGCGTGGTGTGGGTGATAATAGCTGGTTTAGTATTAACAGTTATTTTTTTCACAGCCGAAACTAGAAAGTACCCGCCTCGACTCGCCGTCTTCGGCGAGGCGGGGAAACTGGAAATTACGGATTTTCAACGAGCCTGCCTAGTAGTTGTAGTTGCTATTGTTGTGCTGACGGTGATTATTGGATTACAATTTGAGCCACTCTTTCGAATGGCTCATTCATTATTATTTACTGGTGGTAACTGGGAATTTGATCCGACGACTGATTTGATTATCCAGCTCTATCCGCCCAGATTTTTCTTCTACTTTTTTCCACTCTTGTTGGCACTCGTTATAACCGCGCTACTGTCGATCTATTTTTTGCTTGGCTTATTGAGGCGTCGTTAAAAGTTGTTTCACTTCCAATACTCTCGTGGCGCTAGAGCAAGCACCCGCACCTTTACCTAGAGGAGCTTCTTGAAAAACGATAAGTTCGATTGGTTTTGGTTCTTGTGAAGACTTGATCTGTGCTATTTCTTGCTTATTAATACTCGTAAGTCGGAGATTAATAATGAGTCTACCAAATCCGTCGACAGAATTTACGGTGTTGCCAAGACGCACATTACTTTCGAGTCGTTGTATGAGTTCTGGCGAACCATCGGTCACTACGAACGAATCGCACGTTTCACCAGTCGGTCCCACCTCGTTTCTACCTTCGGTGGTAGTAGTAAATCCTTGTAAAGTAGCAAGGCCAAATACTCCGCTGTAATTACGATCTTCAAAAAGGCAATAACCATAAGCGCACACTGGTCGAATTTTGTTAAACTCTGGGCCTGTAGCGCTAACCATCTGAATCATCTGCTGTGCTTCAGGTAGGGAATTAGTGACTGACAAATTTGCTTGGTTGTGTGTTTGGCTAAGCCGAAAGGTTGTTATTAATAGAAAAATTGACAAACTAAATATGAGAGCTAAGAGCGGAAGTGTGTAGCTGATTGATTTCTTTTTTTTCATTACTTTTTCCTGAAATACCTTGCCGCTTCATCGGGATCAATAGGATTGATGACGATACCAGAGCCAATCTCCACACCGGCCCAGATAGAGCCTCGTGGAACTACTTTCAGATACAGATGTTGGTCGTTGTCGTTGATTACTTGGTGGAAATAATAGTTATACGGTAGGTGAAGTTTGGCGATGCGCTGCAAGATATGTTTCATAATCTTAGCCATGGATTGTAGCTCGACCTGATTGAGTTCGGTGATGTTGTCGCGGTGAGCGATGGGCATGATCCAGACTTCGTAGTTGTACAATGAAGCGTAGGGAGCGAAAGCGATCATGTGTTTGTCGCGATAGATCAGGCGAGGGCTTCGGCTTTCTTTCTTGATCACATCGCAATAAACACAACGACCGGTCTTGATCTTGTACTCTTGTTGCTTGCGTGATTTGTCGAGTAAGTGAGGTGGGACGAAATTGGTGGCGAAGATTTGTGAGTGGGAGTGATGTAGTGAAGCGCCGGCCTTACCACCATTGTTTTTGAAAATTAATATGTACTCGATCTTCTTATTCTTGGACAGCTCGGTGGTTCGTTTGACATAGGATTCGAGAATGCGTTCGAGGTGGGTGGCTGGCATCTCATCCATGTGAACACGGGGGTTGGAGGTCTCGACGACAACTTCTTGCTGGCCGTAGGCCTTGGGGTTATTGAGAGAAACGGCCGGGTATTTATTGAGCAATACTTTGACCAGCCAATCTTTCTCTGGACCAATCGTGAGAAGTGCCTTTTCTTTCTTGAGATTTTTAGCGCTGAAAACCGAATCAGTGATGTTGGTGTCATCGTGCTGTGGTTCGACTTGCTGGAAATCATGCGGACGTTTGGAGCGGCGAGGGGCGATGATGACGTACTTATCTTGGATGTAGTCTTTGCGTACTTCAGGCTTACGGATCATAGGAGATGATTATAGATTTTTTGATATTGCTTCGCTGACCGTGTCCAAGAGAAGTCTTGTTTCAGACAGCGATTAACTACAGTATACCAACGTTTGGGGCTTTGGTATACCGCCAGCGCATGACGAATAGCGGTCAGCAGGGCAGCACTGGAGTAGGTGCTGAAAGAAAAGCCAGTCAGATTGTTTTGGACACTATCTTTGAGCCCGCCAGTACTTCTGACGACGGGTACGGTGCCATAGCGCATGGCGATCATTTGCCCGAGACCACACGGCTCGAAGCGCGAGGGCATCAATAGCATATCGGCGCCAGCGTAGATTTTTTGAGCTAGGGCGAGATCGAGTTGTGGGCGGAATAGTATTGCTTCGGGATGATGCTTCGCGCGTTGAGAAATCGCCTGTTCAATAGATAGGTCTCCTTGCCCCAAGATAACTAGTTGCATAGATTTGGTCAGCTTCGGTAGCAATGGTAGTAGTAGGTCGATACCTTTCTGTGGTGTTAGTCTAGTAATGAGAGCTGCTAATGGTAGATCGTTGTGCGGTAGACCAAGTTCAGTTTGTAACCGTCTCTTATTAACTGCCTTGTTCTGCTTCCAAGTCTTGGCCGTGAAGCGTTTGTATATAGATTGATCGTGCGCCGGATCAAATATTTTGGTATCAATACCATTGAGGATACCAGAAAAGTCATATTTTCTTCGCTTCAAGTATGATGCCAGCCCGAAGTCTTGGGAGCCAGCCATAATTTCGCGAGCGTAAGTGGGGCTGACCGTAGTAACTTTGTCAGCCGATAAGATAGCTACTTTAAGAATATTTAACACCGAGTCATCATAATAATCTTCCAACAGCGCTGGCTCGTTGTCAGGACGGAGTTTGATCTTGGATAATATTCGATGACTACCAATGCCTTGGTGTGCCAGATTGTGAATCGTGAAGATAGTTGGAATGGTTGGCCAATTGGTTTCGCGTTGGTAGCGATTATCGATCAGAGTCGGCACGAGACCGGTGTGCCAATCGTGACAATGAATAATATCAGGTCGCGGTATGAGCGAACCAAGAAGCTCCACCACACTATAGGAGAAGAAGCTGAAAAGCTCGATGTCAGCTTCGATATCAGTACTGTAGGGCGACTGACGATCGAACAAAGGATGTTGCAAAAAATAATAATCCACCACGGCGCCAGAACGTCGCCCTTGGTGAACGGTGATATTCGTTGGCACACCAGCGAAGTCTATTGTGGTCGCGCGACTGGTAACCTTCGTTAATAACTGCAGTTGCTTCTTTTCATACAACGGTAGAACTACGGCGCAGCGATTAGTAGTTGTGGCCAAAGCTTGTGGCAAAGAGCCGACAACATCAGCTAAGCCGCCAATCTTAACGAAAGGCGCGCATTCAGCCGCTACATGAAGGATGAGCTTTTTAACTGGCATTAAAACTTTTTAATTTGCTGATAGATCGAAAGCGGTAAAGAGGTGTAGGTATGATAATTCTCGATCAAGCTATCACTTGGCAGATCGCCGTGGTAGTCAGTACCACCAGTTGAGAACAATTTTAATCGTTTAGCGAGCATCAAGTAGTGAGCGGTCTGATCCCAGTTATGATGGGAGGAGAAGGACTCTAGACCCTGGAGCCCCAAGACTTTCAATTCTTTGATAACAGCGCCCTGTTCGAAGTGTAGCTGTTGTCCTGGATGGGCCAAGACAGGATAACCGTGGGCCTTTTTGATTAATCTCATAACATCTTTAAACGGCAGAGACACTTCACTGAGGTGAGTTTTTTGACCGCGAGCAAAGAGCGCGTTGTATATTTCATAATAATCGTACTCCACCTTACCCATGATGCGTTGTAAGGTTGGTCGATTCTTCGGCGTGCGCTGGATCTGACGAATGACGTTGGCCATACCGATATAGGTAGCTGGTTGGGCAAAAAGTTCGACGATATCTAGATATAAACCACGCTTGGATAATAAGGGCATTAATGATTCAATCTTTTTCTTGCGTTTGACCTGACTCTCACGCAGGAAGTCGTGGAGTTCGGAGTTGTTCAGATCAATGCCGTAGGCCAAGATATGCAGCGTCATTTGTTTGTAAGCGGCGTAGATCTCCACGGCGGGGATTACCTTGATACCGTATTTTCTGGCTGCTCCTTGGAACTCATATTGTCCGTGGATGGTGTTGTGATCAGCTAGAGCGGCTACCTTTACTCCCTTTTTATGCAGTAAGGTTGCCAAGGCCGTTGGGCTTTTGGACCCGTCGGAGAAGTGGGAGTGCATGTGGAGATCGATGTAACCTTTGGTGGGCATAGTTTTGAAATGTTAGTTGGCCAACCAGCTAATTATCTGGTCGACGAGATTGCTATTGGGTAATTGAGTGGTATCAAGCGTCAAGCTGGGAATCTTACTATCAACTATGAGCTGCTCGTAGACAGTTTGTAGACGAACATAGTCGGCTGGACTCTTGGTAATGTGCTGATAGTGAGGATAGAGCCTCAGACGATCTGTTAGGCGTTGTTGGAACAGTGCTTCATCAGGATTGACGCGGCAAAAAACAATCCGCGCGCCCAAGGCTAATAACTGTTCCTCTATAGCATTATAGCTGATTTTCTCCAATCCGTGGAATGTGCGGTAGGCGGCATCGCTGATGTGGAACTTTTCCCACAGCATTGTCCTGTCTGGGATGCTTTGCGCCAGCTTTATTTGATGTTCGATAAACGTCTGGCCATAGGTATCGCCCAGCAGGCCAATGTCACAGTTAAACCAGATACAGCCGTTGAGCCAGAGTGGGTTGGTATTACCTTGAGTCTCTAGTAAGGGATAGAGCTGACTCATGACCCAGCTTTTGCCGGCGAGTTCTACTCCTTCGAAGATGATTATTTGTCGCATAAAAATATAAAATAATAGCCAAGATTCAAGCAACAATAATCAAACAATATTTAATATACAAATTCAAATAAGGAAACGACCGACACGATCTAATTTGAAAATTGATTATTAATTATTGTTTGGCACTTGATTATTGTAGATTGAATATTGCTTGCGGTTCTACCGCAGATTAATAGAATGCTGCGAATTTTGAAACTTTTCCATCAACAGACGCGCATCATCGAGAAGTTCAAGACTGACTTTACGAGATTCTGGTTCAAACAGCCAGACAGAGCTGCGGACAGCTGTGAGAGCCTGATACATATTGATGCGACGGATATGGTCTATCGAGATATCGCTGAAGGGTAGACCAGTGTATTGTTCCACGAAAAACTTTTTGAGATTATTGATATCTTTACGTTCCAAGAAGTCCTGCGACATGAAATCAAACTGTTGGATGAAGGTACCGACATCACGCAGTGGGTCGCCAAGCGAGACATCACTCAAGTCAATCATGGATAGTCGGCGCGTCTGCAGATTGCGCAGGATGACATTCTCCGGATGATAGTCGCCGTAGATCAGTGACTTGGAGTGGTCATGCGCCGGCAGACTGGTATGGATTAATTCTAAGACGTTGAGGATCTTCGTTCCTTGCT
>CAZIOU010000003.1:0-65028 GCA_964540995.1 uncultured Gammaproteobacteria bacterium | reverse complement strand
GTCCTAGTAGTTCGTTTCCAATCGTGTCCCGCAATGGAGGAGAGAGTCCATGTCAAAGCCCAAAGATCCCTTTGCTCAAGCGCCCGAATTCCTGGCCGCCTTCGACAACATTGTGGCCAATGGATTTCTCCAAACCCTTAACCTAGAAATCGACGTCGTGCCGAAAAATGATGACGCTATCAGCCACTGCAAAATTAGTGCCACTGGTTATGTACCCAATGATCCCAAATATATGCAAGAGGGCTGCAGCTCCATTATCGACGCTCGCTCACTCATCGATTCGTGTCGTAAGTTCATGGAGGCACGAACCTTCAAGATTGGCGACATAGCCAAAACTAAGATTGAAACGGAGAACTGGCCAATATTCGATGATAAGGGAGAAGACGAGATCGGCAGTCAAGGGACACTCACCAGGATGTCGATCGACATCTGGTTCTAGCCGCCTTCGCGTAAGATGAAAAGCTTAGCTTCTCGTCTTATCACGGGAGGCGGCTTTTCATTTGGATTAATAAAACGGCCGCTAGCTCATAAGCCAGCGGCCGTAAGGCGATGTTCTCAATCATCGCAACCCGCGTTGTTGTCATTGTCACACGAGAGACATTCATAGTATCCATCGCGCTCCAGGAGGTCAGTGGTTGATCCACAGCGACACCTGACGGATTCACTTTCATCATCCTCAGCTGCATCTTCTTCATCTGAATCAGAGTCGAAACTGGAGGCGCTACGTGCGGCATCAAGAGCTGCTCTCGATCTTTCACGCTCCAACCGTCTGTTCTGAGCTTCCTTTGCAGTCTGTCGACTCCGTTCAGCTGCAAGAGCCGGTATAATGATTGGAGAGAAAATAACTGCCCCTACGACGATCGCAGCGACATCAGACCAACCAAACTCCTTGTCATCGTGGCTACTCATGACAGAATTCCACCTTTCTGGTTTACCGTCTACACCTGTTTAATCTTCGATAACAACTATTCGCCACCATCTACAGTCATCACACTCGAATCGTGTGTTGTTGTCAAAGTGTGTTCCCTTGGCTTTCATCTTTTTACAGTCATAACACAGGTAGAGTTGCTGTTCGCCCTCAACCGGCAGACCAGCCTCCTCCTTCTTTTCTGCTTCCTTTTCTTCCGACATTATAAAGCTCCTTTTATGCCCATTTAGCCCGATTGTACGAGTCTTACTCGGTGATCGTGACGCTCACCTGACTTTTAGTCTATTAAAGAACATTGCCCTATACTCCTACTATAGCTCCTGCGGTAGAAGTTTTGTCAACCTCCACAAAATAAAACGGCGACTATCAGAAGTGACTAGTCGCCGCCATTGCTATTCTTGATCCACATCCTTCAGCACCACTAGGAACGGATATTGCTTGACCCCGTAGGCATAGCCTCGGAAAATATCCTTGATCCCGCGGTGTTCATCGCGGTAGCCGCTGTTGAAGGAAATCCGATTGGCCCACCACCAGAAGTAGAAGCCTTCCGTTTTCACGAATGACTCCCATTCTGATGGTACGAACTGCACCAGCTTGGCGCTCCATCCATGACCAGCCGAATCAACTGAGACTCGCATAGGACGTGTATCGATGTGTGGCACCAATACCCACGGCGGTTTGAAACGCAACCCTTTAGGCATCGGCCAGGTCTGTCCTGTCAGAACATTGCGAGCAATACCGATCTCGGTCGGACCGCTGTAGGTCAACAGGTTGACTCGAAGCAGTAGCAGTACCAGCAACACAATCATGGTATATTTCAACCATCGTGCCCGCCGAAGCTGATGCAGACGGTCGAGAAATTCCTCACGTTGCATGTTGGCTCCTACTTATTCTCCTGCGGTTGAGGCACGATAGGCGCTTGATCGGGAGAGAGTTCGCTCACTACCGTCACGAAAGGACAATCCGCCCCATTCTGCTTGTCAAAAGCGTAACACTTGAGAATCTCTTTCAAGTTACCGACGCTCCCACCAGCTCCGCATCCATGCCAGGAAATGAAGGTTTGCAATCCCGCAGGATTGAACCTCACCAACTTGGCGTTAAGAATGCGATCGCTGATTCCTGTCGTAGCAGTAGCAGCGGTAATAGATACCTGATACGGACGGAGATCGATGGTATAAACGGAGTAATGAAACGGATTCCTGACCACCCACCCTGTGTGGGGGACGATCTGAACTTCGCCATTGAAACGATCGAAGGTGTATCCCAGCTCATGTTTCTCTACATAATGAAGGGTATTGGCCAGAAAGATCCACAGACTGATAACAAAAATTCCGAGCGAAACGAAGCCAACAATACGCCTGGTAGTCACGGGTTTACCTCCGTTGGTAGGTTTGGGATTGGATCAATTGTAAGTGTACAAACGACGATTTGTCGATTGATTAATTTGCCACAAGGTGAGGCAAATGTCAATAGCTAAATTAAAAAAGCGGCTAGTATGGTGGCTAGCCGCCGTTGGCCGCATTGGTGAAGGTTAAAGGTACTTTTGTATCAGTGTACCTCGCGGGTCAGTGTATACGTGACGTATTCCGCCTCGCGTTTTTGTCTTGCACCAAGAACTTCGCCCGTATCACTAAGTGACGCCAGAATCTTCGTGACTCGAATCCTGAGTTGACTCATCCGAGCCTCATCATCTTTACCCAGATCGTGGAAACGGATGGACAGCTGAGCTGCCGACCCTCCAGCCCGGAGAAAGGCCACCGCGGTGACGATCTCCGTTTGAGGAAGAGTCTCGGAAGCAACTAGGGGTAAAACACCTTTGTTATCCAACAGTGCCTTGGTGATGAAATCCATGAGAAACCTTCCTTTCGAAGGGGAAGAGTGTGTACGCCTCGGGATATTCAAAGGATTCGCTATCGTACAATAATGGAAGGGGAGCGTCAAGTTAAAATAAAACGGCGACTATCAGAAGTGAATAGTCGCCGCCGGCTACCTCGAGGGTAGCGTCACGGGGAGAGGAGGTGCAAAAATGTACGCTATTAGTATAATGGCCTTGCCGGCTAGCCATCAGGGGCTAGTCGTACCTAGAGCGGGCCGTTGCCTCAAGGTATTGGTATTATACATAATCAAGGAATATTGTCAAGGGCAAGTAGTAAATTAGGCTCTAAACAGGCCCTTTCATTTCCAGTGACACAACGCCCCGTACGCTTTACGTCTTACTCCGTACTTCTTCTTGACAACTCCCACCAAAACTGTATAATTATCCTGCTTTGAAAAATTATCAACAACTAGCGCAAAATACGCTGTTCTTCATGGGTGTGAGAACCAGTTAAATACGTGGCACCACAGATGAAGAAGTATTTTTTTGTTATCAGCAATACATGTCAGAATCAGGAATTGTAGACAGCAAGGGCTTTATCCAGATGGAAGGCGTGGTAGATGAACAACTACCGAACGCCACCTTCAAGGTCCTACTCGACAACGGTCAGATGATTCTGGCTCATTTGTCCGGTAAGATGCGCTTGCACCGTATCAGTATTATCCCTGGCGATCGGGTAGTCATGGAGATCAGCCCCTATGATTTAACCAAAGGCAGAATTACTTATAGAAAGTAGTCCGTCAGGAGGTAGGAAGTAGCCAGACTATTTCATCTACCAACCTACCGCCTACCAATCTACCAACCTACATCCTATGAAAGTACGTCCATCAGTCAAAGTCATGTGTAAGAAATGTAAGCTCGTCCGCCGCAAAGGACGCGTAGTCTGTCTCTGTGAAAATCCTAAGCATAAACAACGACAGGGATAAATATCATTGAATCATCGAATAATTGATTAATTGCACAGCACTGAAGTAGGGACAATTAATCTATTACTCCATTAATCTATTATACAAATGGCTAGAATCGCATCCGTCAATTTACCCAATAATAAAAGAGTCGAAGCAGCTTTACCATATCTGTATGGCATTGGCCCGACCCTCGCTGTCAAGATTTTGGCTCAGACCAATATTGACGGTAACATTCGCGTCAAAGATCTGACCGAAGACCAAGTCAACAAATTACGCCGTATTATTGAGGACACCTACAAAGTTGAAGGTGATCTTCGTCGTGAAATCTTGACCAATATCAAACGTTTGAAAGAAATTGGCTCCCACCGTGGCTCTCGTCATGCCAAAGGCCTACCTGTCCGCGGTCAACGCACCAAGACCAATTCCCGTACAATCCGCGGTAACGTCCGACACACCGCTACCAGCGGTAAGAAGCCAGCGGCGCAGAAAACATAATTAAGATCGTAGGTTATTAGGTAGTAGGATGTAGCCAGAATTAGCTCTGCAACCTACCAGCCTACATTCCTATCTTACAACCTACAAACTAAACACATGGTAGACAAACCAACGACAACAACTAAGAAGAACAAGAAGAAGCGCACAGTCACTCGTGGCCGAGCTTATGTTCAAGCTACGTACAATAA
The DNA here is from genome assembly GCA_964540995.1 of uncultured Gammaproteobacteria bacterium. Classification (GTDB taxonomy): domain Bacteria; phylum Patescibacteriota; class Patescibacteriia; order UBA1558; family 2-01-FULL-52-15; genus JAZDLR01. Next base: position 60,633 of record CAZIOU010000003.1, on the reverse strand, counting down.
CACCTTAGTCACCCTGACCGATCAGGCGGGAAATGTTATCGCTTGGTCCAGTGCCGGTAATACTGGTTTCAAAGGTCCCAAGAAGCCTACTCCGTATGCTGCCGGATTGATCGTCAAGAAAGTTATTGATCAAGTCAAAGATTATGGCTTGAAAGAAGTCGATGTCTTCGTCAAAGGTGTTGGCTCTGGTCGCGAAGCGGCTGTCCGTGCCTTACACGCTCATGGCCTCGATGTCTTGTCTATCAAAGATCAAACTCCTATCCCACACAACGGTTGCCGACCCAAGAAAGTCCGAAGAGTATAATTTAATTAATAGATTAATAGAATAATAGAGCAATTGATTCAGCGAGAAGATAGAGGAGTAGCCAATTAGTCGATGAATCAATTAATCAATTAACAATCCTATGGGTAGATACACAGGTCCCAAAGTCAAAATCTCTCGCCGTGAAGGAACGGATATTTTCGATACTCCGAAATGGAATAAGAGAAATTACCCACCAGGACAACACGGTCCGACCAAGATGGGATTCCGCAAAGCCACTGACTACGGTAAGCAGCTGCGCGAGAAACAGAAGGCCAAATTGATTTACGGCTTATTTGAACGTCAATTCTCCAATCTATTCGAGAAATCCAAGGGTATGACTGGTGATGCTGGTGAGAACTTGATGAAGTTGCTCGAAAAGCGCTTAGACAATGTGGTGTACCGCGCTGGCTTTGCCAAGACTCGTCGTCTGGCTCGTCAGTTGGTGACTCATGGTCATGTCGCCGTCAATAAGATCAAAACCGATATTCCTTCCTATTCCGTCAAGATCAGTCAGACTATTACGGTCCGCACTTCCAAATTGAAGACTGCCTACTGGAAGAATCTGATCGAAGAACAGAAGAAAGCTAAGCCCACCGTTAGCTGGCTCACCGTCGACTGGGACAAGATGACGATTACCGTCACCTCCGAACCGTTGAAAGAAGAGTTGCCAGCCAACATTGATACTAAACCAATCGTTGAGTTCTACTCACGATAATAATCAACTTTTTATAAACGCTCATGGGATTAATCGAATTACCAAAATCCGTATCCTATAAGGAAAAGAAAGCCAATGTCTACGAAGTAGTCATTGAGCCTTGTTTCCCTGGCTACGGTGTCACCCTCGGCAATTCACTGCGACGCGTCCTCTTATCGTCGCTACCCGGCGCTGCTGTCACCAGTATCAAGATCTCTGGTGTCCAGCATGAATTTCAGACTATCGACCATGTCAAAGAAGACGTGGTAGATATCATTTTGAATTTGAAGAAATTAAACGTTAAGCTTCATGGCGATGAGCCGGTTGTCTTGACCCTGTCCGCCAAAGGCGACAAAGTAGTCACCGGTGCTGACATCAAACCCAACGCTCAAGCTGAAGTCACCAACCCCGATATGGTGATCGCCACCCTGACTGATAAGAAAGCCGTCTTCGAGATGGAATTGACTATCAGCCGCGGTCGTGGTTATCTAGCGGTCGATACCCAGAGCAAGCACAAAGGCGAGATCGGAGCCATCGATATCGATGCTATTTTCTCACCAGTTATCAATGTCGGCTTCGAGATCGAACACGTCCGTGTCGGTCAACAGACTGACTATGAACGTTTGGTCATGGCTATCACCACCGATGGATCAATGACCGGTGAAGAAGCTATCACTATGTCATCTGATATCTTGATCGAGCACTTCAACTTCATCAAAGAACAATCAGCCGTTGAAGTTAAGCCTAAGAAAAAGTCCAAGAAAGCTGAAGCCGCTGAAGAAGAGGCTGAATCAGCCGAAGCTACTGCCTAGCTACACAACTACCAATCTACTTATCTACCAGCCTACATTCCTACTAAGCTAATAACCTACCAAGCTACCAACTATTATGAAGCATCGCAAGAAACAAGTTATTCTCGACCGCAAAGCCGCCCCTCGCAAAGCGCTTCTCTTAAGCTTGGCTACCAGCTTAGTCTTATTTGAAAAGGTCAAAACCACCGAAGCCAAAGCTAAGGCTATCAAGCCATTGGCCGATAAACTTATCACTATCGCTAAGAAGAAGACCTTAGTTTCCAAACGTGAATTGAACGCTCTCATGCTCGATAAGAAGGCTGTCAAGAAACTAATCGAAGTCTATGTGCCTCGTTTCGCTGACCGCACCAGCGGCTACACCCGTGTCGTCAAATTGGGAGTACGCAAAGGTGACGGCGCGACTGTAGCTCAAATTGAATATCTGCAATAATATGATCAAACGAGAAATCAAGACAATCGACGCTTCATCCAATAACGCCGGCCGTATCGCTACCCAGATCGCTACCTGGTTAATTGGTAAACACAAAGTTGACTACCAAGCTCATATCGATGGGGGAGACATGGTCAAAGTTTATAATATCGACAAACTCAAATTCAGCGGTAAGAAATTAGAAAAGGAAGTCTACCATCGTTATACTGGTTACCCAGGTGGTATCATCACCACTCCGTTGAAAGAGATGAACCTCAAGAACCCTAAGAAGTTGTTGTGGAAAATGGTCAATGACATGTTACCCAAGAACCGACTACGGTCTGCTCGTATTAAGCGCATGACGTTCGGTAACCCTCCTAAGCCTAAGACTGAAGTTAAATCCTAATTTCTAAACCATGACTGCTCGAACTACCACTATTATCACTGTCGGTCGCCGCAAAACTGCTGTTGCCCGTCTACGCATCAACAAATCTGATGATCAGGCTTTCACCATGACCGTCAATGACGTTGATTGGAAGCAGTATTTCCCCTATGCCCAGTGGCAAGAGAATATCCTCGAACCAATGAAGCTAGTGGGTCAGGATCGGTTGAACATCTCCGTCAAAGTTTCCGGTGGTGGTAAATCTTCCCAATCAGAAGCTGTCCGTCACGCTGTTGCCCGCGCTCTACTCAAAATGGACGAGACAGTCAAATCTACTTTGAAGAAAAATAGTTTACTCACTCGCGATTCTCGCAAGAAAGAACGTAAGAAGCCAGGTTTGAAACGTGCTCGTCGCGCCCCTCAATGGAGCAAGCGTTAGCTTGCGGAACCCCGAGCAAAGCCGAGGGGATGGTCGAAACGCTAGACACAATATATTACAAAAAACAGGGTATCATTCGATACCTTGTTTTATTTTCTGCTCTGTCGTTTCGACCAAACCTCTCGCGGCGAGAGGTGAGCGGAGAAACCTTTATTACACATAATCGAGACTTCTCCAAGTTTGCGTAGCCAGACAGGCCAAAAAAAATTATTACAGTTTATTTAACCTCCAATGCCAGATCGCATCTACACCACCTATATAATTAGTAACAAATACAATACCTGTATTTACGTGGGCATTACGAATAACATTGAGCGGCGAATTAATGAACATCGGACAAAATATAATCCTCGAAGTTTTAGCGCCCACTACAATACACACAAACTGCTTTTCTTCCAACATTATGGTAGTCCATTAGAGGCCATCGCGCGCGAGAAGCAAATCAAACGCTGGAACAGAAATAAAAAATTACAACTCATCCAAATCTATAATCCCAAATTCATCGACTTGTATGACTTTGCTCTGACGGGGGAGGAGATAGTCCCTCGCGAAGATTAATATTGCTCTGTCGTTTCGACCGAACGAAGCCGCAGGCGTAGAGAGCGGAGAAACCTTTATTACACACTACACAGCAACCAATTATGATTGTGACTTTTCCCAGCTATCCATAAGATAACGAGCAGAGAAACCTTTACTAAATACTGTATTGCCACCCAAAGTATAATAAAGGTTTCTCTGCTCGTCCCACCCGAGCGGGACTTCGGTCGAAACGACAAGCTGCAGCAGGCAGGTTGGCTTGACGGTAGAGACGAAAATCAGTAGGGTAGGTCTAGTTCATTTACACATCGCCCTGATACGGAATGCCCAATCAACTGATAGGGATGGCTGTATCTTGGCACTCTGTCGTTAGGTGAATCTGGCCTGACGTCGTGAGGTTCAATATGTACAAACCAGGCTGTGAATATTGCGTAACAGTTCCTGATTCTCAATCCGAGGAACGGCTTAAGCATTCAGCCAAATTCTCAATTATCTTTGGGTTAATCAGTATCCTACTGTTCATTGCCGCTCTATTTGACTCATTGCAGAATCAACAGCTAACACCTAACTCCTCTCAATTCGTACTACCCACTTCATTCATATGTATGGTCATCGCAGTGATCCTTATGATTTGCAGTAGCAAGCAGGAACTCTACCTTTTCCAAGATGCCAAAGGCGTAGAACATCTGCATGTCACGCTTCCGATCCGTGTCGGTCAGATCTGGCACTGCAACAATCCCAACGGAACGGCGATCCAGATCAAAAAGTATATCGTAGTTATCCGCCCAAATGGTTGGTCAAACACAAGGTCGTATGTGCTCAATCCCGTCGATTACTCCTGGAAAGAGATTCGAGCTTACTCGGCGTATCACTCTGATTCGGTTGAACTTCGAGACCGCTGTAATAGAGGACCGAGAGTCTCAGTTGGTGAGGCTTTAACTATCATCAACTCCTGTGACGACTGGTCTGAGTACCAGGAGCACACCTTCCGTCTCGGTGTCGCCATGTGTCTGGCCAGACGTCAGGCGCAGTTTGGTCGGCAGACGCAGCCCTCACCCAATGCCGCAGCAATGAGACGCACACTCGAGGAGAGTTTGGCACAATTCCGTGACCAGAAGCAAGTCGCTGAATGGGAAGAAGTTGCTGGATTGGAGTTCAAGCGACTCTACCCTGGTTCATCTCTCACGGCAGAACAGCTGTCATCAGAACCGACGCAACCTTCGGAAACCGTCGCCTGATGATAACCATCCCCTCGTACGCATAGTGCGGGGGGATTTTTTTGAAGAGAGATATTTTTTATTAGTTACTCGTTATTCGGGAAGAGAGGGCAACCTACCCTAATAACTAATAACGATTGACAAATGACTCCATCCATAGTAAAACTGCAACAGTTCATTTACACCGCTCTGATAGGAATGTTCTGCCATCTCGCAGAAATGGCCTATCTTAGCACCTTCTTCCGGTGAAATAGTATCTAACAACCAGATACAGATTCACCCTAAGGAGCATCAATGTCAGACGAAGAAGCAAAAAGCAAACAACGGAACTGCGGCTGCGAAAAAGAGTTGTGGCGTTATTCATGTGCCAAAGGTATTTCTAGTCTAGCGCTATGGCTTTTCGGTGCCATTTATCTGGGCATAATGTGTAATGTCAACAATGGTATCCTACAGGAAGTTTGCTTCGTGCTATCTGCTGTCTGTGTTTTCTGGTTCCTGATCAATCTCAGTGACCTAATTCGCTACTCCGTCATTGGTCAGGAAGTGTACCAGTTCGAAGATGTGAATGGTAAACAACATACACATCTAATAGCACCCTTAGAGATCGGTGATGGATGGTATTTCTACTATGCCAACGAGCTGGACGAGCGACACGCGGTCAAGATCCGACACTTCATCCTCCAACTTCGCAATCGCGGAATATTTCGGTCGTGTTCGTTTGTTTGCACTGACGACCGTGAATACAGATGGAAGAAAATACAAGCCTGGACTCCAAATAGTACGTGTCAACTTCTTGATGATTTGGGACGGTCAGTTGGCCGACTGTCTACGACAGAGCTACTAGTATGGATGAATGGTCATTATTCTGCCCAAGGTGACGAGGACTACATGAATCAGGTAATCGACACCTTGGGTATCGGGGTCAGCGTCGTGATCGAAAGAAGTAATCGAGAACGAACCGAGAAGGGCAAGATCAAATCCGAAGTCGGTCGCAGAATGCGTGTTGAGCTGGAGCAACTAATACTCAAACTGCATATCTGGGACGACTTCCGCATCATGAGCAGCCTGCGTCGTGCTCGATGGGCCGATCAAGCCACCGCAATTCTGGATGCTGAAGCCAAAGCTGCCGAACAGCAAAAGCCAGTCGAAGAGCAACCAGTCTGACCAACCATCCCCTCGTACATTCGTGTATGGGGGGATTTTTTTAGAGACGTAAAGCGTAAGACGTACGGCGTACAACGTAAGGTGTAGCACGTAATTACGCATTACGTATTACGAATTACCCTTTGCGAGCTCCCTATCTTCCCCTTGCCAAAACACTAGATAAATTAGTCTAATTTGCTATACTGCCCATATGTCAGTTTCGACCCAGAAAGTCACCTCCAATGCCGCCTGGTATATGATTGCCCTGACCTTGCAGAAGGTCATTTCTTTTGTTTATTTCACCTTATTGGCCCGCTACCTCGGCCCAGAGGATACCGGTAAATACTTCTTCGCTACTTCCTATGTCCTAATCTTTGCCGTCTTCGCTGACCTCGGTATGTCCGCTATCGCTACCCGCGAAGTGGCCAAAGGCGGGGAGGGCGCTGATAAATTATTTAACCAGATCATCTCGCTCAAGATCGTCACGTCACTGTTTGTCATTGTAGCGTTGGGATTGATCACCCCTTTCTTGGTACACGATCTAGCGACTGCCATCTTGATCATCGTCGCCGCTATCGCCATGGTTATGGATGGCTTTACCTTAATTTTTTATTCCGGTATCCGTGGTAAACAAAACTTAGGCTACGAAAGTTTCGCCACGCTGCTACACCAATTCATCATTCTCGTCATTGGCTTCACCTTGATACGTCTGCACTTCCCCGTCGACATTTTGATCGTTGCCCTGGTAGTGGCCAGCAGCTTCAACTTCGCTTACTCGTGGTGGGTCGCTCGGCGCAAAGTCGGATTTCATCTGCACTGGACTTGGAATCAAGGTCTACTGCGTGAATTATGGACTTTGATCGTACCGTTTGCTCTGGCTGCAGTCTTTACACGCTTATATGCCTATACTGATTCTGTCTTGTTGCGCTTGATGCAGGGCAGCACCGAAGTCGGTTATTATTCTGTGGCCTACAAAATTACTTTTGCTTTCCAATTCATACCATTAGCTTTCGTCGCTGCACTATATCCGGCCTTTGCCTACTACTGGCAGCACGATCGTGAGCAACTAGCCGTCACCTTCACTCGTTCGATTCACTATCTGTTATTAGTCGCTGCTCCCATTAGTTTAGGTTTGATCGTGTCTGCACCGTATGTGATACCGCATATTTATACCGGCGCTTTCGGCAATGCTGTCTTGCCCTTACAAATCCTGATCACCAATTTACCATTTCTGTTTATCAATTTTCCTTTGGGCTCTTTGCTCAATGCCATTAACCAACAGCGGGCGCAGACCGCCATCGTGACTGCTGGTCTTATCTGGAATGTGACCAGCAACCTTATCCTGATCCCGATGTACGGGGCACGGGGAGCGGCTGCGGCTTCGACCACTAGTACCATTTTGGTCTTTATTTTGAGCTTATGGGTGCTCAACCGCCATATAGCCTATAACAGGGCCAAAACGCTTATAATGGCCGTTAAAACGCTTATAATGGCCTTCCTGATGGCCCTGCTGATCCTTTTCCTAGTCCATTACCTCAATATCTACCTAACTATAGCTTTGGCTGCTCTAGCCTACCTGGCAGGAACCTGGATCCTTGGGCTACTTAAACCAGCTGACTTACGTACTTTGTTAGCGAGTCTCAAACGTTAAATCATTAATCCAGTTCCTTAGGCCGTAGGCATTAGGCAGTAGGAATCAGAGAGGCCATAATTTACTAAAAACCAAATTGCCAATTCCTAACGCCTAATTCCTGATTCCCAATTCCCAACCCCCATGAAAAAAACCCTTCTCCTCACACACGAATATTTCCCCTTCCGCGGCGGCATTGCCAATTATTGCTACGGTTTATTTTCACATTTGCCACAGCAAAATTATATTGTGGCGCATGATATGAAGAGCGGGGCTGGGGACTCGTCACTTGGTGCTCGAGACGGACAAATCGGTACTAGCGACTCGCTACTCGCGACTCGGTCGCCCGCGTCTTCCCGAGTACCTAGTAACGAGCACCGAGTACCTCTTCTCGGAAAGCTCTTCCGCCCGCGCTGGCTAACTGGTTATCGTAATGTCAAGAAATTGTGTCAGCAACAAAAGATTGAACTTATTTTCACACCACACATTTTGCCGCTGGGCTTGATCGCGGAAAAAGTCGGCAAGAAATTAAACCTTCCCTACGTTTTGTCATTACACGGTCTGGATATCAATCTGGCTTTGGCCAAAGATCGCACGACTGCCATTCGTCTACTGACCAATGCCCATCACGTCATCGTCAACAGCGAAACAACCCGATCCATCGTAGCGCCACTTTTGCCGGCCAATAAATTAACCGTGATCACACCGTACATGACAGGACGACTGGTAGCCGATCCAGTGCGTGTCGCCGCTATCAAGCAACAGTTTGTCGGCCAACAGATCATCCTTACTGTTAGTCGTCTAGTGAAACGCAAGAATCATGAACTGATGTTGAAAGCGATGAATGCCTTGGGTCGTGATGATAGTCACTATCTCATCGTTGGCAACGGTCCAGAATTAGCTTCCTTACAGCATCTCGCAACCGAACTGAAAATTAATGATCAGGTTTCCTTCCTAACTGATGTCAGTGACGAGGATATTGCTAACTACTATCAGGCAGCCGATATCTTCATGTTACCCACACTGAATCTTGGTGCTGATATCGAAGGCTATGGCATCGTCTATCTCGACGCTGCTCATTTCCACTTGCCGATCATCGCTGGTCAACATACTTCAGCCGAAGAAATACTGCAGCACGAAGTTAGCGGTTTGTTGGTTGATAGCACCTCACTGGAAGCGATTAGTGCTAATCTGAAATACCTACTAGACCATCCAGAAGTGCGCCAACAATTAGGCGAAGCCGCTTACAATCAGCTCCAAACCTTACCTGATTGGACCACCAAGGCTAACCAGCTTAATGCTATACTGTCCTAATATGAAACCGATCGATCTGGTCTTGATCAATATGTCCAATTTCACCGAGTGGGAGCACGGTGTGCATAACCGCAATTTCCACATCTGGCAAGAATTGGCCAAGCGACACGAATTTCGCAAAATTATCTGCATCGACTATCCGCCACTAACTTGGAAACGAGCTGCTCGTAATTTCAAAGAAACTATCATCACTCCGCTCAAGAGCGGCAAGGTGATCCAACGTTCACTGTGGCAACGAACGATCCAACTATCGGATCGGCAATTTGTTTACTCTGACATTTCTTTCCATCTCGATCCCCAAGGCTACATCAAACGCTTGCGTCAGACATTGACCAAGTTGGGATTTGAAACTACGGTGGTCTGGTCCTTCTTCCCGCCGATCATGCCATATCTCGAACCGCTCAAAGCTGAATTCACTATTTTCGACGCGGTTGATAACTGGGCCGAGCACAGCTCCTATGGTTTCATCAAGAAACGATTGCAAGACAACTATCAATACATCAAGAAACACAGTCACGTCATCTTCACGGTGTCCGAAGATTTGCAGAAAGTTTTCGACAATCAACCTAATGTCTATTGGATCCCCAATGGCGTGGATCTAAAACATTATCAACAGCCGTGGCGTCTGGTCAATCGTGATATTGCTGATTTGCCACGACCGATTATTGGTTACATTGGCGTCATCCAGAAACGAGTCGATCTGCCGTTGATCAAATATCTGGCCGAGAAAAATCCTGACAAATCCTTCGTACTCTGTGGTCCTGTCTGGTACGCCGAAGATTCCAAAGAGTTACAAGCCTTACCCAATATTCATTTCCTCGGTTACAAAGAATATTCTGAATCTCCTATGTACATCCAACAATTTGACATTGGTCTGATACCGCACAAACAAGATGAATTCATCGCCTCTACCAATCCGATGAAAATGTACGAATATCTAGCTTGCGGTAAACCGGTGGTAGCAACGGCGGGGAGTGGAGCCGAAATGTTCCATGACCAGATCTATATTGCTGATAGTTATGAGGCTTTCCATGACCAGCTGCAACTGGCTATTGCTGACATTGGCGACGAGACCAAAGCGCAAGCCAAGAAAACCTTGATGGAGCGCTATTCTTGGATCAAAACGGTTGACGCCATGGTAGACATCGTGGAGAAAAAAATAAACGCTTAAGATGAAGCTGTCTGTTGTCATCGTTAGCTGGAATGTGCGCGGGTTATTGCGACAATGTCTGCAGTCGTTGCAGCGATCCTCTAAAGCGTTAGAACTGGAAGTTATCGTCATTGATAATCATTCCAGCGATGGCTCACGAGTCATGGTGATGTCGGAATTTCCTCAGGTCAGACTAATTGCTAACGATACTAACTTAGGGTTCGCCGCTGCCAATAACCAAGGATTGGCTCAAGCCACCGGTGATTACATCCTGATGCTCAATCCCGATACGGAAGTTAAGCCGACTGCATTAGCACAGTTAGTGGATCAATTGGCACAAAAGCCGCAGGTTGGTATTATCGCTCCGGCCTTGCTCAATCCTGACGGTAGCAGGCAACGTTCTGTCCGGCGCAATCCTAACGTCGCCGATCAAACGGCCGTCGTGCTCAAAATGATTAATGTCCTCCCATCAGTCTGGCCCTTACGCCAGTATCTCTGTTGGGATTTTGATTATTCGCAAGCAGCAGAAGTCGAGCAGCTTATGGGGGCGGCCTTGCTATTCCGTCGTTCACTGTTAGACCAGATCGGTACGCTAGATGAATCGTTTTATCTTTGGTTCGAGGAAGTTGACTTCTGTCGTCGCGTACAACAAGCTGGTCTGAAATTACTGTATTATCCAGCAGCGGAAATTGTGCATCATGGCAAAGCTTCTTTCCGTCAACATTTCACCCTTCGTTTACAAATGATGTTCAATCGCAGTCTACTGACCTACATGAAGAAGCACAGCAATCCCATTGCTGTTGCTTGGTTGTATCTGATGATGCCCTTCAATCTGCTCCTGACTTGGCTCTATAGTTTCATCAAAGGCTAATATGTCTCGCTATCTCAATTATCATTGGTTCCAAATCACTGCCTTGCTACTGGTTATCGCCGAAGTACTATCACTGGCTGCCTATACCTTGTCGTGGCTCAACTGGTTACTATTACTAGCGATCACCGGAGCTACCATCTGGCTACTTCACCGTGATCGTCGCTGGGCCTTGTATCTGCCACTAGCAGAATTGGTCTGGGGTTCACTCGGTAAATCATTTTACTGGACTTTCGGTGGAGCGGAAGTATCGCTACGCTTATTACTGTTTGTCATTATCTTCTTGGTTAGTTTGCCTTCGATTATTAGCAGCCTGCGTAAAATAAGCTGGTCACAGCCATTAGCACGCTGGTATGGCGCTGTGGTATTTTTCTTAGCCCTTGCGATTACCGTGGGACTGCTGCGTCACAACAGTTTAGCTACTATGTTCTTCGACGCCAATAACTATCTCTATCTCGGCTACTGGTTGGTCTGGCTTAATCTCATCCCGACGATTGATTGGAAGAAAGTTGCTGCTATCGCAGTTGCGGCGGTACTGATCGTCAGTCTCAAGGCGTTGGCCATCTTTCATATTTTCGCTCATGCCTACCCTTGGGCCAATATTGCTTATCTCTATCTCTGGGTACGCGATACCAAGGTGGGGGAATTAACCTTCGTCACCGGTAATGTCTGGCGAGTATTTTTCCAGTCGCAACTCTATCTGGTCATTATCTGGTTAATGGGTCTGCTACTACTGTCACTCGATGCCAGTGTACGTTTCACCAAGAAGAATTGGTTACTACTCACCGTCATCGGATCAGCCATCCTGATCAGTTTGTCACGCAGCTTCGGAGTAGCCCTGATCGGAACGGTGATTATCACCATTCCACTTATAGCCAGAAGATTACAACTATCTTGGAAACGAATCGGTCTGATAATCTGCCTTGTTCTGTCGTCAGCTGTTTTGACACTGGGATTACTCTTCGTCCCACCGGTAGACGCTAACGTAGCTGCAGCTTTTGCTCGGCGACTGTCCGGAGGCGAAGCAGCAGCTTCTTCCCGTGCCAATTTATTACCAGTCTTGATTCGTGGTATAGAAACCAATTGGATAACCGGTGCTGGCTTCGGTAGTACGTTAACCTATATCAATCAGGATCCGCGCATTAGAAATCTGGCTAATCCCGATGGAACTTATACTACTTATGCCTTTGAACTTGGGTGGCTGGATTTTGCTTTCAAATTTGGTATCCTTGGTTGGCTGACTTGGTTTAGCCTGATCGTTTATCTCTTATGGCTCTGTTGGCGTCGAGGAGTGGAGCGTCATCAGACAGGGCTACTCCTGGCCGGCAGCAGTTTACTCTTCATCAGTCTGACCCATGCTCTGACGCCGTATCTCAACCACCCCTTGGGTCTCGGCTATCTGATCTTAGTCTGGTTATATCTCTATCATGACAAAACCCAAAGTAGCCATTAGTTTGGTTACCTACAACAGTGAGAAATATATGCCTTATGTCTTGCCGGCTATTGCTAAGCAGGACTTTAAAGATTGGCAGTTGTTTATTTTAGATAATGAATCAACTGACGGAACCTTGGCTGCTATCCGTGAGGTGGCTATTAACTGCAAGTTATTGGAGCAGCGACATAACATCGGTTTCTCCCGCGCGCATAACGCTATTATCAATTGGTCTGACAGTGACTATATCTTGGTGCTCAATCCTGATGTCTTGCTACCAGAGAACTACGTCTCACGTCTGGTTGCATTCTTAGATCAACATCCTGAAGTTGCCTCTGTCAGCGGTAAATTATTACGCTGGGACTTCGCCAATTCCGAGCTGACAGATAGTATTGATTCTTTTGGTTTGGAGATTTACCAGCGCTATCATGTCGCCGACCGCTATCAGACCTTACCCGACAGCGAGACCTATCAGTCGGGACAGGTCTTTGGCTTGAGCGCAGTGGCAGTACTGTATCGCCGGCAGGCGCTGGAAGCCACCAAAATCCCCAAGAAGAATAGTCCTGACTTATACGAATATTTTGACGAGGATTTCTTCGCCTACAAAGAAGATGTTGACCTGGCTTGGCGACTCCGCCTCAATGGCTGGGAGCACTATGTCTTGGCTGATATCGCTGCCTATCATGATCGTACGATCAGCAATCAGGAGAAGAATCGCCAACACGAACGCCGCGGCCGTAAGCTGATCAATCTATTGTCTTACCGTAATCATCTGGCCATGATTAAGAAAAACAGTTTCTCTTCGCTGACCATTAGATTTTTCCCACGGATGCTGGTCTATGAATTAGCCAAGTGGCTGTACTTGCTTTTTGTCGATGGATCTAGTATTACCGGATTAGTCGAGTATTGGCGCTTACGACCTAAACTGGTGTATAAGCGCAAATATATCCGTAAATTAATTAGTATTAAGCCGAGCGATTTCGCTTCGTGGTTTAGATAACAAGGGTACTAGGTACTCGTTACTCGCTACTAGGGGAAGACGCGCCCGTCCGAGTCGCGAGTAACGAGTCCCCAGCCCCAATCTTCATGACCCTCTCCATCATCATCGTCAACTATCAGACTGCCCAGCTGGTCAAATACCAACTGAAGAATTTGTTGTCTCTCAAACCATCATTGGAAATGGAAATTATTGTCGTGGACAATGCATCTGGAGACAACCTAGCTGCTGAATTGGGCCCAGACTATCCGAGCGTCACCTTCCTCACGTCCGATGCCAATCGAGGCTACGCTGCCGGTAATAATCTCGGCATCAATCGAGCCCAAGGAAAATATATTCTCATCATCAACCCCGATATCACCATCCGCCGAGCAGAAGAGATCGAGCGTTTGGTTGATTTCATGGATCGCAATACCAACGTCGGCATCGCTGGACCGCGTCTGGTACATCCCAATGGTGAACTGCAAGAATCCTGTTCGCGCTGGCCTAGCTTATTGCTACCGTTCTTCCGACGCACGGCACTCAAAGATACTACTTATGGCCGCAAGTGGTTAGATCATTATTTCTATCGCGAGTGGGATCACCGGTCTAACCGCGCCATTGATTGGTTGGTGGGAGCCACACTGATCGTACGCAAAGAAGCTTTGATCAGAGTTGGTCTTTTGGACGAGAATTTTTTCTTATACCTCGAAGATACTGATTGGTGTCGACGTTTCTGGGAAGCTGGTTATCAAGTCTGGTACGTGGCTGATGCTGAATTTACTCATTATCACAAACGTGAATCAGCCGATAATGGAGTGTTGCAAAGCGTCTTTCACCGCTCCAGTCGTGAACATATCAAAAGTTTCTATAAATACTGGATGAAATATCGCGGTAAGCAGAATCCGCATTCCTAACTGTCATTGCGACCGAATTGTCATGGTGAGCTTGTAGAACCATGACAATGAGGGAAGCAATCTAGCTGGTTGAATTGATATTCGTCATTCGTTATTAGTTATTAGGGAAGGGCAAACTCTAGCTTCTTTCCCTTACTTCTTTCTACATTCTACTTTCTTCTATTTTAAAGCGGGCGTTTCCACGATGTGGAAACGCCCGCTGTTTTGGTCACTACTTCGGAGGAAGTGGAGGTTGACCGAGATATGTCGAGTAACCCGCCTGTCTCTTGGCGTCCTCTCCCGGCAAGGGGAAGTACCACATAACTTCAATCCGTACGCTATGCATGGGCGGCGTTTTGACCGTATCAAGATCGCGCCAGACCAGCCACTTGCCTATGAGCGAGAAACCATCGCGGGAATATATCCCAATACCAGGGCCGATGCGAATCTCGTTGAGATTACGCTGTTCGACATTTGCCGTCAGCATCAGCGGATGAAAAAGCCTGACAAACCTGTAACGGCCGTAATACTGATGCGGGAAGCCCTTGCTCTCAATGAAGTGAGCGTCCGCTTCGGCCCAAATGTTACCGTTACTGGTAGAAGTTCCGGCGACTAAACCCCATGTCATCGCTTCGTTGCCTTCAGCAAACCAGTTCCTGATGCCACCGATGGTGATATAGTACCAGCGGTTGCCACAATACCAACCGCCACCCAGACTCAAGGACTGATAAACTTTATCAGAAGACGGAATTGCCCGAAGCTCACCCGAAGCCTGAAGTCCCCATGAAGTGTAGACAGGAATACGATAGTTGAAACCAATAGTCGGCTCTGAACCCGCCCATTCCAGCGAATAGGCTAAACTGGGCACAAGAATACTCAACAGCACCACAATGGCAGTAATAAGCCGTTTCATGGACAAACCTCCGCATTTCAGTAGGTAGAAAGAACAAGAACCCGTGTCTTAGCTACCCTAGCGTACTTGTGGATAAAAAGAAACAGGCCTCCTTTTGAAGGGAGGCCTGTATAATTTCTTGATTAAACGTTCACGATGACGTTGGCCCGTTTCGGGCGAAAAAGAACGATAGCCAATATCAGAGAATCGATGAGAAGAAAGGTCAAAGGAGGCAGCATATCACCCAATATATCCAGGTTAGCTGCTGCCATGGCCATCCAGCTGGAAATGGCGAACAAGATCCAACTATTCCGATCCTCGCTAGTCGGGTCCTTCCACGCATTAACGACCATAGGGATACCGGCGATTATCAGACCAACCAATCCTGCCGCCAGCGACATCATGCCAGCGCCACTGATCTTGCAGATGATGGCAATCGTGACGAGTACACTGCAGGAAATGTTAACCCGACTAAAACTGCGCTCGCCGTACTTCAGCGCCAGCAACGCAACCGTGGAAGCACCGAAGATCGCAGCTACGAACAGCCAAATGTGTGAAGCGCCCTGACTAATCATCGCTACCAAAGTGACGATGTCGAGCGCTGCCCACAGTGCCCAAGTAAAGAACGGTGGCGTACTCTGGCGGCGTACGATGGCCACGATATAGGGCACGAAGGCAATCAGAAAGACAATCGCCGAGGCCAATGACAAGATCTGCCGAAAGCTGTTCATGTTACCGCTCCTTTTGGCTACGGCGCGCTCTGCTTAGCAATGCAACGGCCAGGTGAAAAGTGACTCCAACCAAGGGATATACCAGATCCCATGGCTGATGTTGCCAACGCAGGATGACGACGATCAGTAGGAACGCATAGGCCACACCCCAGAGTAACCAGGGTAGTGGATTTTCATCCTTGATGAGTACATCACGGAAGGTTGGTATGAAGGAAATCACAATTGCTAATTGCAATGTGACATTCCCCAAGGCGGCAGATTGGTAGACTTTCCAGACGATCGCCGCCGTCAATCCAACAATGATGACTAACATGTCCGTGAGACCAGACAACTTCTTGAACTTGCCTCGCCGGAGGGCGAAGATACAAGTTCCGATACAGGCGAAAGAAGTGGCCATTGGCAGGAGACTTTTCCAGATATCACCACTAGCAATGCTGTAGCTGGTGAAATTGAGAATCGTCAGTACTGCCCACAGAAGCCAGGTCGATGTGTTAGGATTTTGCTGATCAACGATCATCTTACGGTTGTAGAGCCAGAAGGCCCACAACTGAAATCCAGTGGCCACGAAGGCCAGCGCTTTGGCAAGTTCCACTGACACCCCCTAGGCAACCAATGAGTACAAATTGTTCAGGAACTAACACGGCGTAGATCGCACGTGTAATTGAGTATATTGGCATTTTTACATGATTTTGTCAAGTATCCTTGCTAAAATAGCCCAATTTAGCTAAAATTCCCTAATTACTACCTGACTACAACCTAATAACCTACTTTATGTTTTGGGGCGATAAAATAGTCGACGAAATCCAAGCTAAGCTGGCCGACAAAATTAAAAGCGGTCAGCCTTTAATTATCCGCGATGAGAAGACAATGTCCGGTAGAGTACATGTGGGCTCTCTAAGAGGAGTGGTGATTCACGGTATTATTGATCAGATACTGAAGGAGCGAAATATTGCTAGCCGGTATTTATTTGAAATTAATGATTTCGATCCATTCGACGGTCTGCCTCATTATTTAGATGAGAAAGTCTATCGTCCTTACATGGGACGCACCCTCAAAGACGTACCATCGCCTGATCCAGCTTTTCCTAATTTCGCCGAATACGTGGCTGATGAATTTGTCAAAGTAGTGAAGACTACCGGCTTCGAGCCAGAGTTGTATCGCGCTAGCACCTTATACTTAGAAGGTAAATTTAACGAAACGATTCGTCTGGCTCTGGATAATGCCGAGAAGATTCGCGACATCTACAAACGAGTCTCTGGTTCTGACAAGGGTGAGGAGTGGCTGCCAGTACAATTGGTTTGTGAACAGTGTCAGAAGATTGGTACCACCAAAGCCATAGATTGGGACGGCGCTGTCGTTACCTATCGGTGTGAACCAGACTTAGTCAAATGGGCACAAGGTTGTGGCCATGAAGGTAAGGTTTCGCCCTTCGACGGCAAAGGTAAATTACCATGGAAAGTTGAGTGGGCAGCTAAATGGAAAATTATTGGCGTTGACATCGAAGGAGCAGGCAAAGATCATGCGACCAAAGGTGGCTCTCGCGAAGTCTCGAGTCTGATTGCCAAGGAAATATTCGGCTATCATAATCCTTTCGATATTCCTTATAACTTCTTGGTAGTGGGTGGCAAGAAAATGTCCTCGTCCAAAGGCCTCGGCTCGACCGCCAAAGACATCTCTGATTTGCTGCCACCTGAAATGACTCGTTTGCTGATGCTGCGCGCCAAGCCACAGCATGAGATTGATTTCCAACCGGATGGTGACACCATTCCTGTTCTCTATGACTTCTACGATACTTTGGCGGTTGATTATTGGGCTAAATCACATGAAGATCATCAGCGATTATTTCTGTTAACGCACACACCTTCGCAGACTGATAAATTACAACCACGATTCTTACCGCGTTTCAGCTTGATCGCTTACTTGTCACAGATGCCACATATTGATCTGCAAGTTGAAACCGCCAAGATGAAGGGTGAGGCTTTGACTGCAGCGGACAAAAATGAAGTCACCTATCGTGCTGATTATGCTCGGCGTTGGCTGGATACCTATTCACCAGACAAATTCCGCCTCACTATCTTTACTGATTCGGTACCAGAACTAGCTCGGAGCTTAACAACATCACAGAAGAAAGCTCTGATCGAAATCCTGCACTATATCCAAGCCAATGATAATCTCAATGGCCAAGATTTCCATACCAAGTTACACGAGATCAAAGAAACACAAGGCATAGAACCCAAAGAGTTATTTGAAGCAATTTACAAATCATTCCTCAATGCTACCAGCGGCCCTAAAGCCGGTTGGTTCTTGAGTGTTTTGCCTCGAACCTTATTATTAACTCGACTCCAAGAAGTCACTACATAACATGTACAAATACTTAACACTATCGTTCATCGCGCTCATCGCGCTTACTGGATGTACACCATCTAAGCCAGTTACTTCCAATGATGACTACAATCCTTCCGGTGGACTAGCCACCATCAATGCCAACACCAATCAACCAACTAATAATTTGCCTAAGCCAACCATGACCAATACTGCGACTATCAAGACTAACAAAGGTGACATCACTGTCGAATTGTACGGTAACGAAGCTCCCAAGGCCGTAGCCAACTTCATCAAATTAGCTAACGAGAAATTCTACAACGGCATCTATTTTCATCGCGTGATCGCTGATTTCATGATTCAGACTGGTGACCCGCAAGCCAAGGGCGAAGCGGGTAAAGATTTCGTCTACGACTCCAACAATAATCCTAAGCGCTTACCCATCGCTGGCACTGGCGGCCCTGGTTATCAATTTGAAGATGAGTTTAACGCTGCCTTGCGTTTCGATAAACCAGGCGTCCTCGCTATGGCCAATTCTGGCCCCGCTACTAACGGTTCACAATTTTTCATTACTCACGTACCAACTGAATGGTTAAATGACAAACACACCATCTTTGGCCAAGTCACTGCTGGACAGGACATCGTCAATAAAATTCAGCAGGGAGACAAAATTGAGTCAATTATTATTAAGTAATTACTAGTTAACAGGGAATAGTATTATGTAGAAAGTATGAAGTATAATGTGCGCCAATCAGAAGATAACGTCATTCAAAGATTTGTACGCTTGGCAAGAAGCAGCCAAAATTGTAAATCGCATTTATCGCATAACATCGACTTTTCCTGACACTGAACGATTCGGACTAACATCGCAGATGCGACGTGCAACTGTATCAGTCACTTCCAATATTGCAGAATCGTTTTCTCGTAGGGGTAAGAAAGACAAAATTCAACTCTTAGCTATCGCACTCGGATCATTAACGGAACTTCAAAGTCAAATTTATATCTGTCATGATATTAACCAGATAACAAAACCCGAATATGATCTGCTTGATCAAGGAATTATAACGACCCATAAACTCATCAATGGTCTTATCAGAACGCTCAAAGCCTGACATACATCATACTTAATACATCATACTTAATACATTATACTTAATACTATACTTAATACTGACTCCTATGCTTGACATCAAATTCATCCAAGCCAACAAAGAACAAGTTCTCTTGGCTATCAAGAACAAAAATAGTCAGGTCGATCTAGATCGTCTCTTGGCTTTGCACGAACAGCGTAGTGACCTGATGCGTCAAATAGAACAGCTTAATCAAGAGAAGAAGGCCAATGCTTTTACCATTAGCGGACAGAAGGGCAAACCTGATCAGGAA
This sequence comes from uncultured Gammaproteobacteria bacterium, assembly GCA_964540995.1. GTDB lineage: Bacteria > Patescibacteriota > Patescibacteriia > UBA1558 > 2-01-FULL-52-15 > JAZDLR01. The sequence continues at coordinate 41,102 of CAZIOU010000003.1, read as the reverse complement.
CTAATCGAATTGGGCAAGAAGATCAAATCGAAGTTAGAAGTATTGCAGAAACATTTCGATGAAATTGAAATCGAATACACTAACCTGATGCTGCTGGTACCCAATGTCTACGCTGAAGATACGCCTGTTGGTGCTGATGAACATAGCAATGTCGAGATTCAGAAAAATGGTGAACCGAAAAATTTTGATTTCCCTATCAAAGATCACATCGAATTAGGTTTGGCTCATGACCTACTAGACTTCGATCGAGGAGTGAAGGTTGCTGGTTTCCGCGGGTATTTCTTGAAAAATGAATTGGCTTTGATGCATTGGGGCTTGATCAGTCTGGCTATCCAAAAAATGGTCAAAGCTGGCTTCACCCCGATGTTTACTCCAACCATGGTCAAAGAAATGGCGCTCACCGGTAGCGGACATTTCCCTGCTGGCCGAGAAGAAATCTATGAAACCAGTGAGCAGAATGAGAAAGAAAATAAATATTTAGCCGGCACGAGCGAACCCTCACTCTTAGCCTATCGTGCCGATGAACTGTTAACAGCCAAAGAATTACCTTTGAAGTATTGTGGTATTTCTCAATGCTATCGCCGCGAAGTTGGCAGCTATGGCAAAGATACCAAAGGCCTGTACCGCGTACATGAGTTTTTCAAAATTGAACAAGTCGTAGTTTGCGAAGCTGATCTCAAAGTCGGGGAGAAGTACTTCCAAGAGATGCTCGGCTACGCAGTAGAATTACTCCAAGAGCTTGGTTTACCACATCGTCTGCTCCACATCTGTACCGGTGATATGGGTGCTGGTAAATACAAAATGTACGATATTGAAACCTGGATGCCCAGTCGCAATGCCTACGGTGAGACTCATTCACTATCCTTCCTGACCGATTGGCAGAGTCGCCGACTCAATCTACGCTACAAGAATGACAAGGGCGAAAACATCTATCCTTATACCTTGAATAACACCGTGGTGGCCTCACCGCGTATCTTGATCGCCATCCTCGAGAACTATCAGCAAGCGGACGGATCGATCGTTGTACCGGATGTCCTACAGCCATTTGTGGGGAAGAAAGTCATTAAATAGCGAGCAGTTATTAGGTATTAGTTATTAGGGTCAGATTGATTCATTAGCTCTTCCCTAATAACTAGTAACATGTAACTAATAACTAACGATGACCAGCTGGCTCGAAATCTCCCGCAGCAATCTCGAACACAACGTTCGTTATTTTCGTCGTTTGCTCAATCCCCAGACCAAACTTTTCGCCGTAGTCAAAGGTAACGCCTACGGTCATGGGCAAGCGGAAATTGTCTCTAGCCTCAAGCGAAACAAGTTGGTAGACGGATTTGTTGTCTTTGAATTATCAGAAGCACTAGCTATCAGGAAACAAACAACTAAGCCAATCTTAATTTTGGGCTTCTGGCCTCGATCGAAATCAGAATTACGTGCCGCTGCTCGAGCCAAGATTACCTTGCCGATCAAAGACCTAGCCGACGCTCAATACTTGAATTCGCTGGGGGTCAAAGTGTCAACCCAGATCAAAGTTGATGTTGGTACGCGTCGACTCGGTATCGATTACCGTCAAGCTGTCGGTGGTATCGAACAAATCGTTAAGTTAAAAAATTTACAAATCCAAGGCATCTTTAGTCATTTTGCTGACAGCGAGAATCGCCAGCAAGATTTCACTCATCTGCAGTTTCAACGCTTCCTACGTGTCATTCATGAATTACACAAAGACAATATCATTTTCCCACTCAATCACATTGCTTGTACTGCCGCTGTCTTGCGCCAACCATCGTATCAAGTTCAAGGCTTACGTTTAGGCTTGGGTCTGTATGGCTTAGAACCCTATCATGATCAGAAGCGGGGAGGAGTACTCAAGCCTGTACTGTCATGGAAGACCAAAGTGTTGCAAGTCAAAGCCGTCAAACGCGGGGACACCGTTGGCTATGGCCAAAGTTATCGAGTGACTAAGGACAGCTTCATCGCCACCATTCCGGTTGGTTACTATGATGGTTTCGATCGACGCTTCAGCAATAATGCCACAGTGCTGATCAAAGGCCAGCGCTATCCAGTCGTGGGCAGGATTTGTATGAATGTCATGATGATAGCATTACCCGCCAAGCATCAGATTAAGGTTGATGACATCGTCACCCTGATTGGTCGTGATGGTAAAGAACTGATCACAGTTGATGATCTAGCCAAATGGTCTGCAACGATTAACTATGAAGTGACTACTCGCCTCAATCCGTTATTACCCCGCATCATATGTTCCTGAAGAAGCGTCAACAAACTCCTAGTAATCGTTTCTACCGACTCGATACGACTCGTGTAGCCAACGAACCTCGTCGGCGGCAAGTCTATGACTATTACCGCGAACCACCGGCCCAAAGGACGATGTCTCGCGCTTATCTAGTAATGGGGATCATTGCAATATTTTTGATCGGGCAGAGTATCTTCCAGGTGCCATGGCTGGCATTGAGTCACGTCACTATCGAAGGCTTACCCGATATACCACGAGAGCAGCTTGATCAACGTATTAATCCGGTTTTGCAGCAGCATCGCTGGCTAATCTTTAAAAATAGTAATTTTCTTTTATTTAAATCAGGAAAATTACAGCAACAATTAACTGACGATTTCTGGCTCAAGAATGTAATCATACGGAAGCAGTTCCCCAATACATTACACATCAAAGGCGAGGAACGTATCTTACCCTTCGTGCGACAGACTCCAGAAGCTTTCACCCAATTGGATTATCGCGGGCAGCAACTAGGAGATCTAGCTAGCACGACGATCCCTACCAATGTAGTCATTGCTGATGAGCGTTCTGACCGCAGTCAATGGATTAGTACTGACTATTTAGAAAAAGCGTCAGCCATTCGTCAGGCCTGGAATTTCCCAACTGACATGATTACTATCAGCAAATTCCACCTCAACGATGATGACCGACAGCTAATCGTCTCAACTTCACGAGGCTACCGCGTCCTTTTCAGTTCTAGCGATGCCTTTGGTCCACAGATCCAGCGTCTGCGTGACCTGCTTGACCAAAATGTAATTCCTGCTACTATCCAGTATGTTGATCTTCGTTTTGGAGATCATGTTTATTTCAAGTAGTTGCTTTCCCACTTCTAACCAGGGCGGAAAAGACCATGATCAGGTGCAGGGTATGGCGAAAGAAAGTTGAAGAGACTCCATTCATTGTTCGCAAGCCCGAACGCCAACAAATTGCCGACGAGATTCATGGAATATTTGCCATTGGAGGTAGTTCATTCCAAGCCACCGATTTCGAAATAGAGGAGGGCGGCGCCAGATCATGTCTATCAGCCTGGATTGCCCGTCATGACCTGATCAATCCCTTCACCCGTCGACCGCCAGCAGCCAAGCGCGGTCGTAAGCCCATTCGCAACTAATAATCTTCGGACGCCCAACGTCCACAACACCGTCTCAAACATCGAGGCGGTGTTTCTTTTCGAGTCCCGAGCACCTAGTACCGAGTCCCATGCAGCAATATATTTTACGACACATAGCCCACCAGTGCATTTTTGGAGGCGACATACCTCCTAAACATAATTCGAAACGAGCCGTAGTGGTCTGATCTATCCAACACGAACGTCAGTTGAATTTAAATTTACCAATTCAGGTCATAGATGACCCAAAGCGCATTAACTGAATAAGTGCTAGCTAGTGTCACTAAGAGCGACTTAGGTCATAGATGCCCTAATAGATCTAAACGAGCACCTAGTACCGAGTACCGTAGCCATCCTCAAACGAGGCTTTAAATGCGTCGTAGCTAAAGAGATAGGAGTAACGGACGAAACCGATAGAAGAGCGTACAAATTGAAATTTCAGGTCATATTGTACCTTGAATTCAAAATTTGATTTACGTAGTAGGGCACAGGGTCAAAACGATCATTACTGTAGCGTTTGACGGCTTTATTGGGATACGTTATTATTTACATGTCGCTTTACATATATTGTGCGACATACTATAGTTGTCCACAACAACTAATAATTAACACTCCTCTATGGTTTACAAATCGATCCGAGCTTACATCCCAGATTTATTAGAATATCTAGAAATTGAACGCGGTCTATCTCAGACTACTCAAATTAATTATGATCGCTATCTAAAAAAATTTACTGACTGGCTTCAAACAATTAAGCAACCCGATCTCACTCCCCCTCTTTTGACGACTGACCTGCTTTGGCAATATAGAATTTTCTTGTCGAAAAGGAATACTTCGAATGACAAACCACTCAAACGCACTACTCAAAATTATTATCTAATTGCTCTAAGATCATTATTAAGTTATTTCAGTGACAAGAATATACCCTGCATAGCACCTGATAAGGTAAAATTGGCTAAGGACGATAAATCAGGTCAAAAAATAAAATTTTTATCTCTCGATCAAATTGAACGTTTACTGCTTACACCTGATTTAGAAACTATCATTGGACTTCGAGATAGAGCTATCTTAGAAACCCTATTCTCCACTGGTTTGCGAGTTTCAGAACTAACGGCACTCAATAAGGAGCGAATACCCGCTAAGCAACAAAAGATTAGTCTGGAAGTGCCGGTTATCGGTAAAGGTAATCGTGTAAGAACCGTTTATTTTTCGGTTCGTTGTCTCGACTGGTTACAGAAGTATCTTCATGAACGTAATGATGATGACAAAGCACTATTTATTTCACATAGCTTTAATATCGCCTCCAAAGCTAATCGTCTGACACCTCGTTCTATGGAGCGTATCGTGCAGAAATATACGCGCCTAGCTGGTATTGCACTAGACGCTTCACCACATACACTGAGACACTCCTATGCCACCGACCTACTTATTCATGGCGTTGACCTAAGATTAGTACAAGAATTTCTAGGACACAAAAATATTGCCACTACTCAGATCTATACACATGTTACTAATAAACAACTAAAAGATATTCACAGCAAATATCATGGTGGAAAGGATATCAAGAATGAATAAACAACCATCAAGTTTACCCTGGGATGTTGTAGAGAAACACCTTCATAAAGAAATACAATGGCTAAGTTCGAAAATTCAGCAAGCTCAGAGTCCTCATATCAATGAACCCATTTCATGCTCTAAATGCCTTTTGAGGCACATTGCTATCCTCATAGTTACTGGTGACGTCGCGGTGAAGGAGCTAAAATCCTCTACTCTATGGGAACACACTGGCCATTCAGTAAACCGTAAGAATCTAACGAAAAAACATGGTGCCGATTGGCATTTTGATATGATGAATAAAGTAGTTAACTATTTTGAATTCGAAGACTACACTATATTACAGGAACCTCATACCAATTTTGGAACCGCAGACTTACTGGCCGAAAAAGATAATCAAAAGATTTATGTTGAAATCGGAACAACGAGTCTATACAAACTTGCCTACAATCTCTCAAGTATGAAGGACGCGACCATTCTATACATACCCAACGAAAATGAAGTGATCGAGTTTAAGATATATGAGTGTCGACAGCGCTTGTGACATAGTGCCAAATACCCCCTGAAATAATTTGACACATTAGACCAGTGTGCTAAAGTGCGCTGGTTGCGGGTACGACCGGTTACAGTCATCTAACCTCAAACGAGTGTTAGTGTAAGGCCGAAGCTGTTCCGGTTGTACCCCCTTATATTGTACCTTTGGGTGCGTCTCACAGAGATGAGTTGTTCTTACTTGTAAAAGGAGGACGCTCTGGGTCGAACACGCGATTTTTTGACCACTCTGTGAGCCACCCAGCCATTTTGGTGCGATCCCGTTGAAATGCTTCCAGCGGGACGGTCGCGAGCTATCCTACGATAGCATTCGAGGGGATCGTACCTTATCATTGGAGGCAGACTCGCTGCTATAGTTACTACGGTAGAGTTACCAAACTCTCCATGGACCTGCCTAAGGAAACTTAGGTTCCGTAGAGCTCTAGTAAGTTTGAACGCTGCCTCCACCTTCCTTCTGCTGCGGCAATAATAGATGACCTTAAACAAGTCGCTATCCCTTGTTCGCAAGGGGCCATGTAGCAGATCGCCGCCTAAGGAAACTTAGGCGGCACTTTTTATTGACTAAATTAGCTAAATCTAGTAGTTTCATTACGCTCCGTTCCTTTACACCACCGCTCTCAACCAAGGAGTTGTTCCATGTCTGAGACACCCAACAAAGTACTTATTGAGTTGGCCCATTACCGCCACCTTTTCATCGATCAAGACGCCTCTGCCGCCTATGATAAGGTTTTTGCTCTGATCAAACAATTCCAAACTCCGCCCAGCGATCAACCAACTCCTGTTGGCTTCTTCAAAGATGACAAGGCGGCAGCGACATTTTTTGAGATTCTCACAAGTACCATCGATGCGAATGGTGACTTCCCCACCCCAATCATGGCCAATGGCAAATTCCTAGGCCTAGTTATGCCGAGGTCAAACCAGACCCCCAAGCGTTCTCTGCAGTTGAGTGAATGGAAGGTATTCTTTAGAAGCTCGAGGAGTTACAGTGATTTTATCGCATATCTCACAGCTTTGATGGACGATCGCGGTGGTTCAGTGGCACTCATGGAGGGAGACCGAGTTCTGTGTCACATCACTCCCGCCGACCACAAGGGCTGAAGGAGATGTCAAAGCATAGGACATATCCGCTTCCGAGGAATCTACTACTAGCCTGTCTGGCTGTCTACGGCTACATGTTGTGGACATTCTTACGGCACGGTGATCTGCTGGCTACCCTATCTCATGGACAGGTTCGCCTCAATAGCGAACTGAACCAAATCAGCTTTCAACCCCCGACCTAACGGTTGGGGGTATTTTTTAACAATAAGTTTTAACTATTTTGTCAATAACAAATACTCCTCTTCTTGCAGGCGCTGAGCGTCCTTAAGAAAAGGAGTATTTTTTGATTTGCTACTAACCTACAGGACAGGTCAAGACCTGTCCCTACAGGCTACAACCTACAAGCTAATTCCTATAGAATAGCGTCCTTGGCAGCCTTTGCAACCTTGAACTTTACTACGGTTTTGGCTGGGATTTTGATCTCTGCGCCAGTGGCCGGGTTGCGACCCATGCGAGCTGCACGGTGCTTCTTGACCAATTTACCAATTCCTGGGATGGTAATTTCTCCGTTTTTCTTAACTTCGCTGTAAGCTAGGTTAGCTACAGCTTCCAACATTGCAGCCACATCCTTCTTGGAGTGACCGGTCTTGGTGGCTAATGCCTCAAGCATTTGAGACTTAGTAATACCTTTTGCCATATGTGGATAATCTTAATTGATTAATTATCTTTGAAATAATAGCATTTTCTTGGGTTTTTTGCACTAGGGCTTAGGCACAGCTCCGACTGGGAAAACTCCGGTGTACAATTTGAAGGCGGATTGACCAGTCGGGCTCGGTAACATCGTTTCACCTGAAGCAGTTAGTAACTTTTCTGCTTGCGTGTTGACACTATCAAGCCCAGCAACTTTATCAATCAAATCACTATCAGTTATTTGAAAATAATGAAAATTTTTGCCGCTGGTAATATCTAAATATTCTTGAGGAAATTGCTCGTGAAACTTTACTAAATCTCGCGTGCTAATGACCATGAAACGTTGGAAATAAAAGATTCGTTTGAAATACCAAATCTCCGCAAACCAATTGATTCTCTGATCGTAGATAATAATATCCGATAACACCGGCTCCTTGGAAACCGAAGCATCGGCTGTAAAATCAAATATTTTCTCTTTAGCAACTCGAGGATCAAACTGTCGATAATAATCGTCCTGTAATAATACATCTGGTTGATGACCAGCAGTCAAAGCAGCTAGGTAGTGCTCCGTCGCTAATAAGCCATATCCTCGACCATGGAACGCTGAATAAGTCCAGCGAACGCTCCCCCACTGTTGCGGTAAATAATTTGTTTGCAGATTATAAAATAATGATATTACTAGCAGTAATACTACTATCAGACTATACCAACGAAATTGGTAGCTCCAAGCAGTCACCAGTGGCGCTACAAGCAAGGGAACGAAAATATAACCGGTAGCGATGAAGCGGGCGTCCTGTCGTGTCAGCAGCATGAAGACAATCCACCCAAGAGCCAAAAGACCAAGTAACAACCAATAGTTGGTAGCTTGTCGCCAGACCTTCTTCAACCCGAGTAGCACCAGAACCAAGATAATAAGTATGATCATTGGCCAAGCATAGAGATCAGTCACATTTTGAACTAGGCTTACCAATGATTGCCACCAGCTCGTACTGACCTGTGTGGATAAGATCGGCCAATCGCGATTGGTCTGACGTAATAAAGCTGCGATCTGTACATCAGCGTGTCCTCGACTCTTGTACATCAGCAGATTATAAAGAAGTACTGGATATTGCAGGATAATCATCAGACCGACACCGGACCATATTTGGCGCTGTTTCAAAGCACTTCTACGGCGCCAGATAATAATAATCAGCAATGCGGGCAACACAAATAAAGCGGTGTACTTCGTCAGGAGCGCGAGTCCAAGAGCGGCTCCAATAGCCAGATACCAGCGCGGTTGCTTAGCGGCTCGTAGAAAGGCAGCAATAGCCAACATTATCCACAGCATCATCGTTGGTTCCAGCAAAGCAGTCCGTTGCAACCAATAAAAGGGCGTCAGAGTTGCAAGTATAAGCAACCCCACCACAGCAGTACGTCGCGAAAATGTTTGTTGCAAACAGTCGTAGACCAAAGCAGCCACACCGATACCAGCTAGTACCCCCGGCAAACGTGTTGTCCAGGTAGTAGCGCCAAACAGAGTTTGCGCACCATGCTGCCACCAGAACGCCAGCGGTGGCGCGTCATGAAAAGACAAGAAAACCCACCAGGGCAAGGGGTTATACCACTGCCAGGGTGTAGTCTGATAGGGCGAGAAGAGGAAATCAACCCAACGCCACGATCGTACCGCATAGGCCGCCTCATCACCCAGCATACCAGTCCAATCTAGACGCCAGAAAAGCAGACTAATGATAATCGCTGCCGATAATAATTCAGGCCACCAGCGGCGTAACTTAGTGATCATGGTTAGAAATTGCTATACGATTGACTACCGCGATGCACTCCTGGGCAATCGACCAAGTAAATTTAGATTGGTTAGCTCGGCGCTCGCGAAAGATTATCGGCAATTCGACGATAGATAATTTCAATCGAACGGCACGCACCTTCGTTTCGATCTGCCAAGCATAACCAAATGATCCGATAGTAGTGATATCGAGCTGCTCCAAAGCACTTCGTCGAAATCCCACGAAACCAGCCGTAACATCATTGACTGGCAGATGAAGTTTCTTCTCGATATACCAATTACCTAAACGGCTGATCCATTGACGGTACAAAGGCACACCCTCTACCCGACCACCAGGCACATAGCGAGAACCAATAACAATATCGGCAGAATTTGTAAGCGCAGCGATCAGCCGTGGCAAATCAGCAGCGTCATGAGAGAAGTCAGCATCAATCTGAATACAAGCATCATAGTCACCGGCCAGAGCCTGCTTGAAACCAGCCCGATAAGCTGGGCCAATACCTTCTTTGGCAGGGCGGTGGATAACTGTAATTCGTCTATCTTCAAGGGCTAACGTGTCGGCGATGTGACCGGTGCCATCAGGAGAATTATCATCAACGATAGCCAAGGTGAAATCACCGAGTTGCTGCGCCAAAATAGACCGCACTATCGGTTCCAGATTATCAGCCTCGTTATACGTATTGAGATGAATCCAAACTTTCATAGTAAACGCAGTAATAATAGCACAGAAAGCTTATCACTACCCGCCGTGCATGCTATACTATATACATGAAAAAGCTACTTTTCGCCACCTTGATGGCTGGCGTATTATTGATCATTTCTGGCTGCTCCCTGGGCCAATCAGGACCGCTCTCTGGCATTAGCGCTAGTGGCGACCGTGTAGTTATCAAGAAAGTCACGTTCGATACTCCTGGTTATCTGGTGGTGCATGAGAACGATAACGGCCAACCAGGCAAAATCCTCGGTTTGAGCATCCTCTACCCCATCGGATCGAGCTCCAATATTACTATCGCTACCGCTGACAAACTCCAAGGCGGCAAACAATATCTGGTAGTTATGCATGCTGACAATAGCGATCTCAAATTCATCGCTTCCCAAGATCTACCCGCCCAAAACAAAAGTGGTCAGATCATCTCCGCCACCTTTACTGCCCGCTAACTTATAACAAAACTTGAAACGCCTCGTCCGCCGTCGTCAGACCGGACGAGACTTTGTCTATAGCGTCCAGCCGCAAACTGCGCCAGCCAGCCGTTTGTACCGCTTTAGCCAACGCTTCGGATGGTTGATTATCGATTATCATTTGACGAAGTGCTTCGGTAATTTCTAATACTTCAAATAGTCCTACCCGACCACGATAACCAGTTTGTCCGCAGACATCACAACCCTTACCTCGATAGAGATGTTTGGGGGTTTGTTCTGGTGTCAATCGAAACTGCTGCGCCAGTACTTCCCGCTCTTTGTCATTAAGATCATAACTAATACGACAGTTGAAACAAATTTTGCGCACCAGTCGCTGCCCGATGATTCCTTGCAAACTTGTAGCCAAGGGGAAAGGATCAAGCTCGAGCTCACGCAGTCGACCAATAGCACTGACAGCATCAGTACCGTCTAGACTGGTCAAAACCAAGTGCCCCGTCAGAGCGGCATTATTGGCCAGATGCGCCGTAGCAATATCGCGAATGGCACTAATCATGATGATGTCTGGATCCTGTCGCAAAATTACTTTCAATCCTTCGCTAAACGAAAGACTGAAAGCTTCATTCACTTGCAATTGGTTGACTCCTTCTAGATCATACTCTACTGGATCTTCAATACTAGCAATCGTAACTTGCTCCGAATTCATTTTCTTCAGTAGAGCATACAGGGTTGTTGTTTTACCAGAACCACTCGGACCGCAAGAAACAATCATACCCTGCTTCTTCATAGCTAATGCACCTAGGGCTTTAAGTTGATCAGCCGACAAACCAAGATCACCCAAATTTAATGACCGATGACGACTACTGAGTAAACGTAAGACAACTTTCTCACCGGTAACTAATGGCGCGATTGAGGCGCGGATATCGATAGCAGCCGTTCCTTGTCCGAAGCGAAATTTGCCATCCTGCGGCGTATTCTTAACATCAAGCTTCATCTTACCCAATACCTTGATTCGATTGATTATAGGCAGTCCTATGGCCTTAGGTAGGTCTATAACATGATGCATGACTCCATCGATACGATACCGAACTAAGAAACGATCTTCATACGGCTCGAGGTGAATATCCGAGGCGTGATTGACTACTGCATAGTTGAGCAACGATTCAAACAGTTTAATCAGACCGTCACTAATGCCACTACTATCTCCTTGCTGTTTGGCTGCGGCTAAAGCTAATTCTTTGATCCCATCAAGGTAGTGATGTGGGTACGCACCCAAAGCAGCCGCCACGTCATCTTCAGTCGCAGCACAGACAATGATCGGATGTTCTACTGCTTTCTTCAAGGTCTCAATAGCAGTGGTGTCGAGCGGATCGACGAAAGCAACTTTGATTCCCGCAGTATCTGAACCAAAAGCAACGGCCCGATGTTCTTGTGCCACTAATTCGGGGATAGCTTGTATGACATCAGCTGGGATCGACACCCGACTAAGTTGCACGAAAGGGATCTGAAAATGATCTGACGCTAGACGAGTTAGCTCTTCAGTCGTGAGGAAACTTTTCTCCAATATAACGGTAGCCAATGATTTACCGCTGTGCTGCGCTTCATTGATAGCGGCTTGAAATTCATCGGCGGTGATAAATCCCGGCTTGACGATCAGATCACGTAATTCATGTGAGGCTAAGCGATCAGCTAACATAGGTTTTGACTTTAGCCACCAAATCCAAGATGGCAATATCCGTCTTAATCAAATAGTCGACAGCACCCAAAGCCAAACATTTCGCTTTATCCTCAGGCTGTCCCAGATTACTCAAGACGACAATCTTAATGCCCGCCAAGGCCGGGTTAGCTTTGACCGCCTCCAAAACTTCGAAGCCATCTTTCTTGGGCATGACGAGATCCAATAACACTACGTCAGGATGAAAGCTACCGATCTGATCGAGCGCTTCTTCACCGTCGTGGGCAAAGGCCATAGTGTAGCCAGCTTCCGCGAAGGAACTCTCGTAAACTTTGGACAAGAAGGGATCGTCCTCGACTACCAATACTTTGATGGTTGATGTAGACATATTAAATTAGTTGTTTTTCACCTTTAATCATTGGACTTCCGGTCAATGGTAAGGTGATGAAAAATTGTGTGCCTTTATTTTCTGCTGATTGGAAAGAAATAGTACCACCAGAAGCTTCGATAATTCGCTTCGTCACATACAATCCCAAACCCGTGCCTTCGGTCTCCTTCTTCACTACATTATCAGCCCGGAAAAATTTGGTAAATAGCTTAGACTGGTCGGCCATCGGTATACCCAGACCCTGATCACTAACCGTTATCAGCACATCAGAGGGTCGCAATTCAATCGCTATATGAATAATGCTTCCATCGGGAGAATATTTGATAGCGTTGGACAAAAGATTGGTGAAGGCTTCCGCGATAAACTTAGGGTCGAGAGAGATCAGTGGTACGCGTTCTGGCGACTCCAGCTTGACGGTTTGCTGTCGAGCCGTCCATAGGGGCGTCAGCTGCAACTGCAGGTTCTCGAGCAACTTCTTGATATCCACCGGCTCCGGAGTGATCGCGACTCGATGCGACTCGATGCGAGAAACATTGAGCAGATCATTGACCAAACTAATCAGCCGTTCAGTTGATTGTAAGATATTATCGGCGAAGGAACGCTGTTTTTCAGATAACTTGCCGCTCCGTTTATCCAATAATAACTCCGCAAACCACTTCACTCCAGTAAGTGGTGTACGTAATTGATGTGAAGCTACCGAGACAAACTCCGACTTCTGGCGCTCAATTTCTTTGCGAGCAGTAATGTCGTCAAAAATCATAATCGTCAGCTCCACCTGCCCTATCTTATCGTATAATACTGACGATTGAGCGTAGAGCTGGATAAAGTTGCCGTCTGGTCGGCGGGCAAATAGATCTTCTTTGTAGCTGCCTTTCTTGCTACCGAAGCTAGCATTAATCGGCAATTGACTAGCGTCGTAAAGAGTTTTCTGATCCACCTGATAGATCTGATAGCGTTCAGCATAATCACCGCCACGCTTATTACCATCGAGCAGCTCTCCAGCTCGCCGATTGATAAATTCCACGGGACCATTGGCAGCACGACTAATCATGACTCCGACCGGCATGTTGTCCAACACATCTTGCAGCACCACTCTCTGACGCTGGTTAACGGCTAATGATTCTGCTAGAGCTTTATTAGACGCTTGGATACGCTGCTCGGCCTGACTCAATTGATGGACTTTGACCTGCAAATCCCACGTGCGCTCGGCTACTTGCGACTCCAACTCTTGATAAGACTGCAAGATTTTGACACGAGCGCTTTCGAGTGCGGCGGCCACATGATGCGCCTCCCGCAGTGGTATCAGACTGCCCCCAGCGCGTATAGCTGAGCCCAGATTTCCTTGTGCCATGGTAGTAGCTTGACGTTCGAGGTCACGGAGTGGTCGTGTAATCTGCCGAGCAATTACGATGATCAAGCCGCTCACTACCAGCACATAGATGCCGAACCACAGAAGCAGAGAATCTTGTCGTGATTGCAACTGCTGATACAGGGCGACTAGCTGTTCGCTCCCCGTGGTTGAAACCACACCTTCACGGCTTAGCTGCAGGATGACGTCAGGCTGAAACGTGTTGCTCAAGAAAAAAAATAAGGGCAACAAAGCAAAAAAATAGAACAACAAGAGCAAGATAAAATGTAAGCTAAAGCCTCTACTTGGCTTCATGCGTAGGGACTATTAATTGAGGCACGTAGGTATCAGTTAGTCGTTGCAAATAGGAGTCAAAGGTGCACTTATGGGTTCTACCCAACAAATCTTTGCACTTGGCATAACATTGATGAATGAAACTATCGCAGCCGCTACCGATTACTTGCTCTGACTGGAATTCGTCCTGACAGGTGACCGGCCGTGGGGCGGGTTTCGTCGTAGTTACCGTAGTGGTAGGTAATTTGATCAACGCTTGGCAATAATAGGTATTGAAGCTGATAGGATATTGGTAGTAATCAGCGTTGTCGTGAAAATAGTTGGCCCAACGACTATTGACTGCCCGTGAATAAGAACATTGCGTACAATCGTCCCAGCGTACAATCTGACAATCACTATCCTTCAGGCAGTATTGCAGCTTTTGAAACTCTGTCTCCGAAGGTACAGAAGCACTAGACAATACATTCTGTGCTCGACCAGCAGTAAAGAAACTAAACAGCCCCAGAAGGGCCAATAACAATAAAACCGAGCGAGCTAACGTCTTCATCCTATGACAAGCGTCATGACTCGGGTCATCGACGACTAAGGTAAATAATTGAGTGGGTTGACAGGGATACCGTTCAATCGAACTTCAAAATGTAAATGCGGACCAGTGACGAACGGGCCTGCTCCAGGAGTATGAGGGGTGCCACCAGAATAACCGATAATCTGACCTTGATTAACGAAATTATCATCTTTGACCAAAATCTTACTCAAATGACCGTAGACAGTAGATAATTGATTGTCATGCACCAAAATCACATAGCTGTAGCCCATGCCGGCATTCTTGGCCTTGGCGACATAGCCTGACTTGGCCGCGCGCACTTCGGTGCCCTGCTTGGCCTTCAGGTCGACACCGGAATGCTCGAAAACATTGCGAAAAGGGTAATCAGGATCGTGGAAATAGGCATTAACAATATGTGATGGTACCGGCCAGGCAAAAGCCTCATCTCCTCCCAAGACATCTCCCTTGGTTACTTGTCGTTGTAACTTTTCACGAGCGACCTTCTCTAGATTGGTAATATCGCTATCAATTTTATCAGCTTCTGCTTTGGCTTGGGCTAACAGTTTCTGATATTTGGCTTCTTCACCCTTGGTATTGACGATGAGATTACTTTTGACATCCTTCTGGGATTGTAGTTGATCAACCTTACCATCCAAATTCTCCCGCAGACTGTCCAGATCTTTCTTGCTATCGGTCAGTTGATTCTGGTCCGAGACCAAAGCAATCTTGAGATTGTTCATCTGATCAAGGTTATTATAAAGATCGTGTTGCAAATTCTGCAAGGTTTGCAGATTGTCCATATAGTCACCGAGGCTGTCACTTGTCGCCAACATCATAACCATAGCATTCTCTTGATAGCGATCATCCAAAGCTCGTATCAGATCAGCTAGGCGACCCTTCTGATCTTGAATTTCCTTTTCTTTGGCCGATATTTTCAACTTAGTCGACTCCAAACGGAGGTTAACTTCGTCCATCTGCAGCTCCAGCGAATCAATCTCCAAGCTGACACGCGCAATAGTGGAATTGATCTGCGTCAATTGATTGGTAAGTGTCGAGACTTTGGCTTGTTTCTGCGCTACGGCCTTGCGGTAAATCTCCGCTTGTCGTTTCAAATCATCAATGGCCTTCTTTTTGTCATTTATCTGCTGATTGAGCTGCCAAATTTCTTGATCAGCGGCATTATCCAGCGACAACGACGTCGTGGCTGCTTGGACAATTGGGCTAACGCTAAACAAAAAAACCAACATCAACCCGATGCTGGGCTTCAAAAATTTAATAATGGTTGGGTACAATTTTTTTGTTTTCATTCTGACAAGCAAGATGAAACTATTATACCATAGTTCCCAGCTTGTCGCTAGCCAACTGTAAACGACGCAATGATTCATCACGACCCAAGATCCAGGCCAATTCTGCCGGTGATGGGCTCTGCTCTACACCACTCAAAGCAACTCGCACTGGCCATAAGACATCGCCGAAGGTTAATCCCTCCATGGTAACAACTTCTTTCAATAAAGAATCTAACTGTTCTACCGCCACCCACCATGTCACATTGACGTCGGTCAAAGCTTTGATAACAGCGTGTAAACCCTTAGTGGTAACTTCTTTGGTGCTTTTCTTGAAAACTAACATCTCCGCCGGATAGTCAGGCAATTCAAAAATATAGCTACAACGATCTTTTAATAACATCAAATACTCTAAACGAGGCGAATACACTTTAACAATCTTCTCCATCAGTGACTCGTCGACTCCAGGCAAGACGTTGGCTCGGACGAAAGCCAGTACCTCTTGGTAATACGCCGGAATATTTTGCTCAACCGCCTGACGAATATAATGACTGTTATACCAATTAAGTTTCTCGACATCAAAGACGGCACCCGATTTCTGCAGACGATCTAGATCGAATTCCTTGATCAATTGTTCCAAGGTAAAAAACTCTTCATCGCTAGAAGCATGCCAGCCAAGTAACGACACGTAGTTGATCAGAGCTACTTTGAGATAACCCTTAGCCAGATAATCTTCCACCGCCACATCGCCCTGACGTTTGGACAGTTTCGATTTGTCAGGATTGAGTAATAACGGCAGATGCACGAACGTTGGTACTTCTAAACCAAAAGCTTCATACAGTAATTGATGCTTGGGTAGCGACGACAACCACTCATCTCCTCGGATGATGTGTGTCACTCCCATAGAAGAATCATCCACAACGACCGCTAGATGGTAGGTAGGCCAGGTATCAGACTTGAGCAAGATGAAATCGTCTAAATCTTCACTTTTCACGGTAATAGTGCCACGAATAAAGTCTCTCATCGTGATGACACGATTGTCAGGCATACGGAAACGGACCACACTCGGCTTGCCAGCCTGCGATTGAATTTCTTCGGCCGATAGCGAACGGCAACGGCCGTCATAGCGTGGCACCTGATGTTCAGCTGTCTGACGCGCTCGTAATTCTTCGAGGCGCTCTTCACTGCAGTAACAGCGATAGGCATGGCCAGAAGCAATTAGCTTCTCGGCCGCTTCACGATAGAGATCCAGTCGATCGGACTGACGGAATAATTGATCATGTTTCATACCCAACTGACTCAAAACGCCGATTAATTGCTCTTCTGCGCCCTCCACTTTACGTTTCTGATCAGTATCTTCGATACGGAGGATAAATTGGCCATCGTGCTTCTTGGCCCACAGATAGGAATACAAGGCAGTACGAAGACCGCCGAGATGAAGATAGCCGGTGGGTGATGGTGCGAAGCGGGTTACAATTTTTGACATACAAAAATGAAATTTCAAGACTCAATAATCAAGTGCCAAACAATATCAAATATTCAATACAGACAAACCTAAAAGCATTGCTGTTTGGGATTTGAAGATTAAATATTGTTTGTAAATTGGAATTTGATTATTGATTATTACTCTTAGTGAGTACGAGCCACGGAAACACGATAACCGCCCGTATAATGCGCTTAAACCTTCTCCTTGGCTCTTGGTAGAGGCGATAGAGCCATTCCAAGCCCAGAGAACGCAGCCACTGTGGTGCTCTTGGTATTTTACCAGATATGAAGTCAAACGTCCCCCCTACTCCGACGGCAATCTTCGTGCCCAATAATTTCTCTCGCTGACTCCAAATCCACTTCTCTTGCTCCGGAGCTCCCAGCGCTACGAAGATTATATCTGCTCGTGGTGATTGTTCTTGGACATCTGCAGCTGCAATAACTTTAACGATGCTCTGGGGATTCAGTTTTTTCACGTTGATTAAAATTTCTTCTTGGGTTGAAAGTGCATTGGCGGGCAAAACGATCTCCACGGTTTTTTGTTCAGCTTCAGCCAGCTTCAGTAGTGAGTGCGTCAGCTCCACACCTGTCATTCTATTGGTTCGTGAAATTTTCTTTCCTAATATTTTACTGACGTAGATGATGCCGACACCGTCCGGCAAGGCCAGATCAGCCGAGTTCAGAATAGCTTTGAATTCACTGTCTTCTTGAGCTGTAACGAGAAATTCTGGATTAACCGTGACAATCTGTTTGAGACCAGGTGTATGCAAAAAATCAGCCAAAGTGCTATCGATTTCGGTTGGCTCTAGCGTAGCTATTTTGACTCCGAGGAGCTCAATCTTTTTCATAATATTCAATAAACAATACTCAAGTTACAAACAATATTCAATACAGAAATAATCAATATTCAAACTCTTTATGTATTTTTCTTCTATTGAAAATTGATTATTAGTTATTGTTTTCGTCCAGAGGACGATCAGCCTTTGGCTGAGATTATTGTTTGACTATTGTGGCTTGAATATTGATAATTATTGTCTATTCTGGGCTAAAGATACCAGAGAAAGGTCCAATATTCAATAAACAAAGCAGTCTCTGTCTCTGCGAGGCGAGCTTGGTCGACGAAGCAGTCTAGCTTATAAATATTCAATAAACAATACTCAAATTCCCCGCCCGACGCGCCTTTGGCTTGCCAAGACGGGCAGGCAAACAATATTCAACGCAGAAATAATCAATATTTAAACTCATTCTTTAACGTTTTCTGCATTTTAACTTAATTATTTATTATTGTTTGGCTATTGATTATTGAAACTTGAGTATTACCCTATATTTGACATTTAGTGATAATCGTGGTAATTATCCTCTATTACCGTCGCTGCTACGGTATCATCAATGAAGGTTCTGATCGTGGCCGGAAGCCTCTATCAGACGGTGCCGGAAGCACCCATTGATTCTTCACAGCAGCAGAGGTTCTTTCACATGTCATTGGAACGTGATCTCAAAAAGGCAGGTATCGTACTGCCCCCAGACTCACACTGGCGGAAAAATTTTCTCGTCAAAGGAAAAGATCCGCTCGAAGCACTGGCAATATATGACTTTTGCCAGAACTCGGCTATGCTCTCGACAATTGCAGCCATCGTTTGGTTCGCCTCGCCGCTCATTATGGTTCCGGAAAATTTCGATGGCTGGTTGTTTGTTGCGATTTTATTGCTGTTGGTTGTCATGTATGTTGCCTCAATTGTAACAATGGATAACCATGACGCCGGCACTAACAATCTCGAGTCAATCGTCAAGACAGTAGCTGAACATCTGAACATTTCAGTCATTGAAGTGGTTAGTAGCTACTGGACCGTCCTGCACATGCGGGCTGAGAGTAAGCTCAAGAATCTAGCCATCGAGCTCGACAAGCTGCGGCGTGATAGCGACCTTGATCCTCTTAGCATCGAGCTGCCAGCCCTTCAGGCCAAGTTCAAGCAGGCCTTCGATGATTTCAAGCTGGCGAAGCTCATTCCTGAAGATGCGACCTATGCTCGCTACTTCCCGACACCAGCTGGGAAGAAGTAGATAATTCGTTCTATAACAAACACCCCGTCGACTTTGGTCGGTGGGGTGATTTATTTTCATTCTGTCTCTGCGAGGCCTAGCAAGGCCGTGGCAGTCTAGCTTGAAATTTCCTGCATACTAGATTGCTTTGCCCGCAGACGTTCTCGCAAAGACGATATTAAATTACTCATTCTGCAGCGGAAAACTCCCCAACTGATCATACTCCGGTCCTTTGGGAGTGAGAATACTGGAATATAATTTCAAATCTTCATGGACTGCCGAGATGTCCGGCTTCCAAGCTTCAAACTTCTGCCTGTCTTCTTCAGTAAAATAATCTTTGACTCGCGCCAATGTCAGATGCGGGCGGAACAATCTACCTTCCCTGTCAGCCAAGCCGTATTCCACCAAGGTCTCCTCCAGATCATTATACAGATCAACTAATTCCTCATTCTTCTCGGCTTCGAGTGCTAGGACACGAGCTTGTTGCCCGCCGAAGATTACTGGCTGATTGAAATCCAAAGTAAGCACTGGATGACGCTGTGCCACATCTTCTAATGCTTGTAAGAGTTGAGCCAGGTCTTGAAGTGGGAAATGACTCCAAAATTTGAGTGTGGAGTGTAACTGCTCCTTGTCGGTTGGTTTGACTTCAGTACCGAAACCAAAGCGAGCAAACTCCTTAGCTGCTTGCTTCTGAACGCCACTATCAGGCTCCAAAGCTATAAATAATCGTAAGGCATCAGACATAGTTCGATATTATGCCAGTAAATCAAATAATTGTAAAGAAAAAGGTTGAGAGCAACCGTTATCTGTGGTAGAATAATAAATATTTTGTAACATGAATCAATTTAACCGCGCTATCGCGCTTTTTATTCTCATCGCTGTGTGTATCTTACCGTTAGATACGGCTCAAGCGCAAACAGCCTCAACCACGACTTCGACTGTCGACTACAACTATCTTATATCCGATAGCGAACTTACCAATGCCGACGCTCTATCACAAACCGGCATTTTAGACTTCTTGAATCAGAGCGGCAGCTTCTTGAAGAATTACTTCATGGATACTGGCGAGGGTCGCTTAGTCTCTGCGACTGAGATGATCTATCGAGCCGCTCATCAATATCAGATCAACCCCAAATTTCTCCTGATCCTGATCCAGAAAGAGCAAAGTCTACTGACTTCTGCTAATCCCAGTCAACGAGCTCTCGATTATGCTGCCGGTTATGGCTGTCCCGACACCGCGCCCTGCTCCGAACGTTGGCGCGGCTTCCATAAACAAGTTATCAGTGCCGCTGCCCAATTCCGCTACTACTTAGATAACATTGATGAATATTACTATCAGCCAGGCAAAACCTACCGCATCTGCAATAACAGCGCCGATGGCAAATGCGCTACCGTCACTCCCAAAAATGTCAGTACCGCCGCTCTCTACACCTACACACCTCATCTTCACGGCAATGAGCTATTCAAGACGCTGTGGGATAAATATTTCGCCAAATCACACTTCCCCGATGGCTCCATCTTGCAAGTCAAGAAAGATAAAGATATCTGGCTAATCCAAGACGGTAAGAAGCGTCTCTTTGCTACTAAGGCTGCTTTTGCTTCGCGCTATAGCACCACTCAAATCTTAACCGTCGAAAAAACTGACATTGATGCTTATGAGACCGGTGAACCTGTCCGCTATGCTGCCAATTCGCTAGTGGTCGGCCCGGACAAGACCTACTATATGATCGCCGATCAGTACAAACGCAAGATCGCCTCACCCAAAGTATTCAAGTTGATTGGCTTCAATCCGGCCGAAGCTGACGATATCACAGCCGAACAGCTAGCACTTATTCCGGACGGTGCTGATATCACTGAACTCGATAATTATCCTACCGGTGCTTTACTTCAAGATCGCACGACCGGAGGTGTTTACTATGTTGAAGCCAATATCAAACATCCTATATGGGCCCGAGAACTCCTCAAGGCCAATTACCCCAAGGTCAAGATCTATCCAGCTAGCCAGAAGACCTTAGAAAGCTTCACCGATGGTGATCCGATCTTCTTTAAAGACGGAATGCTTCTTAAAGCCAAGGATATACCCGATGTCTTCGTTGTCTCCAATGGAATGCGTCTTCGTATCCCCGATGAAAAGACCTTCACTGCGCTGGGCTACAAGTTTACCAATGTGATAACTGTCTCAGACAAAGTACTGAATCTTCACCCTCAAGGTCCTGATATAATCTTCTAACATGATTTGCTTCGCGGCTATCGTGGCACATCCGGTCGTCTCCATACCGGCCATCGGAAAAGGCACCGACCATCAAATTGCGGCAACCATGGCCGGTCTCAAACAAATCCGACAGGAACTCTATGCTTCCAAGCCAGAGACTATTTTGGTTATTTCACCGCATGTCAAAGCTCCAGCTGGCACCATGAGTATCAATCAAAATACTACTTTGACGGTCACCTTTCGTGATTTTGGCGATCTCACTCCCTATGGCCAGATGCAGAACAATATCGGTTTGGCCTACAGCTTGCGTCAAGCGATAGAAACAGCCGTTCCGATGGTGGCCATAGAAACCGGTGAACTCGATCACGCCACTTCAGTACCCCTCTTTCATTTACTAGATATACTTGGGAATATACCCGTAATTTCTGTCGGTACGGCACATGAATTGGATCTACTAACACACTATACCTGCGGTGAGCGCTGGCGCGAATCACTCGACCTGACCAATCAAAGAGTAGCTGTTCTTGTCTCGGCCGACCTTAGTCATGACACCAAGAATCAGTCTAACGCTGAAGCTATCGCTCTCGACCGTAAGATAATCACCTGGATTGAGCGTCATGACACCAAAGCACTTCTAGCTCTCCCAACCGATAATCCTTTGGTCCAATCAATATGCGGTCTACGACCGGTCGTCATGGCCCTCGGTCTACTACAGACCAAGAATTATAGTGTCCAGCCACTTAGCTTCGAGCACGCTGTCGGTATTGGCTATTATAATGCGCTAATTCACCTCGGCTAATATGATCGCTCGTGTCGCTCCACTCCGCCGTTTGCCGGCGAACTTGGATTATTTTGACTATAAGATTCCGCAACATCTAGAATCAGATATTCATCCTGGTTCACTAGTCAAAGTACCGTTCCGTCGTCAGCATCTCACTGGCGTCGTTTTAGAAATTGTCAGCTCTAGTACATGGGACAAGATTCAATCAATCGTCTCAATCGCGGCAACCGAATTAACTCGACAACAGATTGAACTCCTTCGACATTTAGCTGAACTGTATCATCTATCAGCTTCGACTTTACTGCCATTATTTGTAGCTAATGAACCAAAACGCAAAAACTCACCGGCAATAACCGAACCCACCATCAGCAACGAGGTAACTCCCGATACGTATCATAGTTGGGCGATCTATGATGATTGGAGCAGTCTTTCAACCTACGTCCAAGCAGCCATCAAAGCCGCTCACGGTCAGACGCTGATCATCGTACCAGAATATTATCTACTGCCTTTGGCGCGAACTATTGCCCCCGAAGCACTCGTACTACCATCGAAGGTGGAGAAATTAGCCTATTGGCAAGCTTGGGAGCAATCCCATGCTGCTCCTGTTATCATCGGGACATTTCATAGCCTGTTTTTACCCTTTCACAATCTACAACAGCTTGTCGTTATCGATGCTGAGAATACCCAGTTGCATCGTTCTGAACAGAATCCTCGCTTGCATCTGAGTGATTTCATCGGTCATTATCAGAGACTATACGGCTGTAAATTACTTCTAGCCTCACCGTCTCCCAATTGCAATCTATTCCAAGCTACCCGTCAGACTGCTCTACCGGTCAAATCTATAGAACACAAAAGCAAAGCCGTAACCACTGTCGACATGACCAGTGAGCGCAATTCTGGTGGGCGCGGACTACTATCACAAGCAGCACAAGAGGCCGCTGTTCATAGCCCCAAAACCCTTCTCTATCTCAATCACTACGGCACAGCCAATATGGTGGCTTGTGGACGCTGTAAATGGATTGCCGAATGCCCTCGCTGTCACCGGGCTTTAAGTTACCAACCCCAAAGTCGTGATCTGCGTTGTTGGAACTGCCAGTTGCAACACGAAGCCGTGATGACTTGTCCCCGCTGCTATAGTACCAAGCTCAAATTACGCTCCAGTGGTTTAAGTCGTTTGGTACGCGAAGTGCAAGAGCTCTGGCCAGATAAAAAAGTTTCTATCTTGAGTCAGCGGTTAACATCAACCATTCATCAGGCTGACATTGTCATAGCAACTTCCAAGATATTATCCACTGAACTAAGATTTGATCTCACGGTAGCGATCCATCCCGATGGTGAGCTGTGGCGTCCAGACTTTAATGCTACCGAAGAGCTCCGCCAACACTTGCGGCAGCTACTCGTACGAAGTCAGTCACTCCTTATCCAAACTGCCACACCGACTCATTATGTCTATCAATCACTGACTAACTTCAAAGCTTTCATTTCCGAAGAATTAGCCTTCCGACAAGAATTTAACTACCCACCTTTTGCCACTAGTTATAAGATTTTTATCAAGGATAAAGCCCATGCACCGACGATTCAATCAGAACTGACTACACGCATCGAATCACAGACCGGCACAACAATAGCTGTCCGTGACGACACCTATCTGATTATTCGTGGTAGCTTATCCCACGACTTCATTGACAATCTCATCAAAACCTACAATAATAGGATATTGATTGAAATTAATCCCTACCAATGGAGCTAAGATCAGGTCTCACCTTAATCACCGTCCCCCAGCCAATCCTGCGTCACAAAGCGAAGGCTATTACTACTGTGTCTGCAGACATCAGGATACTAGCCGAACAAATGATGGTGGCTATGCATGAATTCAAAGGTGTCGGACTAGCAGCGCCCCAGATCAATCACAGTATCCGCTTGATTGTCGTGACGGATGGCAAAGATGGAGCGATCCCGATGATCAATCCTGAAATTACTTTCAGTTCCAAAGAAAAAATGGTTAGTGAAGAAGGCTGTCTCTCTGTCCCAGAAGTCTTCGGCACAGTCAAACGTTCAGCCAAAATCCGCTACAAATACACTGATCTCAACGGGAAAAAAGTTATCGGCAAAGCCAAAAATTTCGAAGCTATCGTTATTCAGCATGAAGTCGACCATCTCAATGGCATACTCTTCATCGATAAGGCCGAGAGCATCATCGAAGGTCGTAAGAAACTTGATACATTATTATCTATCTAACCCATGAATCCAGTCATCTTCTGGGGCAGCCCAGAATTCGCCGTGCCTAGTCTGAAGAAATTAGCTGAACGTGGGCTAATCCGCGCGGTCATCACCAAGCCAGATTCCGAACAAGGCCGCGGTCAATCAGTCAATATGTCGCCCGTGAAGAAAGTCGCCACGGAATTAGGCCTGTCTATCCTAACACCCGAAGCACTAGACGAAACATTCATTGCTTCGCTCCAACCCTACTTACCAGCCACCTTTCTAGTTATTGCTTATGGCAAGATTATACCCGATGCCGTACTACAACTTTCGGAATTACCGGCGCTCAATATCCATCCTTCTCGCCTACCGCGCTGGCGTGGAGCCTCTCCTATCCAATCAGTGCTCCTAGCCAATGAGCCAGAAACCGCCGTCACGCTGATGCAACTGGACGCTCAGATGGATCACGGTCCTATCGTAGCGCAGCGGGAATTACCGATCTACCCCAGTGACTATTATCTTGATCTCGAGAAACGTCTGGCGGAAACTTCTGCTCAATTGTTAGCGGAGAAATTACCACAGTATTTAGAAGGTGTGACTACAGCTGAAGAACAGAATCATGTGGCCGCAACCCTGTGCAAGAAATTGTCCAAAGAAGACGGCCTGATCATGTGGGACGATGCTGCCACAGAAGTTCGCAACAAAATTCGCGCCTATACTCCTTGGCCCAGCGCTTATTTCTTCTGGAATGACAAACGATTTATCATTTCCAAAGCTGACTTGGCCGAGAATCCCGATCACAAACCGGCTGGTACCTGGTGGAAAGAGGGAGACAACCTATTGGTCGCCTGTGGCATCGCTGCCCTGCAAGTATTGGAAATTCAACCAGAAGGCAAAAATAAAATGTCCGCGGCAGAATTTGCCAACGGATATAAGATAGTTACTAGTTAGCGCCTAGAGCAAGTTATTGTCACTTTTGCGAGAACGTCCGCGGGCGAAGCAATCCAGCATACAGAGAAATGTTCAATAATCAATACCCAAATTTCAAACAATATTCAATACAGAAATAATCAATATTCAAACTCGTGCACCGGCGTTTTCTGCAATTTGATATTGATTATTGTAGCTTGATTATTGAATCTTATTTCTAATTACTCTTCCCCACTCTCGTCTTCTCTGTCACCCAGAAACCCATATACGCGCCTACCATTAGGCGTGTTTGTGCGTCTATAGCTGGTATCGAGCCCCACAGGATCATAGTAATCGGGAAAAACACCCACTGCACTAGCATCATACTATAAGCCCAGAACTTACGAATTCCGGTGTAAGGACATTTGGGTAAGATATAAACACTCATAAAAGCGGTTACGACTAATCCTGCCAAGGCAGCCGTCATCAAATTACTCAAAATTAGCGGTGCTGCCTGTGCCAAAGCTGAATTCTCATTGATACGATCGGCCATCCACAGCGGTAGATGACCCATGATAAAGATTAGTATTGGAGCGGTAGCCCAAGAGTAGACACCTTCCGTCTGATTGAAAATATAGATTAGCGCCTTCTTACGCGGAATCTTCTTATTAGCTCGGAAATGCCACATCATATAAGGATAATGCTCGACACCCCAAGCCCAACGGCGCATTTGCTTATATTGATTGAGTAAACTTTTCCAGAC
The DNA here is from genome assembly GCA_964540995.1 of uncultured Gammaproteobacteria bacterium. Taxonomy (GTDB): domain Bacteria; phylum Patescibacteriota; class Patescibacteriia; order UBA1558; family 2-01-FULL-52-15; genus JAZDLR01. Next base: position 15,035 of record CAZIOU010000003.1, on the reverse strand, counting down.
CGAACCGACATAGACAGTGTCCATCGAAACCGTCATATACATCGGCGTTACCCGATAATCTCCATCATAGTGGATCAAGCATTGCAAAAAGATGCGAGAGTCTTCCGTCACGATATTATTTTGCCAGAAGCCGACATCGACCAGCGCCTGCCAGCTCATACTATGTGATGAGAAGGTAAATAGCCGATCAGCTCGCGCCAGATCAGTCATAAGCCAGAAGGTGGTCGAATTGGCTACGACCCGAGTCACCAGATCAGATTCCCAGATATTATTGTGGTATAAGGTCAACGGTTGGAAGCTGGTGCGATAGGGATTGGGACTGGTTAAGAAAGCATAGGTCAAGTAACTGAAATACTGTTCGTGAGGTCTAGTATCGATGTCAAAAGCGGACACAATAATCTGCTTGTAATCCCAGCCTTGTTGATCGACATACTCTTTGGTCTTATTCCCCGCCCAATAAAGATTGGAGCCTTTGCCGCGTAATTCACCTTCAATGTCTTGCGGATGAATGGTAACTACAATATCGAAAAAGTGTTGCTTATATTTAGTGACGATAGCTGCCGAGACTTGCTCAAAGTGTTCTTGCGCACCACCTTCGCCGGCCAAAACGATGAGAAACTTCCGGTGATCATAGTTAGTAGCGATTAGACTCTGGAAACTATCCTCCACTACCGACAGAGGCTCTTTGTACATCGGCAAGAAAATTATATGGCGGTAGTCAGACCAGACTTTGTCGCCAGTACCGAATTCTGTCTTCAATTTGGCGAACCAATTGAGTTTGATATTCTGTCTAAATTTACGCCACGACAGCAAAAGGAAAACCAACAAATAGGTGACCCGCAATACCCAATAGACATCAAAGATCAAGATGAAATAGATACCCCACAATGGCTGCCAGAGCGACAAGCCAATAGCCAAGATAAAGGTCAGCCAAACTAAGCTGCCTGGGATAATCTCCCAGAAGCGGTAGAGAAAGTAATCTTTGGAGTTTTTTGTCATATCGATATTGAACAATGCCATAAAATGGCAATAAAATCAAGGTTTCACTACCTTGACAATATTACACATAAATAGTATTTTATCCTATCACCGTTCATTACATTTCTCTCACTTTGGAGATTACTATGGCAATCGAACGAGTAGCACTGGCCGAACGCTATCGTTTTGGTGGTCTCGACTCATTATCGGGCACCGCCAGTAATATGTTGATGCGGCAATATCAGTTCCCGCTGGACTATGATGACACCGTCGACACTCTCGTGATGGAAGACCACGATCGAATTCTGTATCGCGATCCAACTCGTGGCCAAGCCTGCATCGAGCAGCACACCGGAAGCTTTGAAGGCGATATCGGCTACTGGGCCAAGGATTCCACGCCAGAAAAGATTCTTGCCTTTCTCGTCGATTTTCTGCTAGCGCGAGGTAAAACGCAATGGACCGGCTTCCGCATTACTGCCTCACTCAATGGCCGAAATGGATCCATAGTGTGGTCTCTGCAGCTCTTCGCCAAAGGCGAAAAAAGCCAAACGGCAGTTTATGATGGTGAAGACGCTCCTAACGTACTCGGATCGAGTCATGGCTTTCAGGCTCACGGACGCTAGTCCTGTCTTCGGAGGAAGCTATGTCAGATACACCACAAGCTTTCGACATTGTTGCTGGCCCATCATTGCGGGAAATCGAGTTAGCCATGACCGACCCCTGGCCACTCGGGCGGCCCGCATCGACAGATGAAGCTAAATTTATGCGAAAGGTTAAATTTTCCATCATCGCTATTGATGGCAGGACGGTGGACGCCATAGTAGAAATATGGATGATCCGCCATGTCGGCCTACCGACGGATGACCTAAGCGAGACCACCAAGACAAGCCTTGATCTCGGCCTTGTGATGCGAGGGTTCGATGCTAGGCATATCTTCAACCCCACTAGCGAACCCAACGAGGAGTTAGAACAGCGTTTCGACGATGAGTACGATATCGGTGAAATTGCCGCGCTCTACGATTATGAGCGCAAACGAGGTCGCATCGTTCTGACTAACCCACCATGGAGACAGCTACGACCTTAACAGTCCGTCAACTCCTATTCCTACGAGACCTAAGGAGTAAAAATGAGACAACTGGACAGCACCACTGTGGATCCCAGAGTTCATGAGCTATTCATGAACGAAGTAGAAGGGAAAATTATTCCCCCTCAATCGATTCACGAACTGTTCATGGACGATGGTCTGAATGCTCAGATGGATCAGGTTCGCGGCGAGCGAGATCAGATACCGTCGCGAAGCCTTCTCGGGCATTTCTGTCAACGTCTTGTCACCTGAATTAACTATTACCTATAACCAAGAGGAGACCCTAACCGGTCTCCTCTTAAAATCGTCTCGATTGACAACCTAGCAAACTCATGATAATTAAGCCATATCTGCCGTATGGTAGATACGCTCTGCTACTCGCGGAGTAAAGGGCTGTTCCTGCCTGTAAAGGAATACGTTCATTAGGAGGTGTCGGATGACACAGAAAGCCGTCAAAAGGCCAGATCCATTCTCTATCGTTGACGGTCCCTCACTCCGCGACTTGGAATTGGCATTGACTGATCCAGTACCAATCATCGAGAGCGGATCCCTTCGGACTGTCTACTTCAAAGTTATCAATCATGAGGGCGATCATAGATCTCTCCAAGTAGGTCTCTGGATGATGAGAAAAGAAGGGTTAGTCGAATAGGAATGTCGGAATCCTCTGAGGTGGATTCTAAGTTTGGTTATCACTCCGGCTCAATACAAGGAGGTTTCGTCAATCGCCTTTCAGGCTTACAGAACAAAGCATGGCCCACAAACTGCTTGTGAGCTGATAGTCAATTATGACCCCGTCACTCGAAATGGTCATATCAAGATTGATCAAGAGGACTAAACTCGACAAAAAAGAGGAGACCCTAACCGGTCTCCTCTTAAAATTGTTTATTTAATCGCCTCTAACTTCTGACTATATTCAGCTACAACTTGAGCAAAGGCTTCTTTACTTTCAGCTCCAAGAGATTTCCCTGGTGGTAAGACTTCGTGTTGCGGATTGATCTTCACACCGTTCTTGACCATTTCATAATGCAGATGTGGACCGGTCGAGAATCCAGTAGAGCCGACGTAGCCGATAGTCTGGCCTTGCTTGACCTTCTGCCCCACCTTAACAAGAATCTTAGACTGATGGCCGTAATTAGTAGAATAGGTACTGTTGTGGCGAATACTCGTCAGATTGCCGTAGCCGGCGTTGGTCCAACCAGCATACGTGACCGTGCCGTCAGCTGTAGCGCGTATGGGTGTACCAGCGGCAGCGGCATAATCAATCGCTCGGTGACCAGTAGAAACATTGAACGCGCTAACATAACGTTTACCGGTCGTGAAGCCGGAAGAAATATATTTGAAGGATACCGGTGCTTTGAGGAACATCTTCTCGGTCGAATTACCATCTTGATCATAATAACTGTCATTACCTTCGGCGTCAGTGAAATTGAACGCCTTATAGCTTTGGCCTTGGTTAATAAATTCGGCTGCCAAAATCTTACCAGGCATGACGTATTTACCGTCCAGATAACGGGCTTCGTAGATGACCTTATAACTATCACCGTTACGAATGTCCAAGGCGAAATCAACTTGCCATTGAAATAGATCGGCAATGTCCAAAACCAATAATTCATCTATCCCCTGCTCCAAGGCCGAAGAATAGAAAATATCTTTGACCGTACCTTGTGCTGTCTGAATCTTGACTTCGTACGGAACTTTGACTTTCACAGCAGTCCAGGGATGGGGACTTGGGACTCGGTACTCGGTGCTCGTCACTGAAGAGTCGATGCTCGTGACTTGAGAATTGGACTTCCCAGTACCGAGTGACGAGTCCCGACTAACCTCTAAGTACTCTTCCGTATTAATATTATATTTCAACTTCTGCACCTCCCCTGCCTCATCAGTATAAAGCTCTATCTTCTTACCAGCGCGGATCGTAGTCAGATCATAGACATCTTTACTTGCTTCAACTATGGCCTGCGCTTCAGCACCGGTAAATCCATTGTCTTGTAGTAGCGCCCCGAAAGTCTCTCCGCTCGGGATCTCGATCACTCTGGATGGTACTTCTGATTTGGCTTTGGCTTCACTGGTAGCCTGCTTGACCAAGCTTTTGGTCTGTTTCCAGTCTGATTGACGTAGAAACCAGAAAACCCCTCCGCCGATAAGCACCAGCAGTAGCAAATAAATAAGGCTAACCTTACCCGATCTCAAGATTGTACGCGTGATATATTAGTCAAATTCAAGATACATTGCCGCATGATCAGAAACCTCGTCTGGCAATACTTTGAAGTCCTTAACCATTATACCATTACTGACGAAGGTGTAGTCGGCAAACTTCTCCTCCTTAGTATAGAGGCTCGTTCTGGTGGAGGTAATGCCGAATTCTTTGATCAAATTGCGTAGTCCCAATGTTTCGAACTTTTTCAAGCTTTCGGTATCAGGCTTGAGATTAAAATCACCACAAAATATATATGGATTCGTCAGAGATTTGAGAAACTCAATAATACGATCCGACTGTAATAATCTATCTTCGCTATCGCCCTTGCCACCGCCATTCCACAATCCATGAAAGTTAACAAGAGTCACGGGGCCTTTCGTGGTCTGAATAGTGGCGTACTGAATATTGCGTGCATGATTACCGGCATCACCGCTGGGAACGTGTCCTTTTTCGCGATAGACAAATGTATCTCCTTGTGAAATTGCAGGAATATCTTTCTTCATCAGCAGCATTAAACCGTAAATATCTAAGAAGTGAGGATCAAAAAAAGAAACATAGTCATTCTTCAATAACTCAGCAATCTCTTGTCTTCCGTATACCATCACCTCTTCGTGCTTAAGCGTCTTACCGCCTGCTTGAGTACCTTCAAGCTCGGGAAATGGTCCAGCACAAATTTCTTGCAAACAAAAAATATCGACGTCGCGATATCTAGCAAAAAAATCTAACAATTTTTCTTTCCCCGCCCGTCCTCCCCATGTGTTGAGTGAGATTAGTTTCATTATGTATAAATTGCTAACCTGTAACCCTTCGCTTTAAAGCTTCGGGTTACTACCCTGCACAACCTTCGGTTGTCGGATGGCCAGAGGCCACCCGAAGTCGTCTTTGGACGACGCAGGGTGGTTCGGGGATAGGGACTCCGTCGTTTCACTCCTAGAACCCAATCACGCTAAAGCGTGATTCTGAAACCCTTCGGTTTCAGTACTTCCGCCACGGGAAACTCCCGTTTCCCGACCCCTTCCCGGGTTCGAGTCCCTAAAAGTTTTGATAATAATTTAAATGAAAAGTAGTTACCTTGTAGCCGCGCCTTACCAGCCTCTGGCTGGTGGTTCGGGGATAGGGACTCGAACCCCAATTAACAGGACCAGAACCTGTCGTCCTACCATTAGACGATCCCCGAGTAAGTAATAATTTTTTGTTTCTCTTCTCTACCAATACCCGACTTTAAATACAATTCCCGTTTATAAGCCTGCGTTCTGTCAGAATGAATCTCACTGTAAATACATTTCAACGGTCTCTTGCTTTTCGTAGAACTAACCCTACCAATACTATGTCTATATAGGCGTTCTTGCAAGTTTGAAGTACTACCTACATATGACCAATTCTTTGTAGTCTCACTTATCAGAATATATACCCAGTGTTTCATTTTAAACTCCATCGAACCCTTTGAAGGACCCCTGCCTGCCGGCAGGCAGGAGAACCTGTCGTCCTACCATTAGACGATCCCCGAGTAAGTAATAATTTTTTGTTTCTCTTCTCTGCCAATACCTGACTTTAAATACAATTCTCGCGCGTGTCGTCCCTGCCCGCCTCTGGTGGGCTACCATTAGACCTGCCGCCCGAAGCTTTAGCGAAGGGTGGCGATCCCCGAATATTTGCTAGGAAAAGATACAATTATTTAGTCTTATTGTCAATGAGATTGTCAGTTGATTTTATCCCTTATTTCTGCCATATTAGTTCAATATGAAACATCTTTTCCTGCGTATCTTTGCTTGGAAATACCGTTACATTATTCGCCCGGTTTTTTTCTCATTTGATTCCGAAACAATCCATGAATTCCTTGTCAGTCAAGGTGAACTTATGGGCCGGTCAAAAATAATGCGTCGGATATTGGCAGGTCTGTGGCAAGTTAAGGACAAATCACTAGAACAAACTATTGCCGGTATTCACTTCGCTAATCCCATTGGATTATCAGCAGGATTTGATTATCTGGCTCAGCTGACACAAATACTACCCAGCATGGGCTTTGGCTTCGGAAGTATCGGCACCATCACCCAGAAGGCCTATGAGGGCAATCCTAAGCCTCGTCTGGGACGTCTGGTACGCTCACGATCGCTAATGGTCAACAAGGGCTATAAGAATGGTGGTATCGGCAAGACCTTAACCAAATTGCAGCCACTTCAATTCAATCACCCGGTCGGTATCAGTATCGGAAAAACTAATACCAACGAGGCCATGACCCAAGAACAAGCCATCGAAGATATCATCGCCTCCTTTCGCCAAACTGAAGCTTCCTCTATCCCCTTTAGTTATTACGAACTAAATATCAGCTGTCCCAATCTGATCGGTAATATCAGCTTCTACGAACCGGAGCGACTGCGCGAATTACTGGCCGCTGTTACGGCCTTGAACCTGACCAAGGCACTGTTCATCAAAATGCCGATTGAAAAAAATGACGAGGAAACGTTAGCCATGGTTGAAGTCATCAGTCAGTTCCCAATCGCTGGTGTTATCATCGGTAATTTACAAAAAGATCGAACCGTACCAGAATTCGTACCCGCAGAACTAGCTAAATATCCAATAGGCAATTTTAGTGGTAAACCAACCTGGAACCGTTCCAATGAGTTGATCAAGTTAACCTATCAGAAATACGGCCAACAACTAATCATCATCGGCTGTGGCGGTGTCTTCTCAGCTAAAGATGCTTATACCAAAATCAAATTAGGAGCCAGCTTGATCCAATTAATCACTGGCCTTATATTTCAAGGCCCACAACTGCCAGGTCAAATTAATGATGGCTTAGTTGAACTCCTACGACGAGATGGCTACAACAATATTCATCAGGCCATTGGCGTCGATGCCATATAAGCCTATACTTCCAGTACTATGAAACCTTGGTTCAAATCGTGCGGTTGGCTCTACTGCCCTATTTCAATAATGGGCTGGGTAGTAACCATCTTGCCTTTACTGTTTATCATCAACGTATTTCTGGCGCTCAATCGTAACGCCCACTCTGTCACTGATCTGCTCTACCCGTTCTTCCTCTACTTCATGGCTGCAGCTACCTTATGGTACTGGATTGCCAGTCACAGTAGTAAGAAATAATTGCCAACTAAAAAACCACCTAGTCATTCAACTAGGTGGTTTTGGTATTAGGCTTGGAGTAAAATAGTCGCTATATTGTATTGAGGTTGATCAAGCCAGAGACAATCAATCGTCAACGTTGTCGGTAATTTGGTACTCTTCAATGTCATGAAGGCTACGTCATAACCGTTCAAAACCACCGATTGAGTCCCGATAGTTATCTTCTGTGGATCGGCGGAGAAACCATCTAACATGATGGTGGTACCGCTCTTGAAAGTAACTTGGTTAGGAGTTGAGGTACAATCCTGAATTTGAAATCTACGACCTTTGTACTCTGCTACTAACTGTTGGTAGGTTTTCTTATTAAAATCTTTTTCTTCTTTATTTTTCTGTGAAACCACTTTAGTACTGGCAGCCTCGACAACAGGGGTTTTTACTTCGGCTTCTGGCACTACGGCGGTTGGTGACGGATTCTGCCACCAGCTGCTCTGATAACCAAAATAGATGATTCCGCCCAAAGCCACAATAGTGACAAGGATGGAAATAATAGCTCGTTTCATAGGTTAATATTGATAAATTATAAGTTCGCTACTATTGAAGACGTACGATACGACCTATTATTACACTACCCAAAAGACCCCCTTACGGGGGTCTCGATGAGCTCTAACTAGGAACGACCTTTACGACTCTTGCTGCTCAGCTTCTTGACGCGCTTCGTAATGAAACTTTCACAGACACCCAAGGCCTGTTGTAAGCGGTCACGAACCCGCCGTTCATCTTTGGTCAGACCGGACTTGCCATCAAGATATTCTATCTGTTCATTAATCTTGGTACTCAACGCTCGGAAAGCGGTCTCGACACTTTGCTCGATATAACGCACATCAGTCGAGCTACGTTTGTGCCATAACCAGAACTTACGGCTCAAGAAGATGATTATCAAGCACAATAGTATGACTAAGAATATCAAGGTAACAACAGTAGTCAGATAATCAACTGCTAATTGACCGATGCGGACGAAGATTGGTAGGGTGACTGTTAATGCTAACTTATCCGATGGTGCACTCTTGACTCCCGCAGCATCGATAGCTTCCGCCCACAATTCATAGGCACCACGTTCACTCGGCGCTTTGTCGCTTGATGACCAATTACCTTGAGCGTCACTCTTAACCTCACGACTGCTAATCGTCAGACCATCGCGTTGGATATAGACTTTGATCGTTACATTAGCAAGTGCCGTTCCTCTGACATCAATCTTAGCTCCTGACTCTACTTCACGACTGTAATCGGTGATGATCGGACTAGAAACTGAAAGTATCGAGATATCTTTGGTACTAGTAGTGACATTACCCGCACGATCATAAGCACGTACCTCTACGTTATGGCTACCGCTGGCCAAAGAATCTAGAGTGTAAGTACTTTCGGTGACGCGTATCGGATTACCTTTGTCGATAATAACATCATAATGATCGACACCAGAGACATCATCTTGTGCCGCGAAAGTAATTACCGGCTTACTCGTCGATCCACCATCTTGCAACAGAATGTCGAATGGTTTGGGCGCAGTCGTGTCAACCTGAATACGATAGTGAGCTATACCGCCCCAACCAGCTTGATTGCGTAATTGTACATGGAAATACCACACACCGTCAGTAATATCACTAACTGATTTGGAACTGATAGCTGGACTATAGGTTACGGTCGGAGTGAAGTTGGCTTCTTGATTGATCTTAGTACGTGCTGAAGTTATGCCGGAAGGCAACACCCAACGGAAAGAAGCCGTACTTTGGTTGTACCAACTATTCTGATCTGGATGTGAACCAGAGCTTACCAATGGCGCTCGTGGCACATTGCTATTAACTGGAGGAGTTTCTGCTGGCGGTGTCACTGGAGGTGTGACTGGTGCTGGTGGCGGAGTCTCGGCTGGAGGAGGTGTGCCGCCATCAATGGTGAAATTAGCGCTACCCGTGCCACTTAGTACATTAGTGCCAAGACCGTCATTGGCCAAGACAGAAGCAGCTGGGAATGAAAGCAAAGCGCTCCCCGACTTCTTGGCGTGAAAGGTGACTGAAAAAATCTTACCGCCAGTACCATTGAATCCTGGCGTTGGTAAACCACCGTTAAAAGAAATACGACCAGAATCATTGGAAAAATTTGGTTCTTCAACCCAAATAGACAGGATTGATCCAGCTCGATTGAGCGAGATAACTTCTAAGGTATCTTCGGGGAAGCTAATGGTACCCTCGGCATTATTGACTGCACGACCTTCGCTATTAACATAAACACCGACGGTAATGTTACCATCGGCACTAATCTTGCCGGATGAAGGGCTTATGTAGAGTGAAGCGGCGTGACTACTATGCGGAAATAGAACAACCACCGCAGCTACGAAAGCTAAGGCAGCAAACTGTTTCCAAGAAGAGATCAGTTGTATTTTTGTTTTCGTCACAACAGATTTTAACAGGCTTATTATACCATGAATTAATCTTTCCTGTACAAGGAAATAAAAAACCCGAAGGCTAACGCAAACTCTTCGGGTTTTCATAAATTATTATAATGCTAATGCATCTTTGACACGCTGAACGATGGAATTATTTTGCTCCAAGCTGGTTAATCGCTTCTCTACCGCATCAAATCGTTTATCAACTTGATTAAATCTGTGATTCATTTCTTCCCTCGTGGGTGTGGCGTCAAAACCCTTTTTGATCATCAAAGCTAAATCATTTAGGGTATGGTAGGTTTTAGTGGTCTTAGTAAGCCCCTCATCGACCCTACTATTTAAATTTTTGAGCTCACCTTTAATACCCGATATATCACCCCTTACTGATTGTTCAACCCCTTTGATGAGGGTGGCCAATTGATTAAGGGTAATAGTGTTTTGACGTTTCTTTGGCATAATTATGCTTTAGTAATTAGCCCCTGTTTTCAGTATTATAAATCATTCAACACTGACGTCAATACGGTCTATGACTAAGTCACCCCGCTAGATATCTTCAAATCTAACGGGGTGAACTTTATACTTTATACCAAATACCTTATACTAATAGTATGTCTCTCTGGATCATCTATGCACTTCTATCGGCCATATCAGCCGCGGGAGTAGCCATCTTCGGTAAACTGGGTATCAAAAATATCGATACTACCTTAGCAACGACAGTTCGCTCGATCATCATGGCCATATTCCTGACGATAGTTGCTCTGTCATTGAATAAATTTCAACAACTCCATACTATTCAAGGCAAAGCGTGGCTCTATATCATCCTGGCCGGAGTCGCCGGCGCGCTATCGTGGCTGTTCTATTTCAACGCACTCAAAGCTGGCCCTGCATCTGGGGTAGCCGCACTTGACCGACTGAGTGTCGTCTTCGTCCTGATCTTAGCCGTAGTCTTCTTGGGTGAGAAATTATCCTGGTACTCTGCCATCGGCGCCCTGTTGATAACTGGCGGGGCAATATTGATGACGTTGAAGTAACACTTGACAAATAAACATAATCGTGCTAATATGTAGTAATTAGTACACGAACTAGCCGTTTCGCTAGGCATTGATCAGAAAGGATCTCGACATGATCGACGAAAATGAAGCCGGTTTGATTTTCTTCCTGGTTATCATGGCTGTCGGCGCCTTCGTCATGCATGAAGCCGGCAAGATCGGGAAGGAGCGTCTGGCGGCCAGAAACTTGGCCACCCAGACCGTCGCTGCTCAATGCGACACGGCCCGCGTCACCCCGCCCAACGGCTACCAGTTCACGCAATAGCGCTGGCCGAATACGGCCAACATATAGAGGAGCATCCATTCGGAGCTCCTCTATTCATTTACAAAAATTTATTGCTGTAACGATTTCCCTACGTCCTACAACTAAAAACCTAACGCCTAAAGCCTAGTTTATTAAACCATCTCTCCTCCACCCAGTACACCCAAAACATCTTCTACTTCTTTGTCTTGGCCACCATTAAACTTCTGATGATTGGCCTGATAATTCTTATCTACTACTGCATCAATAGCAATCTTCTGACCCAGCACATCGCTGATAATTTGTTGGGCTGTCTGCTTATTCTTGCTTTCGCGGACTCGCTCGGCGTGAAAATCGTATTCAAATCCAATGGTCAATACATTTTTATCCAAACTAATCGGATGACCAACCTTCATAAAGGCTGACAGCGAATGATTGTGCGGTTTCAGAGCATCTAATATAGACATCCAGGTACTGGTATTCATAGTCGGGGTGATAGTAGCTGTCTGAGTCGTTTCAATAACTGGTCGCTCCACAATAGGCTCGGAGCTAACAATAGCGTCTTGGCAAAACTCCACAATACCCAATTCCAAAGGTAACTGCGGTATCATCGCTGATTTGGTCTCAGCTGCTTTGTCCAGAAATATTTCTAATAGTTGCACCAATTCTTTGCTACTGAAACGGCCAGCCAGCTCACGAATCTTAGCAATCCGTTGCTCTTCAATATCGGGACTGTAGGCCAGACCCATCACTTGCGCCAATAATATCTGACGCGTGTACTCCACCAGATCAGAAGCCAGATCATCAACGTCTATCCCTTCGCGAACTAACTGGTGTAAATGCTTAAGTGCTTGCTGCACATTACGCACCTGCAGATTGTCGAGGATGATCTCCACATCCGACCAATTACTGCGTGGTAAAACAAGGTAAGCAATTTCTTCAGTCACCTTCTTATCTTCTGCTAAACTTACTATTTGACCTAGTATCGATTCTGCATCACGCATACCACCTTCTGAGCGGCGAGCAACAGCAGCCAGAACTTCCGCCGGCACCGTAATCTGCTCTTGGTTGGCGATCGACTGTAAGCGTTCGATAATGGAAATAGTCGGGATCTTCTTGAAATCAAAACGCTGACAACGCGAAATAATGGTTTCTGGTACTTTACGAATTTCGGTCGTAGCTAATATGAATACTACTCGCTCTGGCGGTTCTTCCATGGTTTTCAACAAGGCATTGAAAGCCGCCTTGGATAACATATGTACTTCATCGATGATAAATACCTTATACCCCTTACTGTTGTACGGTGGCACCTGGGCATTAGCAATTATATTTTCACGGACATTATCAACTTGTGTATGAGTAGCGGCATCGATCTCCATAATATCCATTGAGCGGCCCGCCAAAATCTGTTGACACATCTCGCAACTATTACATGGTTCGGCCGAATCAGCCGAACGTTTGGAACAGTTGATCGCCCGAGCAAACAGACGCGCCAGAGTCGTCTTACCGGTACCACGCGGCCCGACGAAAAGATAAGCGTGCGCCAAATGACCGCTCATGATCTCACCAGCCAGCGTCGTTTTGATATGATTTTGACCCACTACCGTGTTGAAACTTTGGGGTCGATATTTACGATAGAGAACTGCCATAGACTCCTATAGTAATAAATAAACTTGCCTTAGGCAAGTCAAGCCGAACACCTATCAAAAGGTGGCAATTTAATTGTAACTTTGGTTGGGGAAAAGACTGCGTTTGATGATATTTTCCACTGCTGCCCACTTGCTATCCGCGTCTTTGGGCACGAGGATAACTACTTGGTCGCCTTCTTCGCCTTTGTAATAGGTAATACTAGCCGTCAGTACACGGAACAGATGATCATCAACAACCACAATATAGTCACCTTTGTCCTGATCACGGGCCAAGACACCCATCAAGCGTTTACGCTCTACGGGGCCGATCTGCTTGTAGATAAAGTTACCTTGACCGTCAATGACTAATTTCAAAATATCACCTTCAGCCAATTTGGACTTGGAAGCATAGTTAGCCGGCACCGAATAGACCTTACCATCAGGACCAATCATATTCTGACCATCGAAAACACCTTCAATGACTTTACCTTCATCACTCGTCGCTTCACGACCAACTTCTTGGGCTTTGATAGCATAATCAACAGCCTGAGTCGATCCTTGACCCATCATTTCAGCTAACACAACTTTCATCTTCTTAAGCTCTAACTCCTGTCGATGAATGAAGTCTTCTAGTTCTTGAATTTTCTTAACTTTGGACATTTGTTTTGACTCACGTCTCCTTCGGGGAAGGAAGCGTCAGCAATTTTATTGTGGTCTTTATTTTACTGCGGCGGTTGTCGCTGCCGCTGGTGGTGACTGCCGTTGCGCACGTGCGCGTAATTCCATTTCTATTTGCTCTTTCGGCCGTCCGTATTTCATACGTGATAGCTCTCGTATCATTGTAGCACGATTTCGATCTCCTGACTGCGGTGGTGCCGGACGGAAATTGAAGGCCGGCGGATTCTGATTATCAACTAACAATTTAATATAGGCTTGCTGCTTGGGAATATTGATCAAATCATACTGGGTGAAGACAGGCGCAAACTGCTTATCGAGAAATTCCGCGTCCTCGGGGCCGACACGGAAAGCAACTTTGGTACCAACGTTGCCAAATACCGCATCACGTATCTTGGTGTCTCCATCCTTAACTAATTGGTTGATATATTGATGGGCTACTACGAGATTGAGCTTATACTTCCGAGCTTCAGACAAAATGACAGCAATACTATCGGTCAAGAAATTCTGAAATTCATCAATATAGAGATAGAAATCAGAGCGTTTATCCTCCGCTTCGTCAACTCGTGACAAAGCAGCAATTAATAATTTACTGACAACGATCAATCCCAATAAATTACTGTTCATCTCACCAATTTTACCTTTGGATAAGTTGACCAATAATATTTTATTCTCGTCCATCACCTGCCGGAAATTAAAAGAGCTTTGTTGCTGTGCAACTATTGGTCTCATTATATCGTTGGCTACAAATTGCGTCAACTTACTCGTGACGTAGGGAACCATATTGGCCAGCGCCGCTTCACCGCCGGCTTTGTGTGCTTCTTTGAGCCAAAAATCACGAATCACTTGGTTGGTTGATTTGGATAATTTGTAGCGACGGAATTCTTCATCCGACAACACTTTGGAAACTTCCATCAAACTCGAGCCTGATTCGACATCTTCCATCATCAATAAAATGGTGTTGCGGAGATATTGTTCAAACATCGGACCACCAGTTTTCCGCAAATCATACAGTTTATCAAAAATATTGATCACTTCGTTGATAACCAAGGTCTTCTGTTCGGGATTGAAGAACTCCAACATATTCATACCGAGCGGTCGTGAAGTATCTCCTGGGTCAAAGACAATAACATCATTCATCCGCTCTTCCGGTATATTACCCAAAATCACCTCTACCAAGTCACCATGCGGATCAATAATACAACAGCCCTTACCATTCTTAATATCCTGGATAATGAGATTACTCATCAATACCGATTTACCCACACCAGTCTGTCCAACGATATACATATGTCGGCGACGATCAGCATCTTTGATATAAATCGGCACGATCTGACCACGATAATCAGAATCACCCAGATACAATCCGCGCTGGGGCAAATCTCGGGGCGGTGCCGCTTTGCGCGCTTCTAGCCAACGAATATTAGGCGTATCGATCGATGGAGTTGGTAAATGCCACAAGCCGACTAATTCTTCAGCATTAAGCAAGATACTCGCCGACTGATTGAAACGGCGATAGATAAAATCCTTGACCAACTGGTTACGAGCGGAAATTTGCTTAGCTTTGAAAGAATTACCAGTTTCGTAAATATTGAATTGTCCAAAGGAATTGACCAGACTCTTGAGGTTGGATTCAGCTTTAATTTTATTCTGAGCGAAGCTAAT
>CAZIOU010000002.1:40646-116650 GCA_964540995.1 uncultured Gammaproteobacteria bacterium | reverse complement strand
CAATTCCGAATTCTCCATATGATATTACGTACGCCCACGTGCTATTGAAGTTTATCGAACCCTCTAAACAATTTGATCTAATAAAAAATTCTTATGATGCTTTGAAAATAGGTGGTATAGCTATTCATTGTTTTGATACGGAGGAGATAACTGCTTCAGAAACCCAACTAGCGAATGGTCAGTGGGCTGTTCCACTAGATCAATATAAAAAACGGTTTATTGAGTTAGACATCGAATATAAGGAGATCCCAATTAAGTATGGAATCGCTTTAGTATTAATACGGAAGTAATAGTAGCCCTTAATTGGATTGAGTTCTATGAGGCGCTCTGTTGCCGCTGGATACTATTCAGGAGGGGATCAGAGAAAGTCACCCTTCGGCTAGCTCAGGGTAAAAGTCAAAACTAAAAACTAAAGCTCAAAACCGAAAAGTTTTGAGCTTTGAATTGTATTTTTGACTTTTGCGTTCTTAGCTTTGAGTTTTCCAGTTGTGGAGTGCCTTCTCAACCGCCTCATGTACCTCAGTCATATGCACCCCGGCAGCTTCGCGTTTGTCACAATTTAAGACACAGCTTGAGCGAGGCGTTGTGGCAGCTATTTTCATAAATTCTTCTTCATTGGCGAAAAACTTAAATTCCTTATCGGACACACCATATTTTTTTATAAGCTCCGTCGCTTCGCGTGTAGTGATTGCTCCAGGGTTGGTCATATTATAAGTACCGAAAGGAATTTTTTGGGCGAAACATTCGTAACAGGCACGAGCAAATTCATCGACTTGTGATAGTGAGTTAGCAACATCCAGTAAGGTGTCGTAGGTAATCCATTTGTTCAAAATATTGCGTTTGTCGGCTAGATTACTAAATGGTACTCGCAGTCGCCAGAGATAGAGGTTGTCAGCCTCGTGTAAAATTTCTTCTGCCAGCGCCTTGGTGCCGGAGTAGAAGCTGCAATTGTTATGACGGAAATCAAAATTGGGGATGTCAGTTTCGCGAAATCCTTGACCATCAGGAGTGTTGCCACTATAGATGCAACCGGAGGAGACATGTCCCCATGGCAGCTGCAGTTCGTTGCAGATTTGCATGATATGTCCAGGGAAAATGACATTGCCTTCCAGCGTTTCCAGCTTATGCAGTTCACAAGCGTCGACATTAGGCTTGCCGGTATAGCCCGCGCAGTTGACCAGAAAATCTGGTTTGATATCAATAATGATTTGTCGCAAAATTTCAGGACGAGTATAGTCACGTTCGGCTCGGGAAACATTCTGAAAAGCGATATTGTTCTGTTGGAAAAAGTTTTTAAAGGCTTGGCCGACGTAGCCGGTCCCGCCGAGGAGGAGAATCATAGGAATAGTATTAAGTATAAAGTATAAGGTATGAAGTATGAGCGTAATACATTATACGTCCTACTTTATACCGATTTTAGTTAGGCTGTCCGCTGTGATCGGCCGAGCGATCCCTGCCAATGCTACATATTTTTTTACCAAGCGTTGTATCGAGCGGGGAGTCATCGGACGGTTTTGCTTCTGTCGCATTGATTGAGCGCGATCGTGTGGCAAGAAGAGGAAGGAATTAGTGTCGTGACGAAGTTGCAGATAAGATTTGATCAATTGATGAGTCGGTTGTCCTAGAGGATAAGTTTGTCCCCCAGCTTTAATGGCCCGTCCGCGCAAGGAAATCTTATCTAAGCGACTAACCGTGGCTACTTTGAGACCAGTATCAACCATGGTAGCTAATAAAGCTTGATCGCGCAGGCGAATTAGCTGCGGATCGCGTATTGATTTGGCCGGAGCGGTAAGCAACGACTGAAGTTCCAGTTTGGTTGGTGTTAGCCGGTGATCGGGTTTGTAGGTTGTAAGCTTAATCTTTTTGTCGGTCCTGATAGTGACAGTATGGAGCTGTAGATATTTGAGGAAATTACGTAAGGCAATCAAGTGGTAGTTGATGGTCGATGAACTTAACTTCTTACCGTCGAAGTTGGTGAGACGTAAATACTTCTTATAGTCAGTTACGAGTGGATTGGTGATACCTTGCGGTGAGGTTAGCTTGGACCAGCGTTGGAAACGACGTAAGTATAATTCGTAATTACGAGTGGTTTCGGGTGTTCGTTTCTTGACGTACTGCCAATGTTCGAGAAACGAAGCGATTAATTGATTCAGCGTGTAGGCCATGAGCCTATTTTATGACACTGAAGCCAAATTATCAAATCGATCGACCCATCTTGACGAATTAGAGTAGAGGAGTATCATAAATTTTTACCGCTCTTTGTACCAGTTTTCGGCCAGAAGAGACCTCAATCCTAGAGGAAGCACGCCCCATAGGGTACCCCTCGCTATCATTAGCAGGGTTGCCAATCTAGGATCGCCTCTGCAGCTACCCCATTCGGTACTGAGAATCGTCCAACAGGACGAGTAACTACCACTTGGAGCTGCACAGCGTACGCTGAGAGTTCTCATGTTCGGCCGATTTGGCCCTCCTTACCTTTATTACGGTCGTAACTGACTGTGATCCTGGTTCGGAGGGCTGCTTTTTTTACGTTTTGCTCTCTTATTTAGATAAGCTGGACTTACCCCGTTGGATAATCTCATATCTCGGGGTCTACCCCGTTGGATAATTTCATATCCAACGGGGTAAATTGACAAATATCTCCAAATCTAGTAGTATCCAGACACTAATTAAGCGACCTGTACTGGGACTTCAGGCACCTAGAGCTTATCCGGTTGTGATACCGGCACAGCTTGCCAAGCACTCGGCCAGGCCATAACGACATCATAATGTTAAGTAAGAAAAAGAAGGATCAAATAATTGCGGAATTCAAGACGCATAAGAACGATACCGGTTCAACCGAAGTTCAGATTGCTATCCTGACCGCTGAAATCAAGGAGCTGTCCAAGCACTTGAAGGATCACAAGAAAGATTTCTCTTCCCGACGCGGTTTGTTACGCAAAGTTTCACAACGACGTCGCTTGCTCCGCTACTTAGAGCGAGAAAATGAGAAGAGCTTCGATAAGATTATCAAGATTTTGAAACTTTCGATGCAGAAGAAAGAGAAGAATGATTTATCGGAAGAATTGATCGTACCGGAAGTCGAAGAGACGGATGAAATAAAATAATTGTCACAGTCCCTCTCCTGACCAATCGGTTTGAGAGGGACTTTTCGAAAAATAGATATGATAAAACATAAAGAACAACGAGTCGGAGTCTTCGTCGATGTGCAGAACATGTATTATTCGGCTAAGAATCTGTTTCAAGCCAAAGTTAACTTCGGCAAAATCTTGGAAGAAGCCGTTGCTGGACGTAAATTGGTCCGCGCACTGGCCTATGTCATCAAAGCGCCGAATTCGATTGAAGATAATTTCTTCACCGCTCTTGATAGTCTTGGTTTCGAGATCAAGGCCAAAGAATTACAAGTTTATGCGGGCGGTAATAAGAAAGGTGACTGGGATGTCGGTCTGGTGATCGATGCTATTCGTATGTCGCGTAATCTGGACGTCGTAGTTTTGGTTTCTGGCGACGGCGATTATATCCCGGCGGTAGAATATTTGCAGAACAATGGTGTGATGGTGGAAGGAATGGCCTTTGAAGAGACTGCTTCCACCAAACTGATTGAGAAAGTTGATGATTTCACCAATCTATCAGCCAATAAGAGGAAGTTCTTAATAAAGTATTAAAGAAAGGTACTAGGTACTGGCGACTCGGGACCCGAGTAGCCAGTAGCGAGTCCCGTTATTATTAATTGTTGACCCACAGACATATAGGCCCTTGTCCGCGCTTGGCGTGGTAGAAGAGTCTAGAGCCTGTTGGTCAACGTTTTGAAAGGATTGACTATGAGTCAAATCAAACAATTCACGACCCAGATTGCTGGCCGTGATATGACAGTTGAAGTAGGTAAGTTTGCGCCACAAGCGCACGCTGCCTGTACCGTTCGTTATGGCGATACGGTGATCTTGGCTACTGTAGTAGCCGCCAATCAACCACGAGAAGGTATTGATTATTTCCCTCTGATGGTGGATTTCGAAGAGCGTCTGTACGCTGCCGGTAAGATCAAAGGATCTCGTTTCATCAAACGTGAAGGTCGTGCTTCTGATGAAGCTGTGCTGACCGCTCGTCTGATCGACCGCAGTATCCGACCGTTGTTCCGTGAATCAACACGCAAGGATGTTCAAGTGGTTTTGACCGCGCTCTGCGTCGACAACGTCAATGATTCTGATATCCCAGCTATCATGGCTACCTCCATCGCCTTGGCTATCTCGCCGATCCCTTGGGGTGGGCCGATCGCTGGTGTCCGTGTTGGTCGTATCAATGGTGAGTGGGTGCTTAATGCTACCTTCGAGGCTCGTTTGAAATCAGATTTCGAATTGATGGTCACTGGTAATGCCGAGGGTATCATCATGATCGAAGCCGAAGGTAACCAGATCCCAGAAGCTGTGATGTATGAAGCTATCGAATTTGCTCACAAGCACATCAAGCAACAGTTGAAGTTTGTCGAAGATGTCGTCAAACAGATCGGTCAACCGAAACGTGAAGAGGTAATTGATGCTGAAGCTAAGGCCTTGAATGATCTAGTAGAGAAGAAAGTTAAAACCTTCTTAGCCAACAAAGATTTGACCCAACTTTTTGACGCTGACAAGAGCAAGATGAAAGCAGCGATCATGGCCGCCAAGGATGAGCTTGATGCCATGCTCAAAGCCGACAGTGAAGTATCCAAAGATGCTCGTGCCAAAGGCAATAGTTACTTAGACATTGCATTGGAAGCAGCTGCTCGCGATCTGGTATTGAAGTACAATCGTCGTGTCGACGGACGTGGCATTGATGATATTCGAACGCTGTCAGCTGATGTTTCGCTCTTGCCTCGTACTCACGGCTCTGGATTATTTAACCGCGGTGAGACACAAGTACTATCGATTGTTACTTTGGGTTCTCCCGGAGACGAACAGTTACTCGACACGATGGAAGAGTCCGGTAAGAAACGCTACATGCATCACTACAATTTCCCTGGCTTTGCTACTGGCGAAGTGAAGCCGATTCGTATGCCATCGCGACGTGAGATTGGACATGGCGCCTTAGCCGAGAAAGCTTTAGAGAAAGTTTTGCCTTCCAAGGAAGACTTCCCTTACACTATTCGCGTTGTATCAGAAGTATTAGCTTCCAACGGTTCCTCCTCACAAGCTTCTATCTGTGGTTCTACCTTGGCTCTGATGGATGCGGGTGTACCAATCACCGCTCCGGTGGCCGGTATCGCTATGGGCTTGGTCACTGATCCAGCAGACCATAACAAATATCAGATTCTCACTGACATCCAAGGTATCGAAGATCATGCTGGTGATATGGATTTCAAAGTAGCTGGTACGACTGAAGGTATCACTGCCATTCAGTTAGATATCAAGTTGGGTTTCATTACTTTGCAAGTTACCAAAGAAACTTTGGAACGCGCCCGCGCTGCTCGGATGAAAGTTCTGGATGTCATGAAAGCGGCTATCGCTGCTCCACGACCAGAATTATCCCAATACGCTCCACGTATTATCAGCTTGCGCATTGATCCTGAGAAGATTCGCGACGTTATCGGTTCTGGTGGTAAAATTATCAATCAAATTATTGATGAATGTGGTGTGCAGATTGATATTGAAGATGATGGCTTAGTTATGATCACTTCAACCAGTGCTGAAGGTGGGGAGAAAGCCAAACAATGGGTCATTGATCTGACACGCGAAATTGAAATTGGCGAAATCGTCGAAGGTACTGTTACCAAAATTGTTACCGACAAAATGAATGGTAACGAGATTGGCGCCATTGTTGAATTCGGACATGGTCGTGATGGTATGGTTCATATCTCTGAATTTCGACATGAACGTATTGCTCGTGTGTCCGATATCGTCAAAGTTGGCGACACACTCAAAGTCAAAGTCGTCGACGTTGATAAGGAGAAGGGCCGTACCTCATTGTCCGTTAAGGAACTGATACCCTACGAACCACGTACTGGAGAAGAGATGCAATCCTACCAGCGTAAACCACGCTTCGACGGACCACGTAAACCTTTTTCACGACGTTAATATCCAATTATATTCAGCCAATGCTTGGGCTGCGTCTATCACGTACAACAACACTAACCTGGGTTAGTGTTGTTGTCGTTGTGATCGCTTGTCTGGCTTTGAGTTGGTACCTGACCGAGCGTCATTCTGATGACCCGTTGAGTTATGTGCCGAGTACTGCTTCGGTTGCCGTAGTGCTACAGCCGCGCGCAATAGCATTGGAGTCTCTAGCACCGGAATTACGACAGCTATTGTTACAGTGGGGTCAGTCACTACCACAATTTGACGACATCAGCACTATTGTCTGGAGCTTCAGTGAGTCAACATCGCAAGAGCAGCTGACTATTATCTATCGTCATGACGTTCCCAAGGCATTGCGCACTGATGGGATTGTCTCGTTACCTTTGCAATCACATCAGGAGCGCGCTCATTGGTTGTCTCGACGCGTTGTGGTTTGGGGTCAGACTACATCGAACTCCCAAGCTTCTTGGTTGACTGGTCAGACGATTGATCAACCACTGACGATATTGTGGTATCAGCAATTACCAGCAACGATAACAGCCCAACTATCTCTTCCACCACAATTTCAGGCTCTCCTTGATTCATCTGCTCGTGTGAAGAAGCTATCTGCCTCTTCTTGGCGCTCTGGATGGCGTCTGACTTGGACTGATGAAACCGAAACGATTGCTAGTACTACGCCGGAGACCTTATATATCCCTGGTGACTTTTCTTTATTAGCCTTACTTGATGCTCATGAGTCTGATTCGGCGTCGTGGTGGCAGTCATTGGTCGAGGATAGTGTGCGTGACATCAGCGATTCGTCTACCTCGGCCATCTTGAAGCAACTTCAGGCTCCGATGCTCCTAGGAACCAATGGTTCTCAGTGGTTTATACGTTCCTCTTCGGCCCAATTAGCTACTCTGGGTCAAACTATTGCTTCTTTCCAGCAACCATTGATCAAAAAACTGACTTTGTCTGATGGATCGGCTTACCGTGAGCTGGTTCGGTCACAACAAGCGCCCCTACATCAGCAATTAGCAGGCCATGACGTCAGCTACTGGGGTCAGGTAGCCGAGAATCGGATCTATTATTGGTCACAGGCTGGTCAGAATATACTAACCAATGATTTGAAATTGGCTCAAGGTACTAATCAAGCACCAGAAAATCCCTCTGGGATGCTAACAGACTGCCTCGGAGGTGCCTCTGGTACTATAACTAACCTTATTTGGTTGACTGATGACTCAATTATCCCACTTAAGTTAGCTGATAAGCAGCAATTATTATTGTTGGAGGTACGAACAGCAGGTCGTAGCACTAAAATTGCTTGTCTTGGCCAAAAATAGAGTAACTTGGGGATAAGTCGTCCCCGCTGTGGATAAGATGTTGAATTTTAAGCTGATTTCCCCAGCTTCTTTTTATTTCTGTCAACATTATGTTGTAATGATTGCTAATATTAGCCAACATAGACGGTTGATTGAATGTCAAATCTATGCTATAATGTCTATGTGAAGCTTTAGAGGGGCTTTACATGCACATTGCAAACATCAGAATCTATTCTCATTTGAGCTTATCTAACAGGCTCACAACGTGAAAAAAAAATAAAATTACCAAAAGGTCTATCCTTCCTTCGGGAGAGATAAAACCATTGAATGGATTCAGATCATTTTCGTCAAGTTAGAACGAAAACAACCTATGTCCTCTGGACGCTAATGTTGTACTTGAGCCAACAGTGCTCGATATCAACTGATCCAAGGGATAAAGGCGTATCGCGTGATTAAAGTAATTTAAATTTTCGTCACAACTGATACGCCTTTTAAAATTGCTGAAATTATGTCATGACTGCTAGACAGCGGTCTTTTTTTACGCTATTATTGCCCTATTCAAATAACCATATGTCCCTAGAACCATCATTTATCACTGAACAAAAGGCCAAATTAGAAGAACGCCGTGAAGAGCTCATGCGTGAACTCAATCAGGATGCGGTCCAGCATTCCGATACCGGCGACTTCAGTGCTCGTTTCCCAGATTATGGCGACAAAGAAGAAGATAATGCCGCCGAAGTAGAGGACTTCGAACGCAATCTCTCAATGGAGAAGAATCTTGAAGTCTCACTTTTTAACGTGGATAAAGCGTTACGCAAAATCGAAGAGGGAACCTACGGTTTATGTGAGAAGTGCGGCAATCAGATCGATCCGCAACGGCTCGAAGCTTTCCCTTCGGCCACTTCCTGCATGGATTGCAAACGCAAAGGATTGTAAATGAAACTTTCCTACGGTCTATTGGTAATTATTATTTTGTTGGATCGTATCACTAAACAATTGGTTGTAACCTTTCAACCGTCAAACTTGTTTGACGGTTTTGTTGTTACAGCGATCAATCCCGATCAAGCGTTTTCGTTAGCTTGGTCACCGTATCTGGTCTGGCCTTTGACCGCTGTGTTGATCGCTTATTGCAGTTGGCAAGCGTGGTCACTGGCATTATTGGTCCGTAGAGAATACTGGCCCTGGGCACTGATTGTTATCGGCGCTGTCAGTAATGTGGTTGATCGTCTGTTGTACGGTGGGGTAGTGGATTTTATTAATTTAAAATTATGGCCGGTGTTTAATCTCGCAGACTGCACGATCGTTATTGGGGTGATCTGGCTCTTGGTACGAGAGTTTAAGATTAAGAAAGTAATTTAGAATAAAAAAGAATGAAGAGTAATCTTCATTCTTTTTAAATTAGCAATTATTGAATTGAGTCGCCGCGGTTGAAGGTTGAGAGATGATAACTATTGACGGTCACGATCTGTTTCACATTGTAGCCACGTTTGTTCATAGCTTCCAGTGAGGCAAAAGGACGAATAGTATTATCTTGTAGTAAGTAGACGACAGGGCTGCCAGCTTCTTTGATTAGTTCTACGTTGTAGTAGGCTTTCAAGTCTTCTGGTACGACGTAGACAACATCATTCCATTGATTGCCATAGGAATTGAACACGGCTTCGTTGGGAATGGCGATCTTCAAGCGTCGGGCAGTATCAACATAGTAGACAGTTGGATCGTTGGCAGTACGGATGAGCTTAGCAGGAGCGAAACGTTGCAATTCTTGATCGCTGACGATCTCAATTTTATTCCACTGATAGCCATAGCGTTGGAAGGCAGTCGAATTCATGATGGCGTGTAGCTTCACGCTGGCGGTTTTGATCTGACCAGCGGGACAGCTAAGCAGATTTTGTCCGGTGGTAACCACCAATTTGGGATCAGAGAAATAGAAGGTCATGGCAGTACCGACAGGATATCGTTCCGCATAATAGACATCAATACGATGGCTACCAGCAGTGAGATTGAGTGTCTTCTTGATCTCGGTAGGACGGTGACGACCACCGTTATTGATTACCACTTGTCCATCGATCAATACCCAGCTGTCATCATCTGAAGCTAAGACGTAAGCATAGTTACCAGTCGCAGGCACATTGAGATTGCCGCTCCAATGTGCGCCGAAATAGTAGTTGTGCGCTTGATTATCCGTTTTGAATTCATCAACGGGATAGAAGCGAGGACCAAACTTGAGGTTGGTATCGAGCTTGGTTTTGACCAAATATTGAGGGTTGTACCAACTGGTTTCCAAAGGCGAATTAAATACTGCCTTGTCATCCTTGGCCATGTTAGGTGAAGTCTCGTTCCAATCATAGTATTCAGCATTCCAACCAGCTTGGCTGGTAACTTTGGTGACAGCTGCGCTACAGACAGCACCAGCAGTCAAAGGAGTTACCACCGCATAGACGGTGTCACTGGAGTTAGATTTGACCAGACGGACTGCAGGGGTGATGTAGCTTTGGTTGGCGCTGGTAGTGATGACTTGATCTTGAGTCTTAGTATAATTGCGGGTGGCAAAGGTCAGCTTGTCCAATTTGGTAGTATGACCAAGATTGTCAGAAACACTGACAGTTGAATCATACGTAGTATTGGGAGCTAAGCCGTCGATAGTGTAAGAATGAAGCGTAGTAGAGAAAGTATCGGTTTTGATCGTCTTGCTGACAGCTTTGCTTTTCAACGTAATAGTTGCTTTGGTCGGACGATTGGTCGTGAAAGAAATTGTTAAGCTCGTCTCGTGTACGCGACTATCGTTGGTAGAATTAGGGCCAAGGCTGGAAATTATCAGAGGTTCTTTCTCATTGGCATTACTATCCAGAGTACGGAAACTATCGACAAAATAATTACTAATGACGTTATCCTTATCTTTGATCTGACCGCGATACCAATAGGTGGTAGAAGGTTTCAAATTTTTGATCACTACTTCATGCTTTTTGCTGCGGCCACTGTGGCTGGCAGAAGAAGATAGTTTATCTTTGTTGGTACCGAAATAAACAGTACCAGAAGTTTCCTCGTCGGTAGTCCATTGAAATGTTACAGTATGAGCCGTTGTGTCGATTCGAGAAATATTAGTTTCAAATGTCGGAGCGATGCTATCACCCACTTTGACAGTTTTAAAACTGCGGACAAACGAAGTAGTCGCTTCAGTATTGATGTTGGCTTGAATCGTGAAGTAGTAAGTTGTTTCACTCTTCAATCCCGACAATGACATCGTATATTCCGATAACGGCTTACCAGAAGTATTAGCAACGAAATCAAGTTGATCAGATTTTACTCCATAACGAAGTTGTCCGTAGGCCGGCTTATTGGTATGCCACGTAATATCAGCTTTAGCAGAACCGTTGGCACCTGGGAAATCAGTATTGATGGTGATACGATCGATGGTCAATGTACTATCAGCTTGAGTGACAGCAGCAAAACCAAAATTACCGACAGCAATAGTCAGCACTATGATGAAAGTAATAATTTTGGACATCAATGTATTCATGGGTAATTAGATTAGTTCACCTTAAATTCACTTAGTATAAATGAACTTGAGGTGAACCCGCTCATCTACAGCCGTTATGGCGTAATGAGCGGGGTGGAGCGTTAACCGGCACGTTCGGCACGCAGTGCAGCGCTGATAGCATCCAGTAGAGGTGCCAGGTGCTCTTTGGGAATGTCCTTCACGATTTGCGCCACCGTATAATGTTGGGCGCAGATAACGTGAATCCGATGATTCGTGCCAATTGGCGGCTCAGACAAGCCAAACATTTGACTCGGAATCTCTCGCTGTGAGCAGTTCGGGGTGGCACACTGGAGGATTCTCTTATCCCTCTCCAGTGTCAGTAACTGAGCCTGCTGTGTGCTTAGCACTACAGACTCTGAACCGGCTAGCAGATGGATCATCTACGGCTCCTCTGTGTGTGATATGTGACGTACGATTAATATATTATCTTACAATTTTATTAGTATTTTGTCAATATCAGATTAGGCTAATATAAGCTCTATTGGCTAATATAAGCCATTCTATTTACTTGCATTTTTTACTATTTAGGCTAAAATTAGCCTCATTAGAGATTTAAAACTCTAACGGGGTTAGCCCCGATTAAGCATTAAGAGATCTAACAGGGAGTCTCGTGGAAGCGGGATTTTTATGTTGGGTAAAATTTTAACTGTTGGAACGATAGGTTTGGATTGCTACTTAGTAGAGGTGGAGGCTGATATTATGCCGTCACCTACCGCCAAATTTATCATGGTGGGGCTGGCCGATACTATGGTGCAGGAGGCTCGAGAGCGTGTCAGGTCAGCTTGTGATGCGAGTGGCTTACGATTCCCACGCAGCAAGGTGGTGACCAATCTAGCTCCGGCTGATATTCGCAAAGAAGGTTCTTGGTTTGATTTACCGATCGCTATCAGTGTGCTGCTACATAAGGATCTGGTCACGTTAGGCCAAGCTGATCTACAGGCAGTGTATCTCGGAGAGTTGTCGCTGACTGGTGAAGTGCGTCCCGTCAAAGGCGTGCTAAACATGGTGTGGAATATTCAGCGTTTGGGTTGTAAGCGTGTCTATGTGCCTTTGAGCAATCTGGCCGAGGCACAGCTGGTACCAGATATTGAAATTATTCCTGTGCGCACCTTGCGGCAGCTAGCACGGCATCTTAATGGCAAAGAAATAATTGTAACGCCACCTATTTCACCTTCAGTCAGTGCTACGGTTGCAGTCGCACCAGTAAGCTTCGATGACATACGAGGACAAGATCAAGCCAAGCGACTATTAGAAATTGCCGCTGCTGGCGGACATAATGTTTTTTTCTCCGGTAGCCCTGGAGCAGGCAAGACACTCTTGGCCAAGAGTTTGTTGTCCATCATGCCTGATATGGGATTGGATGAAGCGATGGAAGTTAGTCGTATCTATAGTTACGCTGGTTTATTACCCAGTGACCAACCTCTGATGCGTCAGCGGCCATTTCGTTCGCCACATCATTCGTCATCACAAGTATCGCTGGTCGGTGGAGGGTCGTGGCCCAAACCAGGCGAGATTACTTTGGCGCATCGAGGAGTTTTGTTCTTAGACGAGTTGCCAGAATTTCCGCGACAAGTACTTGATGCCCTGCGACAACCTTTAGAAGAAAAGTCAGTGCACATTGCACGAGCCCATAGTGCTGTTAGTTTCCCGGCTGGCTTCATGTTGGTGGCAGCAGCCAATCCTTGCACTTGTGGTTACTACGGCAGCCAAGTGCGAGACTGTATTTGTCGCCCATCACAGGTGTCACAATACCAACGCCGCGTGTCAGGACCACTTCTCGATCGTATCGATCTCTATCTCGATATAGCGCCGGTGCCGAGTGAACAATTACTTGATTCTCGACGGGTCAGTGAATCATCTGAAGTAGTCAAAGATCGTGTGAGTCAGGCCCGAACGATTCAAACGCTTCGTTATAAAGGCCAACCATTCAATGTCAATGCCGATATTTCGAGTAGACAGTTAGAGCGCCACTGTCCTCTTGATGTTCGGAGCCGTTCAATCATCGCGCAGGCTAGCAATTCACTGCAATTATCTTCACGTTCAATCCATAAAGTGATCAAAGTAGCTCGTACTATCGCTGATCTGGCAGGTCAGGAAGCGGTCGCTACCGAGCATGTATTGGAAGCACTGCAATATCGCCGCCAGCAGAAAGAGTCTTGACATTATTTATAGCCTCTGGTAAGCCAAAAGTAGAGAAGTTCTTTACATCACTGGAGCTATTCTCTTTAGGCAGGAAGCTGGTAATTAGGCATTCGTTATTTGTTATTAGGGCGTTCTGATTAGCGTCCTCTTACCTGAAGAGAATAATCTAGACCATCTAATAACATTGAGACTCGGAACGTTACACGTTCTTAAGCTCACAAGGTCTTGGTAGCCGTCGAACTACCAATATTCTCCAAGGCTTTGACGCTTATAGGAAACATTTATGTTTCGAGCTATCTCATCAGCCTTATCGTTCTTTCTGCTATTAGTGGTCTTACGTATGTTTGCTCCACAACTATTTGATCTGACCATTCAAGTCATGACACAGGTACTAACACTCGTTAGTCACCAACTGGATTCTCTCGGGAATTCATCAGTCACAACGACTTCTTTTTGATCAGATCATGAGACCGTTCATCCAGTATGAACGGTTTTCTCTTACGTAAATATGTTACAATGTCTGCATGAGATGGTTTCAGAAAATTGATTCCCAGCACGCAGCCAATTTCCGTCGTGACATCGGCACAATTTTGTTGAGTATCCTGACGGCAGTATTACTGGTTGAGACGGGCGCGATACATCAACTAGTAAAGGCATTCGATGGCTGGCAGCTGGTGAGTAGCTTCTTGGCCGGATTTTTCTTCAGCTCGATGTTTACTACGGCTCCGGCTATTGCCATATTAGGTGACCTTTCTCGAACCTATCCAATATGGATCGTAGCCTTGGTTGGAGCGCTTGGTTCGGTGATCGCTGATTCGGTTATTTATCGTTTCGTCCGCGATGACCTTGATCAGGATATTCTTTATATTTTCAATTTAGCCCCACACCGCAGGTTGCGGCATATTTTTAAGACCAAGATATTTCATTGGTTGCCACCGCTATTTGCTGGGCTGATTATCGCTTCGCCTCTACCGGACGAATTGGCTATGGCGGTACTGGGACTAGCTAAGGTTAATAAGAAATTATTTGCTCTAATATCTTTTGTCTTCAGCTTCTTGGGAATCATGGCAATTGGTTTGATTGCTCGAGCAATATAATAAACTCTCATCAGCGATGAGAGTTTATTAACCGGCCAAATCCCGCATTAGCTGGCATGGTTGTTTTTTATTCTGAACATCCGAAAGATTAAAGAAGATATATAATCTTTCTCCTCTCATCTTAGATAATCCCACCTCTATTCTTGGGTAGTATCGATAGTATTTTGGTATTATCGCTCGCCGCTCAGGCATTACTTTTGTGACCAAAAGTAATCAAAAGTCTTGGGGTCACATAGACTCGCTTCGGTCTATTCTTGATTACCCTTCTATTCTTGGGCTCAAACAAGTATGTGACCCCAAACCCCAGAGAGTGATTTTTTCAATTATGTCGTTCTATCGTAAGAGGTTGCCATAGCCAGCAATACGAAACCCCTAGCCTTAGGACTAGGGGTTTTCATAAGAATTTACGGATGGCTGATATTGACC
Source organism: uncultured Gammaproteobacteria bacterium (assembly GCA_964540995.1). GTDB lineage: Bacteria > Patescibacteriota > Patescibacteriia > UBA1558 > 2-01-FULL-52-15 > JAZDLR01. Next base: position 102,102 of record CAZIOU010000002.1, on the reverse strand, counting down.
CAGAGTGAGCCGCTCCAGCGCCAGGCATCACCGCGAGCATCGAGGAAAGCGCTCGGTTGCCACTGCTTGATAGCCGGTGTGGTAGTTGGTAAGGTGCGGTTCATGTCAGTCCAGCTGCCATTGCTGATAGACCAGACATGACGATCTTTGGTTAGAGCATACAGTGTAGTCGTAGCAGCTGTGTCACTGGTATAGATGAAGGTAATCTTATGAGCTGCTGTTAGTTTGGCTGACTTATTGTGTTCAACTTCGGCTGATTCATTATGCTTGAGTTGCAGCGTATTACTGATACCGAGGGCGCCATCTTTATTGGCATTCTTGGCATCATTGGATTTAGCTACTACCGTATTGACGGTAATGAGCATAGATAGTATCGCTAAAACGGCGATAGTTCGTTTCATAGGTTGTATTTAATTATGAAATGAGGTTATAGTATAACCTGCGTACTATGAGACGAAGAGCTACATTATTTCTTACAGCCGGTCTGGCGATCATTGTTATCGCTGGTTTGGCTTATGCTGGACGAGGCTATATTCGTCAGGCTGTGACACCCAAGGTTGTTCTGCCTCCAGCGCTACCAATCAACGCTGTAGTCACTACTACTGTTCCCGTAATACCGACTTCCACTGTGCCCCAGAAACCCAAACCTCCAGTGTCAGAACCCAAACCTCCAGTTGACCAGATTAACTTGGCAGTACCATTTGCCTCGCAGGCTCCTTTTGGTGATTGGAGTATGCCCTATGGCGAAGCTTGCGAAGAGGCGAGTCTAATCATGACTGATTTTTATCTACGCGACGCCAGTCTGACTAAGCAGCAGATGAAGGATGTGATTGATCAGATGGTGGCTTGGCAGATCAAAGAGTGGGGTGGACATTTAGATTTATCAGCTGCCAAGACCATTGAATTAGCCAAACAGTTTTATCCCTCCTATCGTTATCAAATCATTGCCAATCTGACAGCTGATAAGATACGCGATCAGCTACGCTCTGGTTTCCCCGTGATAGTACCGGCAGCGGGGAGAGAGCTGCATAATCCCAATTTCAAACAGCCTGGTCCGATCTATCATATGTTGGTGATCAAAGGCTTTACCAAAGATGGCAAGTTCATCACCAATGACCCAGGTACCCGTAATGGCGCGGATTATATCTATACGGAAAATATCTTGATGGCCGCGATCCATGATTGGACGGGTCAAGCAGCTGATGGTGCCAAGGTTGGTATCGTAATAAAAAAATAATATAAGAAACGGCCCGATCTGGTGATCGGGCCGTTTTGGCTATCTCATGGGAATGAAGGAATAGAATGATTCTGATCCAGAAGAATTACAGCCCAACTGCTCCAGAGGATTTGCTCCACCGAATGAGAGGCTGCAGAGTCGTGACGCAATGTACACGGGAATCCATTTAATCGTTTCGCTGTCGAGACAAAGTTCGGGATTATCAGCGACTGCCCACCAAAAGAGGGTGGCGATTGTTTCTTGGGTACAGTCATCTTTTTTCTGAACTACAATCGAAAATCGTAGCTCATCGAATACCTGAACTCGAAGTCCGACGGTATGCGTCTCATGATTCGTGTTTTTGGCCGCAGTCACCAATAGCGGGTACAGTCTGATAATCAGGCTTTCGGCTTGAGTTAACTCTCTCCAAGTAACAATATTGCGGTCAATAAGTAGTTGGGACATGGCTGCCCTCCTTGGGAGTGTGTTGTGGCGGTTTGATAAAGAGCGAACGGTGTGACTTTAGTCTATGGTAGGAAGTATGTCAAATAGCGTAATAAAACAAATAATCCCGCTGGGTAGCGGGATTATTGAGTAATGATCTAATTCTTGAGAGCGTCTTTGAGAGCTTTGCCAGCTTTGAATTTGGGGATGGTCACGGCCGGTACTTGGATTCGCTCTGACGGGTTGCGTGGATTGACGCCGGCGCGAGCGCTACGGTGCTTAGCGGAGAACGTGCCGAAGCCCGTTAAGCTGACTTCGCTGCCTGTCTTCAGAGTAGCCATGATCGTTTCCTCGAAGGCATCGACGACTCGTTCGACTTCGGTTTTGTTGAGACTTAGTTTAGAAGCAATTGATTCACATAGCTCGGCTTTGTTCATAGTAGTATGACGTAAGTCCGTCTACCGATAGGGCAGACGAGGTTTCTTATACTGTAATAGTAGCTTGAAGCGGGGTGATTTGTAAACAGTGTCCTGTCTCCGGGTCAAGCTCTAGGTAGACACCGCAGATGATAGCCTCTCCCGTCTCTGGCCAGTCAAATGCAGCTGTTTCACCTTTGAACCGATTGATAATAATACTGGCAGTGACACCGAGGACAGTATTCTGACCGCCGACCATGCCCATATCAGAGATATAGCCAGTGCCCTGAGGCAGGATGCGAGCGTCATTGGTAGGGATGTGAGTATGTGATCCGACGACAGCTGAAGCACGGCCGTCACAGTACAGACCGAAAGCCACCTTCTCGCTGGTAGCTTCAGCATGGAAATCAACGAGCATCAATTTCGGTTTACTAAGCTCGTCATAGAGCTTATCGAATTCGAGGAAGGGGTTGGTACTGCCATCAGATTCAATCTGGAATTGGCCTAGTAAGTTAATAACGACCAGCTCTTTATCAGCGACAGTAATTTTGTGATAACGAAAATTAGCCGGTGTGCGGACGACATTAGCCGGTAAGGCCAAAGTGAAATTGTCAGCGTATTCATCAGTGGTAGGATCGTCTTTGCTGAAGATATGATTGCCACCGGTGAAGATTTGGACGCCAGCTTCCTTAAGCTCGGTTAGTGTTTTGACCGTTACACCTTTGCCATGAGCTAGGTTCTCGACATTGGCCAAGATCACATCAGGTTGATACTGCGATTTCCACTGCGGTACAATCTGGGCTACGGCGCGACGGCCGAGCTTACCGATGACATCTCCGAAGAATAATAATTTGAGAGGTTTAGCGGGCATATTCGACGACACGTTTCTCACGAATGGCGGTGACTTTGATCTCACCTGGATATTTGAGTTCGTTCTCAATCTTGGTAGCGATGTCGCGGGCTAAGGTTTTCATCTGATAGTCATCCATATTTTCTGGATTGATGAAGACACGGATTTCACGACCAGCTTGGATGGCGTAGCTCTTGTCGACACCTTCGAAGCTATTGGCTACACCTTCTAGTTCTTCTAGACGTTTGACATAGTTCTCATAAGTATCGCGACGAGCACCTGGACGAGAGCCAGAGATAGCGTCGGCGATCTTCACGATGACTCCTTCCAAAGTCTTGGGGTTGTCTTCGTGATGGGCAATAGCCATATAGGCAATTTCTTCCGGTAAACCAAATTTCTTCATCAAGTCATAACCAATTTCTGGATGGCCACCTTGGATTTCGTGATCGAGCGCTTTACCAATATCGTGCAACAAGCCACCTTTGCGACAGACAGTGACGTCAGCCTTGAGCTCTTGAGCCAGTAAGGTGGAGAGATGACAGACTTCGAGCGCATGTCGTAATTGATTCTGTCCGTAGCTGGTGCGGTATTTGAGCCGACCGAGGATCTGGACCAATTTGGGATCAAGTCCGACCACACCGGCTTCGTAAGCGGCTTCTTCACCGGCTTTGGTGATATCGGCGGCGAGATCTTTCTTGGCTTGAGCGACCACTTCTTCGATGCGGGCTGGGTGGATACGACCGTCAACCATCAGTTGTTCGAGGACTCGTTTGGCTAAGTGACGGCGAATAGGATTGAAACCAGAAATCATGATACTTTCCGGAGTATCATCGACGATGATTTCGACGCCAGTGAGTTGTTCGATGGTTTTGATATTGCGACCTTCACGTCCGATGATGCGTCCTTTCATCTCGTCGCTCGTTAGCGGAACGATCAGAGTCGTACTTTCGGATGTATGATTAGAAGCAACTCGTTGCATCACGGTGCTTAAGATTGTTTTGGATTTGCGTTCCAATTCATCATTGGCTTCGAGTTCCAATTTGCGCATGCGAGCCAGTAATTCATCTTTGCTGCGCATTTCCAGATTTTGCATCAGTACCTGTTTGGCTTCATCCTGACGTAAGTTGGCAATTTTTTCTAACTTGGCTAGCTGCTCTTCACGAATTTTCTTGACTTCTTCTTTAGCTGATTCCATTTTCTCCAGCTGTTCATAGAGTTTCTGTTGTTTGCCTTCGAATTCGAGAATCTTGGTATCAAACATAGTCTCGCGCTTTTGCAAGTGATCTTGCATATCTTGAATTTCGCGACGACGAGTTTTCTCTTCTTGTTTGGCTTCTTCGATAATTTTCAAAGCTTGATCCTTACTGTCGAGTAAGGCTTGCTTCTGCTTATTTTTGGCATCTTCGATCAGCTCATGCGCTTTGCGCTCGGCTGACTCAATGCTTCGCTGGGTAGCGATCTTCTTGGCCACGAAACCAATGACGGCTCCGAGGACCACTGCAATCAGGAGGTAAATAAATAACATAGACAGATATTAGACTGTCCCGATAGTGAAGTATAAAGATACTAGCCGAGCGTTACTCGGAGTCTATGAGGCTGAACTGGCTGACGCGCTAACGATAGATACGAAAATTGAGAACATGCGAATTCAGACTTTACCCTTCAACAATCGAAACAGATTATGGCTTAAATTAGCTAAATTAATGACTTATTGGTCGATATAATCTAGCGTAAGCATACTAACATGCGCCTGCCTTGCTGACAAGCTTGGACTGATTATGGGGCTATTTGTAAAGAAGCCGCCGAGCTAAGCTCGGCGGCCCTGATTACGGCAGGCAATCTACTATCTGACTGACGTCGTCAGCCACGTACTGCATCCGCGGCAAGATATCTAGCTCAGTCAGCAAGTGACAGTTAAGCCCTTGTGGTTTGTGCTGGAAGTAGCTAGTCAGGCACTGACGCTGAGACTCATGACTCAGTAGATCGAGACTTTGTCTTTGGTCGCTCGGGAGCTCCTCAGATGATGTCAGGTTTTGACCGGTGAAGTAGTTCATCAGGCAACGAACGCCTTGTGACAGGTCATAGACGAAGACATAGCCATCAGTAGCAGATTGATCTGGCTCATCTTCATAGCAGGACTCGATCGGAGCATAGCCGATGATGGTGGCTGCGACAGGCTGCTGCTGACGGAAGATAATGACGAGCGTACGATGTTCGTCAGCAGCTTCCAGATCGATGAAGACGAATTCGCGCTGACCATCGTTGGCGTAGTAGGGATGATCATGATCGATCCAACCAGCATTGGGTGAGATGGTCTCGAAGAAGTGCTGGTGATCCAGTGTCTGCATCAGATGATCGTCAGCTGACAAGTCCTGAACTCGTAATTGTAGCGGTGGAGTAGTAGGGGCTTCGGTCTGACAGGCAGCCAAAGCCAAAGCTAAAACAAAGAACAGTCCCTGTTTCATAGCAACCTCCTTTTTGGTAGTAGTCGCCGACAATATCTTTGTTGGCGATTCACGATTACCCGCTGGTGTCTCATTAGGATCTCGGCGGGTTATTTTCTTTGCCGTAATTTACGGCAAAGAAAATAACAGGAGTATTGCGCGTCCCGTTTGTAAGGACTACCCCTGTTTTTCTGGGTCTAAGTGTACCTGATTGGTAAATTATTTCAAGACCCAGTTATCCACTGCTCCATCAGCCGTCGTACTATTATGTCGGACCCGCCTTCGCTCCTGCCTTCGCCGATGCTACGGCAGGCAAGAAAGCTTCCCCCTACGCCAAGGCTTCGGGGGACAGGTCGGCGGGCAAGCTCACCTATATAGGAGTGTAGTTTTGAGTAATAAAAAGAGCCGCGTGCCGAGTGGGCGCGAGGCTCCTATGGTGTCGTGCTCATGATCGCCGCCGAAACAGATAACGACCAAACACGAATATGATCAGACAGGCAATAGCGATGATTATCCCAAAGGTAAATCCGTCTCTGATGAGTCGGGTAAGGCTTTGGAAATTGATGTCCATGTCAGCTACGACTGCAGAAGTGGGTGATAGTGAGAATCGTCAATCCTATGAACATCAATAACCCAACGATGAAATCTGGAGCGTTCAAATAATAGGCCAGAAATGATCCTGAGCCGATCATAATTCCGATTGTTGCGGCCAGATGTTCACGGGCGACCTTTTGCAACCGAGCTTGGCGGCGTAACTTCGCGATCGGAGCCCGATGCCAGCGCTTCTCTTCTAGAGCAGCCATCTTCACCTCAAGTAGAAAGAACCGACTGTAAACAAGAGCCTCAACTCGTTTAGTTGAGGCTGGGTTTATTTAATAATTTTATCCAAGAGTCCGTAATCAACTGCTTCCTCGGCACTCATGAAATAATCACGATCAGTGTCTCGTTCGATCTTGTCCAATCGTTGACCAGTCTGTTTCTGTAAGATGACATTAAGACGGTCTTTGAGCTTGAGCATGTGTTCGGCGCGGATCTTGATATCAGAAGCCTGGCCATGGGTACCGCCCATCGGTTGGTGGATGAGAATTTCGGAATTGGGTAAGGCGAAGCGTTTGCCTTTGGCGCCACCGGCTAGCAGTATTGCGGCCATACTAGCAGCCATGCCGACACAGATGGTTGAGACGTCAGGCTTCACGTGTTGCATCGTATCCAAGATAGCTAAGCCATCAGTGACTGAGCCGCCCGGTGAATTGATGTAGATCTTGATATCTTTGGTGTCGCTCTGGGAGGCCAAGAAGAGAAGCTGGGCGACGACGCTATTGGCGACGTTTTCGTCGATTTCACTGCCGAGGAAAATGATACGTTCTTTGAGTAAACGTGAATAAATATCGTACGATCGCTCGCCGTAGGTGGATTTCTCGATGACGGTTGGGATGAGTAACATAGTAGCGTTAATCTATCATATTAAAGGGAGAGGTCAAGAGAGAGGGGATAACGAATAATCAATAATCAAGTCACAATTTCCAAACAATATTTAAGTTTCAATACTCAAACAATAAATAATAATCAAGAAACAATATTTAATGGACGAGTTCAAATATAAACCGACTCTCGGTATTGGATATTTGTTATTGTTTGATTATTGGTTATTGTAGCTTGAATCTTTCTTGCGATGTTATTCAACCGACAATCTATCATTCTGCATCACTAGTTTACCAGTGACGGTAAACCCCGCCGACTTCTTGTGCCCGCCACCACCTAGTGCTTGCGCCAATTTGCTGACATCGACATGATCGAAAGGAGTGCGTAGCGATCCATGGACGACATCGTCTTTCTGCTTCAGTACCATGATGATCTCCGCCTCATGGAGCACAGCCAGATAGTTGGCTAGACCTTCTAAGCTGTCTGCCGTCAGACCGTATTCTTGGAGATCTTGGTCATTGATGTAGGTAGTGACAAGATTCAGAGTTTGGCTTTTCTTAAGTCGTGACAAGGCTAGTCCCCACAGTCGAAGTTGATCGACTGTTTTCTGATGATGCGTCAGTCGATAGACGTGATTGATATCAGCTCCGCGTCGTGTCAGGTAGCCGGCAATTTCGAGAGTTGTGTGCTTGGTGGCGGGATTACGTAGTCCGCTGGTATCAGTCACAATGCCGGTGATGAGACAGTTGGCCATACGCTCAGTAATATCAATGTTCCAATGACGCAGCAGTCGCCCGACGATCTCGCAGGCCGAGCTGGCAGCGACTACTACTAGATTGTGGTGGCCGTACAAAGTATTGGTCACATGATGATCAATGTTAACGAGTGGAGGAGTGCCGGATAACTTGGGTGCCAGTGTATCGACACCAGCATAGAGTAAGTTGCCGCTATCAACGACAATGACGAGATCAAAATGCAGATCAAATACGCGCTCATCAGTACTATAGCGATGAGCATTGGGCAGATAGCGGAGATAGAGCGGCAATGGATCAGCACAGAAAAGCTGCACCTCTTTGCCTTGAGTTAGAAGTGTCTCTGCTAGAGCAGTGGCAGCGCCGACGGTGTCGCCATCAGGTGACCGATGAGAAATAATTAAAATCTGGCGACTCTGATCAATAGTCTGTTTGATGGCATTAGCTTCTATTTGATGGTCATGCATAACAGAGGAGTGTAGCGGTTAACTTCGGTGGCGTCAACTGTCAAAGCGTTGACAATAGTGATAAATAATTGTAGTCTTCGGAATCAACTGGTTCCTTACATTTGAATATTCACACAGACACTCTAAGGAGGTTTTGGTGCTTGATACAGTCCTGCAGATTGCTGGTGGCAGTTTCTATCTGTTAGCCAAGGTGGGGTTCTTCTTTTCAGAGCTACCACGCCTGAAGCTCAAGAAAGATCGATTGATGCTATTGGCATGGCTCAGCTACTGCCTAGGGCTACCCTTTATCATCGTACTATTTGCGGTGAGTCGTAACTGGATCGCCGTCTTCCTCGAAGCCGCTGCTGGTCCGGCCATGATCTTGGGAGTGATCAATAGTTGGAAGAGTCAGTCTCGCAGCTATGAATGGATCGACTGGTTTGTCCGACTGATGATCCCGCTGGGAGTAGCGCTTAGCTTCGTTGATAATCACGGCATCCGTACTATCAATCAGGTTCTCGAGATAGCTATGGTGATCGGATTCTTGGCCGGTACCTGGTTTCTGGCTCGGCGACACAATACCGGTTACCTCTGGTTCTTGCTGATGAATGGCAGCTGTGCCTTACTGATGTATCGTCAACACCGGACAGTGATGGTGGTACAGCAGATTATCTCAGCTTTATTCGTCCTTGGTGCCTATATCGGTAGCCGATCGGGCCAGACCAAGCAACCAAACCTTTCCTAGGAGGGTAGATGTCAGAGATCAAAGTCGAGATCCAAGGATCTACTGCCACCGTGACACCGATTGTGGCCTTGTGGAGTGAACTGAATACGGTCAAACTCCAAGAGGCCATCGATGAACTTCTGGCTAATCGTGAAATTACCAAGATCATCTTGGATCTTCACACAGTAAGTTATCTCACTTCGAATGCTTTGGGTATCTTGGTGAACGCTCAAGGTTCTGTGCAGAATACCCCAAGATCACTCATCTTATGCAGGGTGCAGAGATCGGTGAAAAGTATCTTCGAAGCAACCAAACTTAATATTATTCTAGATATCCGTCCTACGTTGGCCGACGCACATGACGAAAATTACCGGTCCTCAGGCGTCGATCAAGAGAGGAGGAGCTTTAAGTCAGAGCAACAGGGTGATTCAATGGTCATCCATGTTGTTGGTAATCTGATGGGCGGACCTGATGGAGAGAAGTTCGTCGAGGATTGTAAGGAGCATCTGAAGAATCCGAAGATACAACGACTGGTACTTGATCTGCAGGGCACGCAGTTCATCAGCAACAATGGTCTTGGTACTCTGATTGTTATCTACATCGCAGCCAAAGAATGCCATAAAGGCTGCATCGTCTATAAAGTACCTCGGAGAGTGCGACAGATTTTCGTCATCACCAAGGTTAATACCATTCTTGAGGAGATTGAGACCATCTGATCGGTCGATTGTCGTGTAAATCACTAAGCACCCGCTGGGTTTCCCGGCGGGTGCATTTTTTTGATTGACAGCTATACTTGAGTGGTGTACTTTGGTCTGAGATTACTTTTTCTTTACACCTCTCGCGACAAGGAGCCTCAAATGGCCGTAGAGCAGATCGATCGAGAAGGAGTAGTAGTTCTTTATTTTACTGAAACTGCTTGGGATACATTTACCACCATTGCTTTGGGTCAGAGGCTACACTCAATATATGAGCTTAAGCCAGTACCACCGGTGGTAGTGAATCTACGTGGACTGACATTCGTTTCTGCGGACGGTGCCGTAGCTCTCGTTCATGCTCACAGGAGTCATCTTACACGAAAGGCTAAGTTGCTGCTGTGTTGTATGTCTGAAGAATTACGTCGGCTCTATCGTCATGTACGAATGGAGAAAGATCTCTTCATCTTTGACGCAGAAGATGACGCCTTGAAAGAGGGACGATCGTTACTGACATAGAGTTTTGACAGGCACAAGCCACCGATATTTCGGTGGCTTTTTCTATAGAACTTTGACTCACTTATTAAATAGCAAATCTAGATCAACTTCAAGATTTTCAAAATTCAATTTTACTGCTGTCTTAGCATCATCAATAGCTTTGTTATAAATGTCTTCAGCTACTTCCTCCATGAAGAAATCAAATACTTCTTGAGCGGCAATAACTCCAATGGTTTCATTGCGGTTATTTTGAAAGAAGGCGACGATTTCGGCAATACACTCCTTTTTTCTGTCATCACTCAGCAAATCCCACTTTGATTTTCGGTTTTCCATAAAAATTTTATTACTAATATATAAGCGCGATTTTGCACAACTGGCCAGGATATGAGAAGTCCCGTACTTGTCACCCGAAGCTTTAGCGAAGGGTGAAGGCCAACATCGTGCGAGAAGGGGATGGATGTAGATGAGCGAGCGAGATAATATAAATTTTTAATAATAGAACTTATTTCCCGTTCTTTTATTGGGTAAGGAGATGTTGATATGATCAACAAAACCTTGAAGTAGGTCAATATTCTTTGCTAAATCAGAGAGGGTTAATTTACGTTTATTAATAACAAGGCTAGTTTTCTTCTCATCAAAATACACAGAATGCGATCCTTTCAATGGGTATTTTCCAATGTTTGCGAGATCCTCATTCATGTGCTCAATTCGATGTCTAATTTCCTTAACTTTGATACTCGCTAACTTTCTTTTGATTTGGAGTAAAAGATTCTTATTGATACTAGACGGTAATTTATTCCTATTTACCATATCAATAGCTAGTAAATTAGCCCGATGTACAGCATTAACGCAGTTTTCGAGATGATCAATAATTTTGTGACTAAATATTTCATCTGATGGTGTGCTTTCTTTAATACAATACTCATTGACCATACTGTACTCATATATCGCCTTGTTTATCAACCTACAGAGTAGTATATAGTATATTCGTCCATCCTTGCCCAATACTTCATCGAAGCCACCAAACATACTTACAAGTAAACGGCCAATGATATTTTGCCCGTCGGGTATTTGAGGTATAAGGTATAAATTTTTTGATTTATTTTTCATAAATATTATCTCGCTCGCGAATCGGATATCTGGTGTTATGTGATGTCGCGAACATACTTTAATGTAACTTGGTGAGATGGGCTGCTATTATAGGAATGATTTTTTTAGCCGCATCGGCAAGCTGAACCACAGAGGCTAATCTGTTAATGTTATCCCACGCCCTTTCAATAATTGTTTTGTCCGGTTGTGATTTTGAGAGCTGCGCTTGTATAGTATCAATATCTGATACAGCCTCCAACTTATCAGATTCTGACAAAGGCGTTGCTTTTGTTATTTCATGGCGTAGTTTGCCTAAAGCCTCACTTAATTCTCCAAACACAGCGTTTACTTGATTTCCGTCTCCAACAGTGATGATGTTTTGTCCTGTGGCTTCAATCTTTATACCCTCGAACCGGTCTCTGGTGAATTCACTTGGCCCGCTAATTTTATCCATCCCAACGGCACTGATAATGTAGTAGTTTGTATTGGAGGGTATGGCGACGCCTGATTTGGTTGTGAAATTTTTACTTATTGTAATCTCTTCAACCCATTTTTGACTTAGCAGATAAGTTAAATTACTTTGGACATCCTGGCTCTTTAATCCATGAGAGCTCTTTAGTGCTGCTCGTATGTCACTGATTTTGGCAGCCGATCCTTTTTTGCCGATGCGGCTGGTAGCGTTTTTATTTCTATCGTAAAAAAATTGGAGCATTATCCACCGAACTTCATCGTCAGATATTTGAGTTTTTTCGACTTTTTCTTTAGGCATAAGACTAGTTATATGCGAGTGATTTCACCTAACGTTTGCGCGTATCTGATGTTGCGCGGGTGTATAATATCGCGAAGCGGACACCCGCGCAATATACGCGGAGGCTTGCGGAGGAACGGAGCAAGCCGGAGCCAGATACGCGCTGTTAGTCGATGTGTTTCTTTTCTTTTGTCCCGCCGCAGCGGGACCGGTTACAAAAATTTTCCAATTTCTTTTTATACATTATATTTAGCTTTTAATAGGGACACGTCTCTATTATTAAACTTCTTTTCTAGATTACTTAATATCTTCTTTTCCACTTCTGGCGACCAGAATATTTTTAACTTTTCTTTGGCTCGAGTAATTGCAGTATAGAGGATGTTGTGTGTAATCATCTCTTCGGTTTCGTTTGTGATCACAACTTTAACAGAGTCGTACTCAAGACCCTGGGCTTTATGCATTGATACTGCATATGCAATTTGGAAAGGCACGACGGAACTTGAAACATCATCATCTTCATCAGTACTCTGAAGTTTATTAACAGAAAATCTTATCACCGACTTACCAACTTCGGATTCTCCCAACAACTCTAGTTCGTAATTAGAGACGTCTAATTCATTGATTGACATATCAATTGCAATATCAAATTGCACCCTATCATTAAAGATTTCAATGCCAACAATTACTCCTTTGAGGTTGTTATGAATTAACGGTTTGAACCTACCAGATTCGTTGAATAATACCGGGTCATTTACTTTGTAAGTATGTATGCCCCAATATTTGGGCTGGTTTGGGTTGTTACTTTGAAGAAACCTATTGATGTTATTTATTCCATACAAACCGTCATAGTTTAGACATAAAATAATTTCATCGTCCTCCGATTGTTCAAATATTGTTTCATTTAAAGCCGTAGAATATTGATTTTTCGTGATGTGCTCTAAAATATCGTCTTCAATATTTCTAACCTTTCCCCAAAAAGTAAGAAGTTTTTCGTTATTAGTACGATATGGATCTTTCAGTTCGGATACTGAAGTTTCTGGGAGAAATGATCTCGCGATGTTAAACCAGTTCCCAAAAAGTATTGATTCTATTTGAAAAACATCTCCAACCAGCACAAGCAACCTGAATGAAGCTTTATTTAAAATTCCCAGCATGTCCGAGTTGCTAACGGTGCTACATTCATCAATGACCAGCAAGTCACAATCAGTCTCAGCATCCTTTTCGTGTAAGAATTTAGCAACTGTCTTGAATGTGGCATTTCCCACATCGACCCTTCTTTCTAGGTTATTTACTGCTGGGTTAGTATTAGCCAAATAAAGCTTCTTATAGTCCTTAAAAAATGTGGAAATGTGATTAATGAGCGTGGTTTTACCAGTTCCTGCAGATCCATATATCATGGCAACGCGAGATTTTTCAAAAATCTGTTTAAGAATTATCTTTTTTTCTTCGCTGTCACCACCGTTACCGGATATTTGAAGCCATGCATCCACCGAATTGGAATAATTCTTTATTCCAGATCGAGCAAAGCGAATTAGTTTCTCTATGATGTGTAGCGCATCTTCTTCATAACCCTTAATGTAAATATTGCTTTTGTATTTCTCAATTTTTCGATTAATGTGCTTATAGTATAATTTCGCATTATAAGCCGAGATTAGGCCGTCGATATTTGTGATGCCTATTATAGAATTTTCCGGAGTATATAACTGCCCCTTTTGCTCCGTATTATTTTTTATCAATCTTGCAAACAATTCGTGCTCGCGATTTGTTGGGTCAATACAATCAATTACATCATGAAATTTTGGATTATGCTCAATGATCGATGTGTTAAAGGGCATATCATCAAATGGGATACAACCCCAAGCAAGATATAGATTTGACAACTTACTGCAAGCCTCGTTGCTATACTGGAATTTAAGAATTTTGTTGCAGAGCGCATACAACAAGTACCTTAATACATTCCTCCCAGGGGAGTCACTTTTAATCACTTCACGGCATTTATCTAAGATGTCGAAAAAATGCGAAGTTTTAGCCCTGTTCGTAACCGCCACCTTATAACGTAAATAAATATCATCTGGTAGCTCTACAATTTCAACTAAATTAAGCCCCGTCTTTGTTAAAAGGGTCATTAATCTACGAGACTCTACAAGACCAGCTGAAATACTTGAATGTTTACCAAAAATATCTGCGAAATGGTTTAATTCACATGGCCTGATTGATACTTGCCAATCATCAATGATTTGAATTGGCATCTTCTTCCCCAAAACTTCTATGACATCATTGCTCACTAAAAGCTTTACAGCATAGTTTTGCGAAATATCTAATTTTGTAAAAGCGATTACCCTTTCGAACTTGCTGACATTATCAATAGCTGTCGTGAAAGTAACCTCATAATAAACTACGTTGTTTACAAAGAATGGTTTTACTTTTTTTATATAATATCTATCATCGTAAGTAATAGCCGTTCTATTTGACGTAGGCTTACTTATCTTTTCAGCAATTTTTTCATGATATTCCTTTAGAGCGGGATCGGTGTTAATAGGGAACTCATTTATATTTTTTAGAACCTCGATTCCGTATTTACTATCCAAAAATACTTTTATTTTGAAGAGGTATTCATAATACTTCAACATTAACCTTTCAGAAGTTTCTTCGTCTGGAAGGTAATGGGAAACAGATCGCTGAAGAAACTTATGGAATTTTATTAGAAATCTCAAATCTGTCCTGGATGAAGCATAGGGCTTGGCCTTACTCGTAAAAACTTCGTAACTATAATCATTTTCTCCGCAAGCTTTTACGGTTACAGCCTCAACAAAGGTTCTCAATTTATCTAAAACATTTTGTGCGACAAACCCTCGATCGCCGTCACGATCAAAATTACTAATCAATTTGCAAATTGCCTCATCAGATATACCTATCTGTTTATCTACGCTACCCATCACCATATCCAGTGGTTCAATATTTAGAAAGAAAAAGAAATTGAAAATTTTTGTAAACACTCGGGCACCAGCCCGAGAAAAGAAAAGAAATATTTCGACTAACAGTGGGTTGGTGAACCTACCACCATACTAACCCCAGTCCCCGAAAAGGTAAAGTCCTTGTGATTGTCTTGACAAGAGGTAGGAATTGGCGTACTTTCAGCAGCCCACTTGGTTAGCCTAGTTCCTTCACAAGAGGTTGTCATGAGTATCGATCTGCTCAAAGATGGCAGGATTCTGGTAGTTCATTTGCAGGAAGTGCTGGCAAGGGAAGAAGAAACCGCTGAAGCCACACAACGCAGGGTAAGCGATCAGCTTAATGGTCTGGATAATATGATCATTCTGGCTGATCTACCATCGGTCATAGTCGATCTTCAGTATGTGGATAGGATCGATCTGGTTACTGTCGCGATCAGTCTTCTCTTGGCTTGGTTTGTCAAGAAACGAGGTAAGAAGTTTGTCCTTTGTCAGGCAGCGCCGCATATTGAAATGATGCTGCAAGGCATGGGCAAGAGCGATATGTTCTCTTATTGCCAGACACAAGACCAGGCAGTAGCAATCTGTCTCACCGCCTGATCACAGGAAACAAAGAACCGTTATGTTGTCATAACGGTTCTTCTAATAGGAATTATTTTAGTGGCTCGTCGACATTATTGAGGGCGCGGTCGATGCGATCTAGTTTGAGATTGGTTTCATCGTAGACCCAGGTGATACGCGGTACGAATCTCATGCTCAACTTTTTATTGATGACACCTTGGATGTGACCAGCTTGCTTACGAAGTGCTTGGAGACCGGTGCCGGACATTTTCTCCGGTAGGACCGAGACGAAGACTTTGGCTGTTTTCAGATCTGGTGCTGGCTCGACATGCGAGATAGTTATCATGCAGCCAATAGGTGGTTCGAAGTCGCGGATCAACACCTCATTAATATGATGTGTCATCAAGGCGCCGACTTGTTCAGTTCTTTGGGACATCGCCTTCAGTGAAAAATTCTAAAATATCACCGACTTCGAGGACCGCCTCACCAGTAAATTTCAAACCACATTCATTACCAGCGGCTACTTCGCGCATCTTCTCACGATTGGCTTCCAGATCGCTCAAGTCACCGTAGGTAATAATGTTGTTATTACGCAGTACTTTGACTTTGCACGGGTTAACGACGATACCATCAAGTACTTTACCGCCCAGAATGGTTTCGCGTTTCTTAGTTTTGAAAATAGCCAATACTTTGAGCGAACCGATCAGGGTGCGGACAATATTGGGTTGCTCCAATTTCTTCAATCGCTCTTGAATATCTTCGATCAACTTATAGATGATGTCATAGCTAGCGAAATCAATACGCTTGTCGGCAATTTTCTGCTCGATTTGACGGTCAGTTCGTAAGTGGAAAGCAATCAGTAATCCGTTGGCTGTCTCGGCGGCTTGAATGTCGCCATCAGAAACGAAGCCCAAACCCTTTCGGATAATTTTGACGCGGGAGGCTCGAGTATTGAGACGATTGAGAGAGTTGTCGATCGCTTCTAGAGATCCGAGGACGTCAGCTTTGATAACGAGATTAATAGTTGGGATATCAGCTTCACTATCATCGCTGGCGCTAGCAGTATGGATAGCTGGCTTCATGGCGCCACGTTCTTGCGGTAAATGTTTGAGGGACTTCTTGAAAGTTTCTTTATCAGCAGTTTTGAGGATATCACCTGATTGCGGTACTGCTTTGAGGCCGAGAAGTTTCACCGGTGTGCTGGGAGTAGCACTGGTGATGGTCTCGCCTTTCCAAGACTTCATCGATTTGACTTTACCTGGGACAGAGCCGACGGTGACGAGGTCATTGACATTGAGCGTACCAGCTTGGATCAGGACGGTGGCGACTGGACCTTCGTGTTGGTCCATGTGTGACTCGATGACAGTACCGACAGCTGGACCGGTTTCATCAGCTTTCAGTTCATTGATATCAGCAACCAGCAGAACCATATCGAGGACATCATCGAGACCTTCACCTTTGAGAGCGGAGATCGGGACACAAATAGTTTTGCCACCCCAGTCTTCAGGCACGAGATTAATTTCGGATAATTCTTTCTTTACGCGTTCGACATCGGCACCAGCTTTGTCGATTTTATTGATAGCAACAATGAAGGGTAAATTTTCTTTCTGAATAATAGATAAACTTTCTAGAGTTTGTGGCTTGAGTCCGTCATCAGCTGCCACGACCAAGATAGCGACGTCAGCGATCTGACCGCCACGTGAACGCATAGTTTTGAAAGCTTCATGTCCAGGAGTATCGAGGAAGGTGATGAGGCGTTCTTGTTTGCCTTTCTTGACGACTGTCTGATAAGCACCGATGTGTTGGGTGATACCACCAGCTTCTCCAGCGACCAGGTTAGTCTTACGGATAGCGTCGAGTAATTTAGTTTTGCCGTGATCGACATGACCCATGACAACGACGACAGGGGCGCGAGTGGCCTTCTGTTCGCGATCGGCCAGCATAGACTCGATTCGTTGTTTGTTACTGTGTTCATCGACAGAGGCAGTGCCAAGTTTCTCTACTTTGAAGCCGAGATCTTCAGCGATGATAGAGGCAGTTTCGAAATCTAAGCGTTCATTGAGTGAAGCCATGATACCGTTGCGCATCATTTCACCCATGACTTTGGCTAGAGGAAGCTTCATGGTATCGGCTAATTCTTTGACGACGATAGTCGGCCCGATAGCGATACTTTTCTTATTAACAGCCGTGTCAGTATCTTTAGAACGAACTTCAGTCACATGCTCATGAGCGCGATTGATAGCTTCAAGTTTGGCTTTCTTCTTCCAGGCAGAAATAATTTTATCAACTTGATGATCGTCAACTTTGATAGCTCGTCCACCGATAGAAAAACCAAGCTCCGGAAGTTTATCCAAGAGTTCTTTGGTGGTGACGTTGAGTTGGCGGGCGAGTTCGGAGACGTTCATTGAGTAGGTTGTAGGTGGTAGCTTATTAGGGGGTAGAGGACAGAAGATGGGGTTGAATCTGCTCAAGATTACTAGATTTTCGGGGGTTTGTCAATTGGTTGAAGAGGAAGTCGGTAGTCATTTGTTACTAGTTATTAGGGGGGAATACAAGACAGAATTGACAGGGCGTCATTCTACAGGTATGCTCATATGATTTATGACTAGCGAATTGGAACAGATTACATCACTTGTTGACCGCAGTCGGTCAATTTTGATAACTACACGATCTGATGCTCGCTTCGACGAGGTTGCTTCAGTGTTGGCTTGGTATCGTTGGCTCAAGAAGAAAGATAAACAAGTTGAAGTAGTCATCGATCATAAGCTTGTGTCGCAATTTCACTGGCTACCTGGAGCAGAGAATATTCAGACACCGAGTTCTGATAAGCGCAGCCAACATCACTATGTCTTGCGGGTGCGTACTGACCAAGCCAAATTGGCAGAGCTGAAGTATCAGGTCAAAGATAAGTATCTAGAGATACATCTTGCGACCAAAGAAGGTAGTCTTAAGCCGGAAGATGTAGAAGCGCTTACTACTGATTTCCCTTATGACCTCGTGATCACGATCGGAGCTAGTGATCTGGCTAGTACTGGTCAGGTCAATACCTTGTATCAGGAACAGTTAGCCAAAGTAGCTATCATCAATATTGATCGTCGTCTCGATAATCGTAGTTATGGCCAGCTCAATTGGATTAATGTCACCGCTGCTTCTCTGACGGAGATGTGTTATGAGCTGATGCAGACACAATTGGATAGTGACAGCGCACAGCTGCTGCTTATCGGATTGATCGCAGCAACGGAATCGTTCCAGACCAATCGCGTCTCACCTGACACGCTACAATTAGCCAGCAAGCTGATGATCGCTGGCGCTAAGCGCGATGATATAGTGCTCAAGCTATATCGCACTCGTGATATTGCCACCCTCAAGCTGTGGGGTAAGCTCTTGTCTCGTCTGAAGAAATCTGGTGACGTCGTCTATTCCTTCATAGCACGCGATGAGATCGCCAGCACCACGGTCAATTGGTCTGATTTATGTGAAGATTTGATCCTCACCAGTCCAGAAGCTCAAGTTGCAGTGCTTTTCTATCAGCGTGAATTCGACACTACGGTGGTACATGTCGCTGCCAGAGAAGCGATTGATCTCACTAAGTTGCTAGCTCGCTATCCAGTACAAGGTAGCAAGCGTGGCGTAGAGTTCCCGCTAGCCTTGCCTTTGCCAGAAGCAGAGAAAGAAGTGTTGCAGGTTTTAGGAGAGCAGATGAAGTTGATTAGGAGTTAGGCATTTGGAACTAGAAATTGAGAACTGGGAACTTAGATCGGCCTCTGGCCGAGGAACTGGGATTATAGTGAGTAGGTGAGTCAGAAGAGGATAAAAAGACTGACATTTGAGTCAGTTTTAGGTATACTTAAATACTATGGCAGTTAAAAATTCAACGATTGCAAAAATATTCTGGCGACATGCTTGGAAGTATCCTTGGCATGTTGTTGTTATTGTCGCTTCGATCTTAGCTGCAGTGATCATGGACACGATCAGTCCTTGGTTCATGAAGCGCTTGATAGATGTTATGTCGCAAGGAGCTAGTACCCCCGAAATTGCCACTACTCTTATGTGGATTATAGGCACGATCTTTGTTATCAATCTGGTCAATTGGATCGGTAATAGAGTATTTGGTTTCGTCTCTACCTACTGGGAGCCGCACGTCATCGCCGATCTGCAACAGACCTGCTTCAATTATCTACTAGGGCATTCGTATAAATTTTTTACGGATAACTTCGCCGGTTCTCTGGCGAGGAAAGTTGGGCGAATCGGCCAAGCCTTTATGGTTATAGCTGATGAATTTCAGTACCGTATTATTCCGGTTATTATTGTACTAATTGGGGCCATTATTGCTTTGGCGTTGCGCTTTCCTTATATGTCACTGGTCTTCGTGGTCTGGTGTGCCATATTTATTTACGCCAACGTCTTGGCATCTCGTTGGAAGTTTAAGATCGACGTCAAGAAAGCAGCCGTTGATTCAGAAATTGTCGGATTCACGACTGATGTTTTCTCCAATGCTACAACGACTAAGTTATTCAATGGAACGAATCGCGAGCAAGCTAGTTATCGAACCAATATTCATCGTTGGCGCCAGCTGCAGATCTCTAGCTGGTTTCGAGGTGAGTTCATTAGTGCCTTGCAAGCGTTACTCAATGTGATCATACAGATCGTATTGTTGTATTGGGGAATCCAATTATGGCGACAAGGAGTCCTGACCCTTGGAGATATCATACTCATTCAAGGCTATTTGGCTCTAGTATTTGGTCGTCTATGGAATATTAATCAGTCCTTCCGTAGGATCTATGAAAGCTTCTCCGATGCCAAAGAGATGGTAGAGATATTGGAATTACCCTATGAAGTTCAGGATAAGCCTCGAGCCAAGAACATTACTGTCAAAAGGGGTGAAGTAGAATTTTCTGACGTCTCATTCTACTTCCATTCTACTCGCCTCGTCTTAAAGAAGTTTAACCTTAAAATAAAATCTCACGAGAAAGTTGCTCTGGTTGGAGCCTCAGGTGCCGGTAAGACGACGATCACTAAATTATTATTCCGTTTTCACGACGTCACTCAAGGGAAGATATTGATCGATGGCCAGAATATTGCCGACATGACTCAAGATAGTCTTCGTAGAAACATCGCCTTGGTACCACAAGAGCCGATACTATTTCACCGAAGCCTGATGGATAATATTCGCTATGGACGGGCTTCCGCCAGTGACGAAGAAGTTATCGCTGCCTCCAAGAAGGCACGTTGTCACGAATTTATTACTGCTTTACCTGATGGGTACAAAACATTTGTCGGGGAGCGAGGCATCAAATTATCAGGCGGTGAACGTCAGCGTGTGGCCATCGCGCGAGCCATTTTGAAAAATGCACCTATCTTGGTGTTAGATGAAGCTACCTCTAGCTTGGATTCTGAATCGGAACATTTGATTCAAGAGGCGTTAGCCCACCTCATGCAAAATAAGACTACCATTGTTGTGGCTCATAGATTATCAACTATTATGCAGATGGATAGAATAATTGTTATCGATGCTGGCAAGGTGGTCGATAGTGGCACCCATCAGGAACTTTTGAAGAAAAGGGGTATTTATCAGACTTTGTGGAATATTCAGGCTGGAGGATTTATCAAATAGGGGGTAGAACGAGATTGCATTGACAATGAAGCATTAAACCAGCACAATTGAGTTGTTCTTTTTTTTGGGCCTGTAACTCATCGGTTAGAGTGCGATCCTTATAAGATCGAAGTAGGTGGTTCGATTCCACCCAGGCCCACCATTACTTTCCCCTCCGATTATTTCAGAGTATTAGCTAGCGTATATTTAATGGAAGAATTTAAGAATAGCAAATTGAGGAAATTAAAGCCCGAAGGATTAATTTCTGATTCACCAAGCACCTCTGGGCAGGAGCTAGATTTGTTTTTCTTGTCATTAGCAATGGTTTTTAATGACTTAAAAGGTTTGGTGTACTTTGATAAGTGGCGCGAAAGATATTATAGAAAGCCACAACCTACTGAGTATTCAGAACATGCGGGTGAATTTGCTGGTTTAAAAATACAAACTCTTAAATACACAATTGGTTTATTACATGAGTCGCTCCTTTTAATTTCGGAAAATCGAAAAATTATTGATTCGACGATTTTTCAAAGATATTATCAGCAGCTGAATAGTAATGATCAAAAAATCTGGTCGCTACTTATTGATATTTGCGACGATAAGGAGACCAAAGAATATAATGAGGTTGATATTGAAAAGATAAGGCATCTGTTATTAATGATTAGAAATAATGTTGCATTTCATTTTTTTCAATCAGGTAAGCCACTAGCGCAAGGATTTAGAAGGCATTTTTTTGAGCAGGATTTGGGAGATTTAACCAAGTTCGCAACGTATTCGTCAACGAGCACAGGATTTTATGAGACCAGATACTATTATGCTGACGCAGCTGTATCCGGGTTTCTTGCGGAGCAAACGGACGAAACTGGTCGAAAAGTTCTTGACGATATTTATATGCTCACTGTGCAATTAGCAAAGGTGATTAACGCATTATTAGAGCAGTACCATAGAGATAAGTCAAAAGCCTAGGTCGGTTGCATAAAAAGTAATTTGATGCTACCTTAAGTTAATCTTAAGATTAACTTAGAGTCTATGGCAGAGAAAATAATTGGTCTCAAAGAGTTGCGCGAGAATACTGAGGATTACATCAAAAAAGTTAAAAAGGGTCAGTCTTTCTTGGTGGTTCGCAAATCTCGTCCAGTATTCCGATTGTCCTCGCCGGATATCGATGATGGCGTTTGGGAAGAAGTGATTGATTTCACTCAGATTGACCCCAAGGGTGTCACGATTGAGAAAGTCGAGAAGACTCTGACTCGGATGCTTAAGAAATAGCAGTATGGATAAGATCGAGAAGTTTCTTCAGCGCTTGACGACCAAAGAACTACAGAGGGTGCTGGCTGTTATTCATCAGATCCAAAGTCAGGATCTTACTGCTCTAGATATCAAGAAGATTGCCAACCGCAAGGACATACTGCGAGTCCGTGTCGGCAGTATACGAATATTTATAATCATTGATGGACGTGGTAAGTATCATATATTTTCGATACAACGGAGAAGCGATGTGACTTACAATTAATATCGCTCAGCGACCAAGGCATCTGAAGACTATAATTACAATTTAAGTTAGTACAAATCATAATCACCGTGAATCAATCACCAACGCCAGTCCCAAACCAAAGTTTCACCACACTCGGCATCAACCAGAATATTTTGGGTATTCTTGACCGTTTACAATTTACTACACCGACACCGATCCAACACAAAGCTATCCCGATCGCTGTCACCGGCAAAGATCTGATCGGTGTGGCCCAGACCGGCACCGGTAAGACTTTAGCCTTCGTCATCCCTTTGATGCAGCGACTACAAGTACTTGGCGGTTTAGGTTTAATTGTAGTTCCGACTCGCGAGCTAGCCATCCAAGTAGAAGAAGTAGTCGAGAAATTGGGCCGACCTTTGCGTATGAACTCGGTTGTTCTTATCGGCGGTACTGATATTCGTAGACAACTGGCAGCGCTCAATCGTAACCCTCACATCATCATCGCTACACCAGGACGTTTACTCGATCATATGACACAACGTTCAGTCGATCTCCGTCGGGTGAAGATCGTCGTCTTGGATGAAGCTGATCGTATGTTTGACATGGGTTTCGCACCACAGATCAAGCGCATTATGAGTGCTTTGCCCGACAAGCGACAGGTGATGCTTTTCTCCGCTACGATGCCTGATCCGATCGTTAAGTTGGCTACTGCCTATATGGAATTGCCACTACGCATCGAAGTTGCTCGCGCTGGTACTCTGACTGACAAAGTGCAACAAGAATTTCTGATGGTTAATAAAGAAGAAAAAATTCGTTTACTCGATTCATTGCTAAGTCAGTATAAAGGAACTGTACTGGTTTTCTCTCGAACCAAGCATGGAGCCAAACGCATCAGTCAAGCGGTCGGTGCTATGGGACATCGAGCCACAGAAATTCACTCTAACCGCTCGCTGGCCCAACGTCAGGATGCTATCCGTGGATTCAAGAACGGTAAATATCGTGTCTTAGTTGCTACTGATATAGCTGCTCGCGGTATTGATGTGCAAGATATTGAATTAGTCGTTAACTTTGATATGCCAGAAGACCCCGAAGATTATGTGCACCGCATTGGTCGTACAGGACGGGCTGGTTCATCCGGTTTAGCTATTACGTTCGTGTCGGCTGATCAACGTGGTAAGGTCCGTGATATTGAACGTCTTACCCGTACCACGGTAGCGATGAAACGCCCGACTACGCTGGCTCCTGTCAGACCACAAGCAGAAGTTGAAGCTTCACGTTATCACGCTGATGTACCAGAAGGCAGATCACGTGCAACCTCACGACCATTTACACGCGGCCGCAGACCCGGCAGCTCACGTTTCTCTGATCATACCCAAGGACACAGCGGAGGAGATAGTACTACCGGTGCCGATCATTCCTTTGGACGCCGACGCAGTCAATCTACTCGACGTGACAGCAAACGAGGCATGGGTGGCAAACGCCGCGCCCCGAGCCGCTATAGCCGCTAAATTATTCTACAACCTTCTCTACCTACGTTATGAAAAAAATCTTCCTATTCATACTAGCTGTGATACTGGTAGTTGTTTTCGTTGCAGTCTACACATCGTTTCTCGGTCAGAAAGTTGTGGCTGGTACTGTCTATGATTGTAGTACCAATCAACCTATTGCCAATGCTACCGTCACAGCGAGGCAGCAGGGATGGGGTTGGGATAGTTATCTGGTGTGGGATAAGAATTATTGGGTAACGAGTCAAAGTGACTCTGCGGGCCTATTTACTATCCGGTTTACTCATGGACGATCAGCTAATCTTTGGGTGACCAAAGACGGCTACCAGATAGCTTTGCAGTATGAATACCCCTCACAAGCAGTAAGAGTTGGTATGGTTGCAGGAAAAGGTTCTGACTTTTCCCAAAATTGTTTACCACTGCAGTAATAGTATGCCTAAGAAGTTCCAAAGAAACGTAGAAGATTTTGTCTGCGAGCACTGCGGCCATGAAGTGACCGGTAATGGTTATACCAATCATTGTCCCAAATGTCTCTGGAGCAAACACGTTGATATTAACCCAGGCGATCGAGCAGCCGAGTGTGGTGGTATGATGGAGCCGGTGGCATCGGAAGGGTCGAGCGAACATATGATTATCGTGCATGAGTGTATCGACTGTGGCTATCGCAAGAAGAATAAGATTAGTCCTGACGATGACATTCAGGAGTTAGCTAAGGTGGTTAGGAAAACTTTTAATTAGCGTAATGCTAGATTGCTTCCCCCGCAGCAGGCGGGGTCGCAATGACAGGCTGCTATGTACAAATCAAAAAAACGTTGTAGCTGGGTCGGAGAGAACCCTCTGATGATCGCTTATCATGATAAGGAGTGGGGAGTGCCACTGCATAATGACAGGAAGTTGTTTGAATTTTTTATATTAGATGCTTTTCAGGCTGGCTTGTCCTGGTCAACAATTATTAATAAGCGTCAGAATTTCGAGAAGGCCTTTGCTAATTTCGATCCTCGGAAGGTGGCGGCCTTTACCGCTCGCGACTATAAACGGCTGATGAACAATGCCGGAATTATCCGTAATAAATTGAAGATTGAAGGATCGATTAAAAACGCTAAAGCTTTTTTGCAGATTCAGAAAGAGTTCGGTTCATTTGATAACTATATTTGGCAGTTTACTAAGGGTAAGACTATTAAAAATAGTTGGAAAATGTCCAAAGATTTACCGGCCAAGACAGTTGAAGCAGAGCAGATGAGTAAGGATTTGAAGCAACGCGGCTTTACCTTCTGCGGCCCGACGATCTGTTATGCTTTCATGCAAGCAGCTGGGATGGTTAATGATCATTTGGTGAGTTGTTTCTGCTACAAAGAAGTTAGGAAGTAAGATTTTTCTTAATAAGAAAGCCCCACATGAAACATGTGGGGCTTGTATTTGTTATTAAGTCAGATCGAATTTGGCGCGCTGGACCATCAGACCAGATCCTGCCACGATCGGTATGAAGTAATCGTTGATCAGATCCCAGAAGGCTTTCTGCTGTTCATTATCCAACGGATTGAACAGCTCACCCAGGTGCCGACTATTCCGCTCGTTGAAAATATACAGGTGATACTTGAGCCAGCGTTCCAGTGCTTCTTTCAGGCTACCATCACCATCGATACGACCTTGATTGGACACCTTTGATGCTTGGGTGACCAACTGCAGTGTATGCTCTGCCGACGCCGTGTTTGTCGCTGAAGCAAATTGAATCTCGTAGGTCAATCTTCTGACCTTAGGGTTGTCTGCGATCGGCTGCATCCTCATAGGGATCGAGATTGAGACTTGTTTGATTTGAAAGTCGTTGCCACCGAGGTCAGCCAATTTCCATTTAGGAGCGCTGCTCTGGGCTCCATAGGCGGCTACCAACTTTGGCATCGGTCCAGCGACATCAATACGCGCATGAGCAAAGTAGTAATGACGGTAGAAGCGTATATTGAATCCCATGACCGCGAAGTACAGTGTGGTGGCGAAGAAGATCACATAGAAAAGCCACGACAGACCACCCCAGTGTATGAAATTGACCGCTACTTGGAAGCTGATTGGTTCGTATTCGGTGCTATTGAGCGGTCGCAGCACCGAGACAAGTGCCCACGGTAACCCAATTATTGTCAGTAACAGTCCGAGATATATCAGAGCTGATTTCCAAGCAGAACGAGCGGGCATGATAGCCTCCTGTGAAGGAAAAGGTAATTGTGAAGGGACGAAACGTCATTACCTTTTAACAAAAAATGACCGACAGGTCAAGTGAGACACATTATGAATTAAGAATGAAGAATTAAGAATTATGAATAATGAAAGTGTTTTGTGTTACAACAATTCTTATTTCTCAATTCTATAGATCATGATCTTGCGCCAGCGGTCTTGCAAGAATTTGATTGGCTGCTGCTGCGGCAAAGAGAAACTGTAGGAAATAATGTAGGTTCCAGACTTACACTCGTGCTGTAATTTCTCATACACTTTAGTCTGGATATTAGTTGGTAAGCCAAAGATATAGATAATCGAATAATTACTTAGGTCGAGCTGATAGAGATCACCGCAGATAATCTTGGTCTTGGATCGTACTCCGGCTAACCAAGTTCGCATCGTAGCCCACCAGCAGAGGACTGGTGCGATCTCAATGCCATCCGCATGAAGGCCGAATTGTTTGGCAGCGACTATAACCGCTCGACCGTCGCCCGAGCCAATATCAATAAATCTATCACTAGCTGTTAGCGGTAATTCCTGCAGCGCTCGCCTAAGCATCTTCATATTGCTCGGTACATAGGGGCCGAAGCGGCGGCCTTGCAATGTTTGCCAGACTACAACAATAGCTACCGCGGTAATGAAGATGGTGAGGATGAGCTGTAAGATCATCGGATGTAATTGAGTGGGTTGGTACGGCGACCGCCAACACGTACTTCATAATGTAAATGAGGTCCGGTCGATCTTCCGGTAGAGCCAGATTCGGAGATTTGTTGACCACGGGAGACACTCTGGCCTTCTTTGACCAAGAGGGCAGAGTTGTGAGCGTAGAGCGTGGTCATGCCATTACCATGATCAATGACTACATAATAACCATACCCGCTATTATTCCAGCCGGCAGCTGTGACACGGCCATTTTCGGAAGCATAGACAGCCGATCCGATCGGTGTACCGATGTCGAGACCAGTGTGTCGCCAGGAGAAGTATTGGGTAATCTTATGACTTCCCGATGGCCATAGTAGCGTAGCGCCGCTGTCCTGAGTAGCGGGTGAGCCGATAATATTTTTCAACACACTAGCTGTTGTTGGTGGCTGGTAAGCTTTAACTACCGCGGTAGCGGGCTTGATACCGCCAGGAATAATCAGGTTCTCGCCGCTACGAATATCACGTTCACTAGATAATTTGTTGAAGGCGATAATTTGATCGACAGTGGTTTGATATTTTTTGGCAATGGCTGCTAGCGATTCTCCAGCCTTGACGGTATGAACCGTGCCGGATGTCGGTAAGATAGTTAGCTTCTGACCTGGTTTGAGTGAGGATCGCGTCGTTAAATCATTGGCCCAGAGGATGGTGTTGGTGCTGATATTAAATTTCTGGGCGATCTCACTGATCGTGTCTCCAGATTGCACTGTGTAGACGACATTACGAGTACGCGCGGTCGGTAAACTTTCTATATCATTGATGCTGGGAGCTTCCAAAGCAGTGTCGCCTTGAGTGATACTAAGAAACGTGTCGGTATCATTATCACCGAAAGGTGAGGAAGCGATAGGATTGTCTAGGGCGCCCATATCCTCTAGATAATTGGTCACCGTGGGCGCGGGTCGCGACAAGGCGTTCTCCGTGCTGTAGGTGACGAAATCTTCCTCTGGATTACCAATGATCTGCGCTAGTCGAGTGGGAGTATCAAAGTCTGATCGCACCAGATCGCGGGCGGTGAGATTATTGGTTGCGGTCAGTAAGACGATAATAATAGCGGTCGTTGGATAACCGAAGCGTTTGATCCAGTAAAGATATTTGCTATTACTGTTGGCGGTACTGTTGGTGAGTATTTTGTGTAATTTCAAACCACGCAGATAGATGAAGAGCGCTGGTTTGAGTAGTAGTTTTTTTAATGACCATTTTATACCTTTGCCTCCCAACAAAAAAAAGGCACCAATAGGACCAGAGAGTAAGGTGACGAAGCGCACCGCGTGGAGCGCTATGGTTACCAAGATTTTTTTCAGACGGACATTAATAACGTACTATCATCCATTCACCGTTCGCACTCACCTTGATTGCAGAATGCGAATCAATGATTAATTATGCGACTACTACTATACCATTTTCGTTGACAATTTTCAAGGAATTTCGTCAAGTTACATTGCCCCAAGGTTTGCCATATTGGCCGTAAATTGCTAATTTAAGAGGTATGACTAATGAGTACCAACCATCAGAATTTGAGCCCAAGTGGCAACAGTACTGGGATCAGCAGCATTTGTATCGAGCTGAAGATTTTTCTGCTAAGCCCAAGCAGTATATTTTAGTGGAGTTTCCTTATCCTTCTGGTGATGGTCTGCATGTCGGTCACTGTCTGTCCTATACCGCTCAAGATGTCTTAGCGCGTTACCTGCGCATGAAGGGTAATAACGTGCTGTATCCGATGGGATGGGATGCTTTTGGTTTGCCGGCGGAGAATTATGCTATCAAAAATAAGATACATCCTCGACAAGCAGTAGAGAAAAATATTGCCAATTTCAAACGCCAGATCAAATCGCTTGGCATCTCTTTTGACTGGAGTCGAGAAGTTAATACAACTGACCCGAAATATTATAAATGGACACAGTGGATATTCTTACAACTCTATAAGGCTGGTCTAGCAGAAAAGAAATTAACCAAGATTAATTGGTGTCCCAAAGATAAGATTGGCTTGGCGTTCGAAGAAGTTGTCGATGGTAAATGTGAACGCTGCGGTACTGAAGTGGAATTACGTGATATTAACCAATGGATTTTGAAAATTACTAAGTACGCTGATCGTCTGGTCGATGATCTAGAAACGGTCAATTTCCTACCCCACATCAAGAAGCAGCAGATTGATTGGATTGGGCGGAGTAAGGGAGTGGAGATTGAGTTTAAGATCGCAGGATCCGCTATCGGGGATCCGAGTACCCAGTCGCCAGTACCAAGTACCACTCTTCGTGTCTTCACCACTCGTCCCGACACTATTTTCGGCGCTACATTTCTCGTCATTGCACCGGAGCACCCGTTAATTGAAAGTTACCAGTTGAAAGTGAAGAATTACTCTGAGGTGGAAGCCTATGTGACAGCGAGCAAAAAATTAACCGATCGAGAGCGCCAGGAGAAGAAAGAGAAAACCGGTGTGGAATTGAAAGGCATCAAAGCGCTTCACCCTTTTACCCAAGAAGAGTTACCTATTTTCGTGGCGGATTATGTCATGATGAGTTATGGCACTGGCGCTATCATGGCGGTACCAGCGCATGATGAGCGAGATTGGGAGTTTGCCCACAAATATGAATTGCCGATTAAACAAGTGATTGCGCCACATTTCGAGGAACCTGTAAGCCGGCCGATTCCAGGTAAGAAATCGGTTCGTCGCCATAATGTTCATATAATTCTGCGTCGTCCGAGCGATCAGAAGATAATGTTATTAGATTGGAAAGTGAACCTGACGCCCCAGCGGCCGCAGTTATACTCTTTCGTCATTGGAGGTGTTGATCCCGGAGAAGATCTGATCGAAGCAGCCAAGCGAGAGGTACTGGAAGAAACTGGTTATGAGAATATTGCCTTTGTTCAGCAGTTACCTTTGATGATTCAGTCAGAGTATTATGCTGGTCATAAAGATGAAAACCGTTATGCCGATATAAGTGTTGTGGTTTTTGACTTGGTTAACGATCAACGTCGTGAGTTAACCGATGAGGAGACAGCCAAACACAGCCCGCTGTGGGTGACAGCCGATGAAGTGCCCAAGAAATTGAACATCGTTGATGGACTGTTCATCTGGCAGCAGTATATCAGCGGCGGAACAGCCTATACCGGAGAAGGAGTGATGATGAGTTCACATGAATTTGATGGTTTGCCTGATACCAAGGCCTGGCAAGCCATCGCTGATGCACTGGTAGCCAAGAAACAAGGCAAGATAACTACGCATTACAAGTTGCGTGATTGGATTTTTTCACGCCAACATTATTGGGGTGAGCCGATACCGGTCATTATCTGTGAGCACTGCGGCTATGTGCCACTAGATGACAAAGATCTGCCATTGGAATTACCGGACATAGAGCACTATGAGCCTACTGATACCGGCGAGTCACCTTTGGCAGCTATTACAGATTGGGTAAATGTGAAATGTCCCAAATGTGGTGCCGCTGCTAAGCGTGAGACCGATACTATGCCCAATTGGGCTGGTTCGTCGTGGTATTTCTTGCGCTTCACTGACCCATTGAATGATCAAGTGTTAGCTGACAAGAAAAAACTGGATTATTGGTTACCGGTAGATCTCTATAATGGAGGAATGGAGCACACGACATTGCATCTTCTTTACTCACGTTTCTGGCACAAGTTCCTCTTCGATCAGGGGTTAGTCCCTACTGCCGAGCCCTACGCTCGACGTATTTCTCATGGCATGATCCTGGGCCCTGATAGTCAGAAGATGTCCAAATCCAGAGGTAACGTCATCAATCCTGATGCTATCGTGGAGAAATATGGTGCTGACACTTTGCGTTTGTATGAAATGTTCATGGGAGAATATGATGGTACTAAGATCTGGAATGATGGTAGTGTGCAGGGAGTGTATCGCTTCTTGAAACGTATCTGGGACTATTATCAATCAGCAGCAATTTCTGATAGCAAGCAATCAAGTATTCATAACCTACTCCATCAAACGATTAAAAAAGTGGATGATGATATCGCTCGTCGTTCTTACAATACTATTGTTAGCGGATTGATGATTTTATTTAATGCTGTTACGGAGCAGAAAATTGTCGAGCGTTCTGTATTGGAAACATTTCTGCTCTTGTTAGCACCATTGGCGCCACATATGACGGAGGAGCTATGGCGAGAGAAGTTGGGCCACCAAGACTCTATTCATCTTCAGAGCTGGCCGACATATGATCCAGCACTTTTGCGTGCGGACAAAATAGCGTTACCAGTTCAGATTAACGGTAAGGTGCGCGGGCAGGTGGAAGTAGCGTCTGATATTACGGAAGCTGATCTGAAACCAATCGTTCTGTCGCTACCTGTGGTACAGAAACACCTAGTTGGCAACCAGCCGAAGAAATTTATCTACGTTTCAGGTAAGATCGTAAATATTGTCGTCTAAGAAGTAGTCGCGCATTATAATGTGCGACTACTAGGTTTACAAAATAATAAGCCCCTAACAAAATGTTTGTTAGGGGCTTATATAGTGCCGGAAAAGAAGCGATGGTCAATTATCCGGGCTCGAAGGCAGAGGCTTGAACATGCATGGGTATATTATCGAGCTCAGTCAGAGTCTTTGTGAGCGCTTCAAGCATATCCGGAGCACAGAATAGAGCCGCATTGAGAATAACCAGGAGGCTAATATCCATATCCCGGTCAGCAGTCTCCATATCCCTTGTCACTTCATAACGAGAGCGGTAGCGCATTGAGCCTTGAAGCTCAAAGGGCTTGAAGAGACGTTCAAGTAATTCGGCTAACCTCTTTTCGGGTTCAGGGTCGCTCGCCTTGAAGGGTAGGAGGAGCGGAGCCTTAGGTGGTAACCACGGTAGCCAGCCCTGATAGGCCAAGACCAGCCGACCTCCTGCTTGAGTCAGGGTGATCCAATTATTCTGGAACCCCAATAGATCAAGAGCCTGCATGACAGCGGAGACCGAATCACAGCAGAACCTTGTCGGGATTCTTAGCAGTTTCTGAGTCTTTTTCCCTTTAGCTTTCTTTGATCGAGAAAGGGTTCTTGGGCGTCGAACTTTGAAGATCACGGGATTCGCGTCGACACGGGCCGTGAAATCTCTGCGACCAAAAAGCGGGTGAGATCGGGGCACATTACCTCCTCGTAAGTAGTAGGTTTTTCAAGAACAAAAGCCTGCCAATATTAGATGTACATGTGAATATTGTCAATGAATCTCTAAATAATCTAAAAAACATAAGATATTATGAGGTTGTCATGTAAACCGCCCGTCTCGTGTGACGAGTGGAAACCGACGGCTCATCTTCACTATAAATTTATATTATGCTAGTATCGTCTAAACAGGGATATAATTATTTATAATATCTCTATGTCTGAATACGTCACAAAAAAGGATCTAACTACTATTTTAGATAGCGCCCTGACCCGGTTCAGCGCTACGATTAACGATCGTATCGATGGCTTTGAGTCTCGTGTTAATAAACGCTTTCAAGGGGTTGAGGAACAGTTGCAATCTTTAAACGACGATATGTCTAAAGTTAAACATGGATTATTGGACTATCTGGGTACCGACAGAGCAGTTCATAATCTGGTACGCGAATTGCAGGCTAAAGGTATTGCTATCGAAGACTCCAAGATTTTTGCTCTATAAATTACAGTACCCATAAACACCGGAGGTACAATAATGTTTTCCGGTGTTTTGTATATAATAAGGCGCGTGATCGGTGGTTTTATATTGTGTTATAATAATGACATGCGTGTCATTAAGCTGACGGCACAAAATAAAAACAAAGTTCTTCATCAAGCCTTGGAAATTATCAATCGAGGAGGAACGATTGTCTATCCTACCGAGACTGCCTATGCTCTCGGAGGAGATTTTTTTTCTCCTTTGGCGTATCAGAAAGTTTTGGAGATTAAGGGGCGGCCCAAAGACAAGATTTTACCGGTGATCGTGCCAGACGAACATGTAGCACGATCTTTGGTTACGTTTCCGGCCAGAGCGCAGCGATTGGCTAAAGAACATTGGCCTGGTCCACTGACAATGGTACTGCCATTGAAGCATAGTAAGTTACAACATACACAGTTCAAGAGTCGCACGCTAGCCTTGCGTGTATCATCACATCCTATTGCGCAGGCACTTAGTCGTTTGAGTGGGAGAGCACTGATTGTTACCTCGGCTAATGTTTCGGGCCAACCAGCTGTCTATGATATCAAACATTTCTTAGCTCAGATGCGAGGTCGCACAGCGCAGCCGGATTTGGTACTAGATTATGGTGTTTTGCCGGAAGTATTCCCAAGTACTATTATCAAGTTGACCGCTAACTCATTGAAGGTCCTTAGGCAGGGTCCTATCGTCGTTAATTAATATGCATCGTCGAATTCGTTATCTGGGTACGTTCGTGCCACACCAATTAAGCCCTGAAGTGAAGGAGCTGTATTCATCGACGATTCTGATGAATTTTGGTTTGGCGATGGTGCAGATGTTTGAACCGATCTATCTTTACTCGATTGGGTATAGTTTGCCTGAGATTATGCTCTTTTTCTTAGCAGTGTACGGTATGTATTTCTTGCTTATTCCCTTGGGCGCTAAGTTCGCTGGACGCTTCGGTACCGAGCGAAGTATTGAGTTGAGTACCATATTTATCTCGTTGCTGTATGTTTGTTTATTTGCCATCCAGTACAACCATCAGCTATTTTATCTAGCGGCTGCACTCTATGCTTTGCAGAAGATGTTCTACTGGCCGGCCTTTCATGCTGATTTCGCACAGCACGCTTCTTCTATAGAACGAGCGAGAGAAGTGAGTAGTCTGACGGTGGCTACATCGCTGGTATTTATCTTGGGACCGATCTTAGCTGGCTACCTGATCTCTATCGGAGGCTATGGTTGGCTCTTCATCATTGTGGCTTTGATCTTCCTGTTGTCCAATTTGCCTTTGATGAGTACTGATGAACAGTTTGTGCCCTTTTCATTTCCTTATTGGCGGACCTATGTCGAATTATTTTCTACCAATCTGTGGCGTTTCAAAGTTGCTTACTTAGGCTATGCCGAAGAATATGTCGTCATGGTGGTCTGGCCGATCTTTATCGCTACTGTGGTCAAAGATGATTTTCAGATTGGCTTAGTCATCGGCTTGATGGTACTGGTCTCAACAGTCGTGACATTGATTGCCGGTAAATTTGCCGATAAGCATCGTGACCATCGACCGATATTACGTTTGGGTAGCCTGCTCTATTCGATGACCTGGATCCTACGTACGGTCATCTCTACTGTTGGTGGCGTCTTCACTGCTGGATCGCTCTCCTGGTTACTGAAAAATATTATTTCAGTGGCACTCACCTCCTCATCCTATGCTAGCGCCAAGCGTCGAAACGTGATGAAAACAGTGGTAGAATTCGAGTTATCACTGGTAGTTGGCAAATTAGCTATGATCGTGATACTGTTGGGAGTCTTCTCGCTGGTACCGGATTTACACCAAGGATTTAATTGGGCTTTCGTAGCGGCCGCTGTTACGTCGCTGCTGTATATGATGCTATGAGTTTACTAGAAGAAACAAAATATTTAGCCAAGAAATATCGACTCCGACCGGACACTGATCGGGGTCAGAATTTTCTTATATCCGAAACTGTTCTTGATGCTATAGTCGCGGCCGCAAGCGTCACGGCGAGCGAAACGGTACTGGAGATAGGTACTGGTTTGGGTACGTTAACCAAAGCATTGGCGGGACAGGCAGCCAAAGTGATTACGGTAGAGTCTGATCGTAGATTGGAACCCTTCTTGAAGCAGTTACCGAAGCAGCACCTCAATATTCACTTGCTACTCAACGACATTACCAAAGTAAAGTTCTCCGACATCAGCGAAGAATTAGGTTCACGTTACTCAGTAGTGGCCAATATCCCTTATTACATCACTGGCAAGATAGTCGAGCAGTTACTGACTTGGGAAATAGTACCGCAGTCAATAGTCTTGTTGGTTCAACTAGAAGTTGCCAAGAAATATTGTGCTGTGGCTGGTGATATGAGTAAGCAATCCTTGGCGGCGCAGTTCTATTCACAGCCAGAAATTATCGAGAAGGTTCCGGCCAAATCTTTCTGGCCTGTCCCAGCTGTCGATTCAGCTATTTTGCGACTTAATAATGTTCATAGTTGGGATTATGACGCATCAGAGAAAGAGGTCTGGCAGTTGATTCGTATTGGTTTTAGCTCCAAACGTAAGAAATTGGTCAATAATCTAGCCTCTGGATTGCAAATTACTAAAACTGAAGCAGAAAAATTGCTATCCGCTACTGGTGTCAATGTAAATGTTCGTGCGGAAGATCTTTCTAAGGAAGAATGGGTGACCTTAACACTGAAATTGAAGCACTAAATTAGATTCAAATTGGAAACTGGAAATTTGGAATTTGAAACTTGGCGCCTCCGGCGCCTTTATGCTATAATATAGAAAATTTTTATTCACTTTTCTCGTTGTCCCCATGGCAACTAAACGTTCTAATCTTCAGGCAGAAGTAGTAGAGGATACTGAAGTGTTGGAACAGCCAGAAACAATTCAGATTGCCGGTAGGGCGCCTCTTGATAAGGCGACCAAAATTGTTATTGGCGCTTTGGCCTTATGTGGAGTGGTTATCTTGGGACTTTCTGGTTGGTTATTACAGTATCGTATCACCCACCCCTTCAATGTTTCTGTGGCTGATGTTCTGAAACCAGCTACTTCAACAACAGATACGACCAAAGTGGCTGCTGATCTGAAGAAGAAGGATACGGACGCCGATGGTTTGACTGATTATGATGAGATTTATGTCTATGGTACGAGTCCTTATTTGAAAGATACCGATAGTGATGGTGTCGATGACGGTACTGAAGTGAAGCGGGGGAGCGATCCGAACTGCGATCAGAAGAAAGGTGCCTGTACCGGAGTGCGCTTCATCAATCCGGACGTCAAAATATCCGATCTATTGCCCCAATTCTCACCCACGAACGTGAGTTTGAAAGAAGCGACGCTGAAACAGTTCCGTCAGATTTTGCTAGATAGCGGTATGGATGCTGAAACGCTAGCGACACTTGATGACCGACAGCTATTTGCTTATATGGACGCAATTGTCAGCTACGATCAACAAGATCCGATCGATGTTAATTCACTGGATGAGAAAGACATTCGTAAATTTTTAGTTGATTCTGGTGTATCTCAGACTGAAGTTGACCGCATGTCGCCGGATGATCTGAAAGATTTAATCAAATCATTGCTGTGAAGAAATTAACTCATATTAGAATATTTGCCGCTACTATCTTGATAGTTGTGGGATTATTGTATTCAAGTGTAATTGCTGTAGCTCAACCTGTCGGGCTTGAACCGCCTCTTGATTCTGGTACCAATCTTTCGGGCGCACTAGGTACGATTGGCGCCGTTGCTCCTGGCGGTATACCAGTGCAGGACCGTCAAGCGACTATCTGGCAGAAGATTACTAAGCAAATTGATAAGGTCAATCAGGCCATTGGTTACAATATCTTAACTTCAACCCTGCAAGTGACCCTCAATCGTATCGCTCTCGATACAGCCAAGTATATTGCTGAAGGCAATGTGGGCGGCACACCTTTTATCCGAACCAAGAGCTTCGAGGGCGTCTGGACTGATGCTCGCGATACGGCCTACGGGGAATTTATCGGGCGTCTTTCGGACGGTTACTTCGAAGGTCTTGGTTTAGATCTTTGTGAGCCTTCGGCCGATGTTCAAGCCCGTATTAGCTTAGGTATTATCAATGATATTACTCCGCCTTCTGTTAAGCCACGTTGTGAAATTCGGCAAGTTCAGAAGAATTGGGAACAGTTCGGGCAGACGTTGAACTCTGGTCGTTGGTTGACTGCCTCCTTATCCGACTTGAGTCCAGATGATAAAGTCAATTTTTTTGCCGAATATCTTGATCCTAAGAACAATGATATCGGCGCTTTCCTGAAATTAAATGATTTAGCTCGCCAGCAGGCAGCTGACAAACAGGAATTAGCTAAGTTAAATGAAGCTACGTGTCGCGGCTATATAGATGCTAAACGACCTTTGTCCAACGACATTTCTCATACTTGTGAACAGATATTGAATCTTCATGAGAATGCTATCAATGATTATATTGCCGAGGCTAGTTTGCTTAAGAGTGAAAATGTTTTTAAGCAATCGGCCGTACTATTTACCAAGACACTGACGTCTCGCTTGATGAAACGGTTTATCTCTGGATCGTGGTCTTTGGCTGATCTAAATAGCAACAGTGGATCCACTAATTTACGAGACAGCTTGATAGCTAAGTTGCGGAGTCGAGTTGATTTGCGACGTCTCGGGTCTGCTTCGGAGCTTCTGGCTGATCTCAACACAGTTGATGTGCAAGCTATTGATAACTTTGATTATGTTTCCGAGATGGGCGCCTGTCCGGCTGATACACGGATCGCTAGCCAACTGAACTGTACGACTGATACGGGACTGGTGACCGCTATTAACAATAGGGAGACGGTGCGCGAAGCTCTGGACCGTGGTCATCTACACGCCAATTGGCCATTGGTTTCCTACCTTAACTCTTCCATTAATGGTGGTAAGAAGTGCTATCAGAATTCCTACTGCTACAGCAATATCAGTAAGATGCGTAGCTATCGTATTTTGCCACTAGGTTGGGAGATTGCCGCAGCGCTAAGTCCCGTTGGTCGACCAGTGACTTTAGGTCAAGTGATTAATTGTTTCGAAAATAATGGTAATTGCGATTTGGATGCAGCGGCCAATATTTATTATCATCTGATTGACCCTGATTGGGTCTTGGCTGCTCCTCTGACTCAGTGCAAAGCACTCGTTAGTGGCCCGTCTCTAGAAGATGTCAACAGTAATCAACGTCAGCAAGTCTGTGTCGATCGTCCCTCTTGTCTATCAGAAGATGACAAAGGTAACTGTCAGAGTGGCTACGGTTACTGTACCAAAGAACGCAATGTCTGGCGCTTCGCTGGTACCCAATGCCAAGAGCAATATGCTTCTTGTCAGGTGCTGGTGCGTCGTGATAACGGCGCCAAATATAGCTATTTGACCAACACCTTAGCTACGTGTGACGCCTCGCAAGCTGGTTGTACTTGGTATAGTAAGAGTCAGACCAATTTCGGCACAGCGACGGATCCGAACTATGACTGGAATCCAGCCGACAGAATCTATTTCAATAATAATGCTGCCAGTTGTCCGGCGGAAGCAGATGGCTGTCAGGAATATATCAATCCAACATCAGCTACTGCTAACTTGGTAGCCAATAGCGATTTCGCTGATTATCAAGCTAACCCTTCGACTGATTACAGTAACCCTGATTGGATCAATGATGACAAAGCCGATACATTCGTCGGCTGGACTGGTAATGGTTTACAAACGTTCACCTCAAATGAAGCGGCTCAATTCGGACCGGTCGGTATTAGAATAAGTGGTGATGGCAGTTTGTCGACCTCGGCCTTAAGCGGTCAAGTTGCTGGTAAAGCGATGACTTTGTCCTGGTTCGCCAAAGCTACTACTGCCTGTCAGACTCAAGCGACGATTTCTTCAGCCACCGCGCCAGGCAGTACGGTGGACGTCAGCTATACCGATAGCTGGCAGCGATATCAGTTGACGTATACGTTTGGCGTTGATGTCCCTGATACGCAAGTTCTAGCCGTATTACAGAGCAAGGTTTCTTGTGGCTCGTTATTTATCGACGGCGTCAAAGTAGAATTTGGCACTCGTGCTACTGCCTACACAACGTATGGCCAGTCAGGAACGGTTTATTTATCGGGACAGCGTTCACAATGTACGGCGCAGGAGGTTGGCTGTTCACTCTATAGCCCAACCAATGGTGATGCGGTAATCCCCGGAGTCATCAGTCAGAACGATTATTGTCCGACCGAATGTGTGGGCTATCAGACCTACGCACAGTTGCCGACCAATTTTGAATTAGCCGAAGGCGCATCGGCAACGGCCAAGCAAATTAATTTCATCGCCAAGACAGCCAAGGCTTGTCCGGCTACCGAAGTTGGTTGCAGCGAGTTTACCAATCTTGATGAAGTTGCGGCTGGAGGAGAGGGCAAGAAGTACTTTAGTTTCCTACGCCAATGTGTCAAAGCCGACCAAGGAGTTACTTACTATACGTTAGAAGGTAGCGATACTAGTGGCTTCCAAGTCAAGACATGGCAGATTTTACCGAGTAATTTGGCGACCGATCAAGGACCGTGTACCACCATTGCTAATGGTGGATCGACTTGTACTGATACTGCTGCTTCACAGGCTAGTTGTACCGCAGCTGACATGGCTACCAACCCTAATTGTCGAGAATTCTTCGATACCGCCGGCCAATCCTATTTCCGTCTCCAAGACAAGGTCATCTTCGCTTCCAATGATTGTCATCCTTACAGACGCAGCGACGGTAATCAAACCTACAATGGCTTGGCGTCCGAAAGTCGCAGTTGCTCCGCCAGCAATGTACGTTGTACTGAATTCCGTGGTAATCAGAGTAGTAATGTTCGTACGATTATCAACGATACGTTCGAAGGACGCGCTACCTATGCTCCATGGGCTGGCCAAGGTAGTGGTAAAATCGCTTTATCGAGCGAAGCAGCAAGTTCTGGCGGTCATTCTTTAGCTGTCACCGCACCAGGAGTCGTAGTCTATCCTTTGAGCAATCAGTTGGTTGCTGGTCGGGAATATTATCTAAGCTTCTGGCTCAAGACCAGTCAGAACGGAGCCGAATTACGAGCTTACCTCGGCGATACTAATGGAACGCAGACTAAATGTGGTCAAGGTCCATGTCAATTTGCTGTTACTACGGTAGCTACTGCTGGAGATTGGCAACTGTATAAAGTCGGACCATTGTTGATTGATCAAGTGGTCAATCCGGAAGCAGCCAATTTAACCTTGGTTCCTAGTGCCAGCGGTACCTTCATCGATAACATCATTCTGCGAGAATCAGTTTCTAATCTATTCTTGGTCCGTGATAGCTGGAAAACACCAGCCTCATGCGATCTGCCATTTGCTGGTGCCAACCTTGGTTGTCAGTTGTACAAAGGTACCGACAACAAGAATTATGCTTTGCGCTCATTCTCCCAGATCTGTCGTCAGGAGGCGGTTGGTTGTCAGGCAGTGATCAATACCCAAAACTCCAACTATCCTTATGAACAAGTATTTAACGCTGGCGATAAGTCACAAGTCACCGTACCAGCAGATTCATTAGAATACGTCGTAGTCGATAGTAAGAAATTCTGCGAACCGAAATACCAAGGTTGTCAGGCGCTCGGCAAACCCAACATTAACCGCAATTTGCCGGAGCAAGATCCACGCTACGTCAGATCCTATCAGACGGTATTCAAGATCAATGATCCTGATCAATATAGTGATCAGCTGTGTAAGAACGAGGGTTTATACTGTCAGGAATATACCGGCAGTGATGGTGTGTCTCATTATTATAGTGATCCAGGCAATCGTACGTGTACCTACAAAGACGGTGTTAGTATTAATGGCGTCATTCAGACGGGCTGGTTCCAGACTGATAGTTTGGAAGCCGGCAAGTCACCGGTAGGCTGTTATTCTGACAATGTCACCCCACTGGATGACTATAAGATCTATACTGCTGCCGAGAATCAATTCAATAATTCCGCCGGCCTGTGTCCTGGTTCACAGAATCAGTGCTCCGAATTCATCGACACACAAGCTACCAATGGAGATAATTTCTTATCCAATCCAACTTTCAACGATCCGACAGGACCCAAAGCCAAGTGGGGAGTCTGGCAGTCTAGTGGCAACGCCTTGCCTCTCGATCAAACCTTTGTGGCTAATCCACAGACCGCCTCTGCAACCTTATTATCACAACCGCATGGATTAGCTCTGATCTTCCAGCGTTTCTTCAATACTACCAAAGATGTCCTCGGTGCTAAGCCGATCAACAACGCCGACGTCTATACCATTAGTGCTGATGTCACCGTCAAGAATCTCAATGTCGGCACCCAAGGCAAAGCCAGTGCTCAAGTGGTGATGCGCTGTCTCTGGGATAGTCCGTACGACAAAGATTATTGTGCCACGGTAGTAGAAAGCGGCAACAGCCAATACGGCACCATCGTCGATTATGCTAATACTTGTATCACTGATAGTGATTGTCCGGGCAAGGAAATTTGTTATAAGAAGGCTGATGGTTACTGTGAGTCAGCTACTGATATGACCCAGACGCCATGTAGTAGCAACACTCAATGTGCCAGTGGCTACACCTGTAATCTAGCTATTGGCTATGACACTACTGACTCCCGCGGTAATCGTCGTGATCATCTGACTGAATTTTATGCTGGTGCTGACATACAAGATAAATCAACGGTTCAGACACTGACGGCTACTGCCGATCTGGGATCTGCCTCACAAGGCGATGAATTGGTTATGTGTGAACCAACGTTCCGTTTGTCCCTGGATTGTCCGAGTGGAGGAGATTGTGATAACAACAGTACGCCCAATGAAGTGCAGTTCTCCAACCTAAGTCTGCGTAAGGCTCAGTCCTATTTCTATCTCAATAATAAGTCTATTGATGATAGTTCCTGTAATGGTCAAGTAAGCAAGAATGAGGGCTGTATCCTCTTCAGTGATCCTAATGATCCAGTAAAACAATACAATAGTTTCTTAACTTATTTCTATAGTGAACGCGCCAATGGCAAAGGCGTCAGTCCGGTAGTCTGCGATCCGAGCTCGGCCGATCCGATCCTGCGAGCATGTACCAATGACGCTAATCGTATCATCAAGGTCTCCCGTGATCGTCAGTGTGCCGAATGGTTAACCTGTAAGACGAGCTCGCAGATCTTCGATACCCAGACCAATTCACAGCGTCAGATCTGTACCGAAGTAGCGCTCTGCGACCAGTATAGCTCCAACAATGGCAGTCTGAACTGTGCCCATTGGTTACCAGAGAGTACCTCCAAAGTTGATTATTCAGCTTATACGACGCGCGATGTCCGCTATGACGCTCTGGATTATTCTGGCTACTCACTCTTTAATCGCTATCCAGTAGATCACCTACGTTTGGTTGATGTCAGTATTAATGCCGCTAAGAATGGTCCTGATGCGGCCAATCCTGATTTCCGTTTGGTTCGTGCCGAGAATTGTACTACAGCTGAATGTAACCAATTAGCCACTAACTATGGTCAATTGAAATGCGGTACGCTGGATGGCAAAGGTCAATCAACAGGTGCCATCTTCGGTGTCAGCGGTAGCCCGTTGTGTGTCAATGGCATCGATGGCAGTCGATTTGACCTGACTTCGCCATTTGTGATTAAGCCGACCACACGTGGATTTGCTGAAACTGAAGCGCCTTTCCCGCAGAGCGTCGTTTCCAGTAATACTGGTCAACAACGACGAGTCAAATTTGGTTTTCAACAAGCTAATATTTGTGATAGCGCGGTAGCTTCCTGTGAAGTGGGATATTACAAATTACAGTATGGTTCCGGCGGGGCTACTCGATTCTATTCGCTCAACGCTTCCTTGGGTAGCGGAGAGATATCTTCTTGTATCTGTCAGGGTGGTAACCTTGATGGCAGGTCGTGTACTGTCATTGAATCCAACAGCGACACGAAGT
The DNA here is from genome assembly GCA_964540995.1 of uncultured Gammaproteobacteria bacterium. GTDB lineage: Bacteria > Patescibacteriota > Patescibacteriia > UBA1558 > 2-01-FULL-52-15 > JAZDLR01. Next base: position 59,839 of record CAZIOU010000002.1, on the reverse strand, counting down.
CTTCGATTTCTGATCAGTGTCCTGGTGGTAATCCAACCTACTTATCACGCAGCGATATTTTCCTCAATTGGGGTGGCTATTGTCTAGAGCCTGATCTATCATCATCTATCAATGGCTCATCGTCAGAGTACGCTTGTCTTTCTTGGTTGCCAGTTGATAACGCCATCGGTGGTATTGATTATTTCAATCAGAATCGAGACGCTGGCTATAATTTCAAAGCTCCGGTCTACTACTGCACGGAAATGCAGCTCGTGGAAGACAGGTATCATTGGAGGACGGCCCCGATGAAGCTTAAGGATGTTGGTGATTACTATAGCAAGATGAATCGTGATGGTAGTTTATCAAGCTCTAATGCAACTAATGGCGGAATGGGTGGTGAATGGACTCATGAAGAACATATAATACTTCCATGGAAGGATAATACTGGCGACGCCCATGATGTATATCCTATCGCTGCTTACCGAGATCCTGTAACCAATAAGATTACTTCCAACTGTATTGATAATCCGACCATATTGGGTTGGGTTAGAGATGATAATGTTTGGATCGGATATTCAGAACATTGTTTAGGACGATATAATGGGTCCACTGACTATCTCTCTTGTACCAACTCGAACAGTACTTGTGATGGCTCACGCGGTGATTTCATACAAGCAGAAAGTTGGCCACGTTCCTTGTGTACGTACCTCACAGCAGCTGTAAATGAGCGAGGAGATAATGCTGCTAAGACCAATTCCTTCTGGGCCAATTATCGTCCTGATGGCAAGCCTTTCGTCGTCAGCCTCAAGACTGCTGGCCAAGGCTATACCCTTGATCGTGATGACACGCCATTTGGCGCTGCGGTGCCGGGATCAGGATTTGTACCGCAACAATTCGGCGCTCTGTCGGTGCAGGATCGGGGAGTGGTGCCGCGAGCGGGTAGTCCGTATGCTTGTGCCAATGACGAAGCAGATTGCCGACTCTTGTCAGATAGTAAGAGCGACCTCTATATTAAGGGTTGGACTCATCCCTCATTTGGCGATTCTCCTTCGGCTAGCATAGAAACTAAAGAATGGTATGTTACAGGTGTTAACCGCTTGAAGCAGATTTACCAAAAATTATTTGGAATTTATCGTTTTGAAGCTGGCGAGTCCTGCGCTTATCCGGTATGTAGTGGCGGACCCTTCGGTGGTAATCGTTGTGGTGCTACTGGCAGCATTAACGGTGAGTGCACCTTGCGTTATGATCGTAATAATCCAACTGATCAGAGTAAGAGTAATGTCTGTCAGACGATTTCCAATACCTGTATCAATTCCGCTTGGGGCACTGCTACATCTTGCAGCTCTTGTCCGGCTGGCTGGCAAGTGGATCTAACTACGGGTGGTTGCTATCAGCTTATATCACCCAGTGAGATAAGCTGTGCTGTCTGTACCACTGGTCAAGGTCAATGTGCCAAACGGTGCACTTCATCGGATCAGGCGCTGTGTATTTCTGATAGTGATTGTCCGGCCAATGCTACCTGTGGTCAGACAAGCTGTGAGCGTCCTCAGGTTGATGCCCGCAGTCAGTGTCAGGTCCGTGAGTCTTTAACTTGTAATATGCAAGCACAGCGTTGTTGTTCCTCACGTGATGCCTCTAAGTGCACTGTTATCAGCTGTACGCATTCATTCGATGATTGCGATGCTTTGGCCGAGGCTTATGATTCCAAGACTTTCTGCGCTCCGGCACAGGGTCAGTACTGTGTTGGTGTGGACTTCTCGGATACTTCGACAACGGGAGTTAACCAACTAACGAGAGTTCAGAGCTGTGCAACAGCTATAACCAATAATCTAGGACAGAGACTAAATGCTGGTAATGAAATTTGCCAAGCGCCCGATGCAATCTGTAAATACGCGAATCAAGTAGAGGTTTCTATTAACGGCGGAAATGACAAGCGACCTTATTGTACGCCTATACGAGATTCGTATCAGCCGTTATGTAACCCTGACACCGATCCAACCTGTATAGCTGGTTCGACGCAGGCTATTGATGAAAAGGCGCTACCACTTGATGCTAGTATGTCACAAAGTTTTGCCGTACGTAATGCCAATGGAACGACTATTCCGCAAAGTCAGAAGGATCAGATAGCAGCTGCATCGAGATCAAGTCGCTATGCACAGGCAGACTTCGGTCCGATTATTGCGCAACCAGTTTGCTCTGCTTCTAGCATAACCTGCGATCTCGGCCCTACCAGTAATTTCTTGGTCAATGATAAATCTTCTGGTCCGATCATCGAGAACCAAAGTCCAACTATGTTGGCTACGGTTTCCTTCTACGCTTCAGCTTATAAGGATCGTATGCCATTGCGTTCGATTGAAGTTGATTGGGGTGATGGATCGCGTCAGGCCAATGTCGGTTATTATAAAAATAATTGGTCTGTCTGTGATCCGACGCAAATAATCCGTCCCAATGTATCCAATCCAGCTTTCCAGACGACGATGGATTTTGCCGGTACATCACAAGGCTGTGACCCGACTATTCGTAGCTACTTCCATGTCTATCAGTATAATGTAGCTTTTGACGGCGCATCGTCGGGTATCTCCGGTTGTCCGGCTGGCTATGCCTGTTATAGGCCACGAGCCAGGGTGCAGGATAACTGGGGTTGGTGTTCTAATACTGCTTGGGGACCGGTGGGGCAGGGTTGTACTGGGCCGGCAGGTAATCAGGCAGGCTATATATTCTATGGCTCAAGCAATGACTCGATGATTCAGATTAAGAAACCACAATCCTAATTTCATGTTTTCAGGAATAATTGACGTCTTATCGCATATTTGGTACTTGCTGTGGATCTATATCCCCGGCTGGGCTCTTACGATTGTTAGTCGTATCTTAGTTATTATCTTGAGTTATCAGAACTTTGCTAACGAGGACATTATCAATCGCGGCTGGGTGGTGACACGTGATTTCAGCAACATGCTGTTTATTATTGTCTTACTGGTGATAGCGTTGGGTACAATATTACGTAGTGGTCGTTATGGTTATCAGCAGAATCTGCGACGTCTCGTATTGATGGCGATCCTGATTAACTTCAGTAAATCAATCGCCTTATTTTTCATTGAAGTTTCACAGGTGGTTACTCTGGCCTTCGTTAATGCCTTCCTAAATTCTCTCCAAGCTGGGTTTCCGGAATTACTTGGCCTAACTCCTGTTCTACAGTTAGTGAAAGGTAATGCTGGCGCGCAAGTAGTTGGCGGTTTATCCGTCTTTGTTCAGATTATGTTGGGCGGCATCATGATGGTGATCGCTTTGATCGTCATCGTTATTATTACCTTGCTCTTCTTGTATCGTATTATTGCTTTTGGTTTCATTATTATCTTGGCACCGATAGCCTTCTTACTGAGTGCTTGGCCGACGGGATTTACCTACTATCAACGGTGGTGGAAAGAGCTGGGTAATTATACAGCAGTTGGACCGGCACTAGCTTTCTTCCTCTGGCTAAGCTTCTCTGTAGTTCAACAACCGACTGCATCGGGTTGTTTGTCACAAATTGTCGCCGGTAAGGGACAGGACTCTTCTTTTACGATTCAGAAGACAGAGGAGGGCGCACAAGGCCAGCTCAATCAAGCGACGGACTCCGCCGCTGTTACTGGTGAGACGGCTTGTCCGACTCCTTCTAATAATCCCTTGGTAGCAACAATACTTCGTTTCTTGGTTGGTATCTCGTTATTGATCGGCGGACTGACGGTAGCTAAGGAGCTTAGTGTCGCTGGCGGTGCTATGGCCAATAAATGGTCAGGTAAGCTTGGTGGCGCGCTCAAGGGAATGGCAGTTGGAGCTGCAGCTACCGCCGGTATGGGCGCATTGGCAGCCACACGAGGTATCGGTAGTAGCATTGCCGGTGGTGTTTCTTTGGCGGACAATAAATTATTGGGTGGTACGTTGGGTCGTGCGGGATCTGGTGCTTTGGCGACCGTGAAACGGGTGGGTGATAATAAGGTGTTTAAGGATATTGCCGGCGTTGCCACCAGCGGCCCGATGAAATACGCCACCGGAGCTTTCGCTTATGACCAGATATTGCAGAAGGCAGTCCCGGCTTATCGTCAGATGCAGACTGCGCAGACTAGTAATTTCATGAAGCAAATGACTTCATTAACTGATAATGAACTAGAGCGTAAGATGGGCAGCGTCAATGCGCAGGAAGCTCGTGCGGCAGCTATGACTTTAGACAAACGGGGACATTTCAGTGTGGCTTCGGATATCAAACATGATGATGAACGTTACGAAGCAGAATCAAGAAAGAAACAAGATTTACGTAAGAAAGCCGCCAATATCATGAAGGGTGCTGGCCCTGGTGACCCAGTATCGGACCACTATAATGAGTTCACTAAGAAATATATCGATGTCTTGTCACCGGAGAAACAGAAAGAAAAATTGGCAGCACTTAATACATCCGGCGAATTTGAGAAGAACGCTGTTCATTGGGATTGGACTGGTGATTTGATGCATACCGCTCTCGATGTCGGTATTACTGGTAAGCAGCTGGCTGCCTTGCCCACCAAGATGACAAAGAATGAAAAGGGAAATTTTGGTACCGCCACTCAAGCAGCAGTTGGTATAGCTGATGAGGGAGATGACGTTAAACGGATGCGTGAGATACGAGAGTTGGGGGCTAAGGTTGATAGTGCTCATATTACTGAATACGCATCTGATGAGGAGATGGTCGTCGGTACTAATGACGATGGTTCAGAGAAACGTGAAGCGCTGATGCCACTTCATAGTTTGGTAAGTAAGTTGACCCCAGAACAAGCAGCCGGAATACATGACGATAGTATTGAACAGGTAGCTCCACACCTGACACCGTCGCAATTTACTTATATGGCTCGAAGCGGTGATCCGGCGAAGGTTGAAAAAGCCAAGATCGCGGCTTTGACAACTTTGGAATCGACGCTTGAGACAGCAAAGTCATTGGCAAAAGAGCAACAAAAATTGGCCTCCAGCTTATTCAAAAATGATTATTTGAGTAATGTCGGTACACAAGGAAAATCATTCGATAAACTTGAAAAATATATCAAGGATCTTGATAAAGATAAGTCAAAAGAGAATGAAAAGAAGAATGATACAGTACGACCGTTAGACGATACAGTGATTATCAATGGGCCATATGATTCAGCCGAGGCAGCTAGTGACGCCACACGGGGCGGAGGTACTACGGCAACCAATGCTGAAGCCACGACTTCAACTAGTACGCCTACACCTGATACAGCCCGTCCCAAACCAGCACCCAAAGCACCGAGTGAGGAAGAGAAGCGACAGCGAAAAGAAAATGATATCAAGAGGGTAGCTCGTGGTGGAGCCCCTATCGATGATGTGAGATAATTTATGTCTGTGAACACAAAATTACTTCAGGCATTACCTGAGGGATTTAAAGATTTGATATTTAACGAAGGGTCGGTCGAAATTAACGATTCGATTGCTCGTGATTTTGACTTATCCGGCTCACGCTTGAGATTAGTATTAGGTGTATTATTGACTATTTACACTGGCGAGCAGAAAGTAATTGATTTGCCGGCTGCCTTATCAAAGCTTGACTTAGGGTCGGTTGATATTCGGGCTTTAACTTTGGCCATAGCTACTCGTAAATTGTGGTCCATGAGACAATACTTACCTGGCGTCGATACTCTGATCCAACGTCTGGGTGGACAGTTACCCCAAGGATCAATGCCGCAACCGGTTGCAGAAGCAATGAGTGACGGTGCAATCGTGGCGACGGCCGAGGAATTCCTACAGCAACATGGTGATAATCGTTCTCTGTGGTTAACCGCTCAACCACTTGATTTGGGACAAGGACCAGTTGAAGACCCAACAATAGATAATTGGCTCAAAGATTTCCTTCGTGCTATGGGTCCTTCGATGAGAGACGGACTTGCCCGAAGCCAATACTTGATCCGTAGTGTCAATGTCAAGAATCTACCCCCAGAGGACAAAGCTAATGTTTTAAATTTTATTAGTTCCTACGGTGAAGGTACGTTGGCCCGTTTCAGCATTGACGGTCGTCGGGTTACGGTTCGCAGCGGCAGTGTCGAAGCTGTGGCCGATCAACCGAAGCAACCCTCCATATCCACTGTCGACGTATCCCGAATCACTGACCAGTACCGCGCCTACGGACAAGATTTACTGTCTCGTATCTCTGCTAGTGTGTCTGGAATCGAGATTGAGATTGGCGATCAAGCTGGACGTTTAGCCGACATTATTTGGGAAGCTCTAGGAGTGGAGGACAAAGATCGAGTAATTGCTGCCTTGGTACTGGCAGCTCGGCGTAAACAGCTGGCGACATTTATCTCGTCGGATCTGCGCTTCATTGGAATAGTTCGCCGCTTCATAAGTGTCCGTTTCAGTGATCAAGCTAGGTCCCTGTGGCAACCCGATAGTACGTTGGTAAGCGCTGTCTTGTTCTTTCAGCTTATTCTCCAAGATAAGTTACACTATTCACCGGCTGAAACCGCTATGATTGCAGACTTGATTTGTTCGGAAGCTGGTTGGGATCAGGCGGCTTACATTGATATGACGAGAGCCGAATTTAGATTGCGGGAAGTTAGATTGGTTGCCAAAAATTTTGTCATCGAAGGAGCAAATTAGTAGTTTAATAATAAACCAAAAATCCTGACAAGCTGTCAGGATTTTTTGACTATTTGACTTGAAGTCTCTCGCTACGCTCGAGCGACCCCTCGACAAGCTCGGGGCAGGCTATTCCGCACGCGTTTAAGCGCGTGCTACATAATCGCCGGTTTCAGTATTGATGACGATGTCCTCACCTTCTTTGATGAAGAGCGGGGTCTTGATTTCTAGACCCGTTTCCATAGTCACTGTCTTGGTAGCACCACCGCTGGTGTCACCTTTTACTCCAGGAGGAGCGGATACAACCTTGAGAGTTACTTTCTTGGGAAGAGCGACAGTAACGGCTTGGCCATTATAGATCAAGACGTCGCAGGTTTGGCCTTCTTTGAGATATTTCATGCCCTCACCTAGGATGTCGTGGTCAAATTCATACTGTTCGAAGTTTTCATTGTCCATAAATACCGCCTTATCTCCCTGTTGGTACAGATAGTTGGCAGAGGAGCGATTGAGATCGGCTTCTTCGGCTTTGTCAGCCCCAGAGAAGGATTTCTCTAAGGTTGAGCCAGTGACCAAATTCTTCAACTTGGTACGTAGGGTGGCGCCGCCACGGGCTACCTTGATGTGTTGAGTGAATACGACCTGATACGGTTCATTATTAATACTCAAAACAGTGCCTAATTTGATTTCACTTAGTCCAAGCATGGGAGTTATTTAGCGATATAAGGCAACAAGGCCAAGAATCGAGCACGTTTGATAGCGAGCGATAATTTGCGTTGGTGTTTGGAGCAGACGCCACTTCGACGTTTCGGTACGATCTTGGCATAGGAAGAAGTGAAGCGCTGAAGCATCTGTGTATTCTTATAATCAATACTAGAGATAGCATTGACACAGAAGAAGCAATATTTCTTGGATTCTTTTTCCATGAGGTTAGTTATTCTTTTATGAGTCGTTTCGGCCTCTGGCCGAATTCGTTACTCGTTATTAGGGCGATACTTGGTTCTTCCCAAATAACAAATAACTAGTAACAGAGATATTTAATTAGAAGGGGATGTCTTCCACATTAATTTCTGGCTCATCGACATTGATGGTCGGTTCGTCAGACTGTGGGGCAGAAGGAGCGGAATTATTCATCATCGGACGAGGACTGGGTGCGCCACTGGGTGCACCAGCTCGATCCAACATGATTAGATTGTCAGAGACGATTTCGGTTCGATAGTGCTTAATCGCATTTTGGTCATCCCAAGAGCGAGTCTCCAGTCGACCTTCGAGGTAGACTTTGCTGCCTTTCTTGACGTATTGGCCAATAATATCAGCCAATTTACGCCAAGCCACGACATTGTGGAATTCGGCCTTGGTTTGTTTCTGACCACTCTTATCGGTCCAACTCAAGTTAGTAGCGATCGAGAAAGAGGCTACGGTCTGGCCGGACGGGGTGGTGCGTAATTCAGGATCGCGCACAACATTTCCGATCAGCATGACACGATTGAGATCCATATTTTTTGAAGTTTAGTCGAGCTGAGCTCGATTATTTTATTTCTTGTCCGAGTAATTCATCCAATTTCTCATCGAGCTTATCGAGAGAGATCTTGGGTTTGGATTTTTCGGGCTTTTTTTCCTTCTCTACTGGCTCGACGACAGTATTTTTGGCAGCTGCCTTACGAGCTCTGACCTTAGCCTGACGAGAGGCTTCTTCTTCTTGCTGTTCTGGGCTAAGTACCTTCTTGGTGATCATTAGATGACGGAGTAAGCCATTGTTGAGCTTAAACTCAGTATCCAGCTGCTTGATGCTTTCGGCTTCAGCATCAAATTCTACCGTCACGTAGTGACCGTATTTTTCCTTGTTAATAGGATAGGCCAATTTTTTTCTACCCAGGATGACCTCACTGGTAACGCTTCCTTTACCCAAGGAAACGATCAAATCGGCGATGCTTTTCTGCAAAGCCGGATATTCTGTCTCAGCAATAGCTGAAGTCAGAATATAGGTTAGTTCATAGTGTGACATGATGTAACCTTAATTCTTAAAGATTGATTAAGGATCCCCTCGACTTGTCGAGTTAAACTCGACTTCGCTCAGGGCTTCGCTCTATAAAAAAGACTGAAGCTACCTGAACGTTGATCAAAGAGATGTGGATTACTTATATTGTCAGGCTTGATCGAGGTAATACGAGCAAGCAAAATAACAAATCTAAGTGGCACAACATTACCATAATGAGGTTATACTGTCAACCATGTGCTATAATGCCAATATGAAATCTTGGATCTTCATTTTAGGCCATTCTCCGGCGCTTTCGGCCGAGGAAATACTGACTGTCACTAAGGCCAAAAAGTCAGATATTGTTAGTTTGGGCACACAGGCCTTGATTATACGGGCAAAAGTAGAACCGCTTGATCTGATCAAGCAATTGGGTGGTACGATCAAGATTGCTGAATTGGTCCATACCTTGCCACGGCCCGATGCTATCACACCCGAAGATCTGCTTACATTATTACCATCGTCTGATGATGAGAAGAAAGTTGTTTTTGGCTATAGTCTCTATAATTCTCAACCTCATAGCGTCCGCGTCTGGCAGAAGATCGGTTTGCAATTGAAACGTCGGTTACAAGCAGATGGCAAGCAAGCTCGAATGGTGGCTAATAATGATGGTATTTTATCTTCAGTAGCAGTAACCAAAAGTAAATTATTGGATCGCGAGTTTGTCGTGGTGACAGAAAAAGGTCAGACTTACTTGGGTTTGACGCGTGCTGTGCAACCATTTGCCGCTTATAGCAACCGTGATTATGGGCGACCGGATCGTGATGATGAACGAGGGATGCTGCCTCCCAAGGTGGCTCAAATGATGATCAATATTAGCGGAGCAGGAAATGACGCTCCTCTGCTGGACCCTTTCTGCGGAGTCGGTACGGTTGCGCAGGAAGCAACGCTCCTAGGCTTCACATCAATCTTGGGTACTGATCGAGATCAGCGAGCTATCGCTGCGGCGGAGAAAAATATGGCTTGGTTGCAACAGCAGTATCCAGATGCTCAAGCCCGATTTCAGACCATCTCAGCAGAACAGCTCTCCACCAGGCTCGCGCCCAACTCCATAGGTGTGGTAGTGACGGAGCCGTATTTGGGTCCAGCACGAGAATTGCAAGGAGCTGTCACGGGATTACGTTTGCAGACTATTCAAAGAGAGCTATCGCAGCTGTATCTTGCTGTCTTCCGTCAATTAGGTACTATTTTGAAGTCTGATGGACGCGTCGTCATGGTCTGGCCAGTCTATTTCATCGGAGAGCGGACAGAATTCTTACCGCTCCTGTATGAAGTGGCCCAATTAGGCTTCAGCTTCGTCAAACCTAAAGTCGCTTCGACATCATTGGCAGCCAAATTGTCGACTCGCGGCACTTTGCTCTATCATCGACCAGGACAAATCGTTGGTCGGGAGATTGTTGTCTGGACTAGAACGTCTTGATCTAAGAATTTTATCCGTGCACAAAGTTCATCACTGCGATGAACTTTTTTGTTGCTTATGGGATTCCGCTGGAGCCATAATTATGGTATAATTTAGTTGTTAACAGCTATTATTTTTTGAGCATTTTTGCTACCCATGGCAAATTCTGAAGTCATAATTCCCCAGGATCCATCTTTTTTGGTTAAGGATGTCGACGGACAGTTTAAAGTTTGGCAACACGGTGCTCTAGCAGCCGTTTCTTCGCCGGCTAAGACGACTCCACCGCCAGTGATAACGCCTAATTTTCAGCAACCAGCTTCTCAAGCGGTTGATAGTCATTTCTTACCAGCTACCATCAGCGGACAACCGCATGAAGTGGCGGAATTTCATTTTCATCCCGATGATAAAGCGGATTTGGAAGCAGAAATGGCCAAAATTAATGGGTATCTGACGGCGGCAGCTGAGAAGCGAAAATATAGTATTGAGAAAATCGCTGCCAAATTGATCGAAAAGAATAAAGTCAAACTTTCTCCAGAGCAAGAGGAGAAATTTGTTAGTTTATTACTAAGTTTCTTCCGACAAGTGCGAAGTTTCGTTATTACCAAAGAGTTACTGATTCAGGACTTCTCATTTGATCCTAGTCTGGCTGATAAAGTGATGGTTATTGTTAAAAGTCTCAAAGATAAGATTGAAGCCGCTGACGGTGTAGTGATCCGCGGATCCGCCGAACGCACGATGGAAACAGACGAGATATCACCCGTTATGCCGGAGCCAATCGAGGTTAAACCACCAGTAGTACAAGCAGCGGTTGAGAAACCAGTAGTAGCCCCCAAACCGACGGTTATACTTCCGCCTAAGCCAGTAGCGCCTAGCTTTAACGATTCAGAATTACCCAAGGTGCGCCGAGCAGTCACTATAGAGCCGATCAAAGTTAGCGCACCGATACGAGCTAATCGTCCTGCCAAAGTGATGAGTCGGATCGATGAATTAGCTGCTATGACAGTTGACGAATTCCGTCAGCTTGATGCTGATCCGCGTGTGCGGGCCGCCAAAGTACTGCAACGTATCAATAATCTGGCCAAAGAATCTCTGGCACGCAAAGCACAAGGCATGACTGCTTGGCGCACGAGTCAGGTATATCAAACTTATCTAACGATGGGTCATCACGGCTTGGAGCATAGTCGTAATTTGTCGCAGGTTGTCCAGGAATTGCAGAAGGAAAATAAACCCTACCTGACAGCAGAAGAATTTGAAGCTATGACTGATCTGAATAAACAGCTACGCTTCTAAGCTATGCGTAAATTTATCGTGCCACAATTTATTGACATCGAAGATAAGATTATTGGCAGTATTACCACGCGCCAATTTATCACCTTGATTGTGACTGGCATCTTTATCTTTGCTACCTATAAGTTGTTCGAATTTAATTTGTTCCTATTATTTTCTGTCTTTATTTTGGCTATCGGTGGTAGCTTCGCCTTTCTCAAAATCAACGGGACGCCAATGCACATTTTTATACTTAATTTTTTATCTCGATTCGGTAAACCGGATTTACGCGTCTGGCAGAAAGAAGACGATGTAGTGTCGGAGCCGATGAAACAGCCGGTCAAGATAGACGACTCTTATGCAACTAAACCTCGTCTAACTCCGCGTAAATTGTCAGAATTAGCTCTAGTCGTCGATACCGGCGGTGCGTATCGAGGAGAGGAGCAGGCTAACTTCACCAATCAAACTGTTTATGGCCAAAAATAATCATAAGAAAAATCCCTTGGCTTCGGCCCAGCATTATCTGGACATTGCCGAGATCAAGGAAGACGTCGTAGTGATGCGTGATGGAACGGTACGAGCTGTCTTGATTGTATCCTCGGTGAACTTCGATCTCAAATCAGAAGACGAGCAGGAAGCAATGGTTGGTTCCTATGTCAATTTTCTCAACTCGCTCAGTATGCCACTGCAAATAGTGGTGCAATCTCGCCCGCTTAATATCGATGAATATCTCGATCGTCTACGCAAGACTGAACGTGAACACACCAATGAGTTATTACGATTGCAGACCGCCGATTATCGCAATTTTGTCACCGAATTATTGGAACTGGAAGACATTATGAGTAAGAAGTTTTTCGTTGTTGTCTCCTATAATCCATTACACGATTTGAAACGTAAATACTGGGAACGCCTGATGGATGCTTTCTCCACTGCTCGGAGGATTACCTTGGGACGCGATAAATTTGATACCTATTCTCGCGAGCTGACTAAGCGTGCTATTTTCATCTCCTCGGGACTGACGAGTATGGGACTGCAGGTACAACGTCTGGATACACAGGCTTTAATTGAGCTCTACTATAATAGCTATAATCCAACTATGACCAAGAGTCAGCCACTGGAAGATATTAACCAATTATCGTTGAGCCAATGATAGAACCCAAAGAACTCAAACGTACCTATTCTGCCACTGATACGCAACCAAAGTCAGTCTATCAGCAGGAAGAGGAGATACGTGAGAAGAACAAAGAAGAAATTGGTGTCCTAGAAGCGGAAAAGTTTTTCCGTCAGGGAGTGGTTAACATCCGCGATATCATCGCACCGTCGTCCTTCCAAGTTGATGTTAATCATTTACGACTGGGACCACTTTTTGCTCGAACGATCTTTGTCATTGCCTATCCTCGGTATGTGACGATTAGTTGGTTTGCTCCGATTATCAATTATAGTTTGCCTTTGGATATTGCGATGTTCTTCTATCCCGTCGATAGTACGACCGTGCTGAAGCAATTGAAGAAGAAGGTTGGAGTCATCGAAGCGCAGATTATATCTGATCGGGAGAAAGGAGCACCACGTGATCCGGTGCAAGAAACGGCGCTGGCTGATATTGAATCATTACGTGACTCCTTAAGTCAGGGGACGGAGAAATTTTTCCAATATGCGCTCTATATCACGATCTACTCGGAAACCAAAGAAGGCTTAGATAGCGCTTCGGATAAGATAGAGAATCTGTTGGGCGCGCATCTGGTGATGTCACGACGAGCCTTCTATCAGTCGGAGCAGGGCTTCAATTCGACTCTGCCTTTGGGTAATGACGAGCTCTATGTGACGGCCAATATGAGTAGTTCTCCAGCGGCAGCTTCATTCCCATTTGTCTCCTCAGAGCTAACGTCCGACAACGGAATTATGTATGGTATTAACCGACACAATAACAGCTTGATTATCTTCGATCGATTCAGTTTGCAGAACGCCAATTCAGTGGTCTTCGCTACCTCTGGTGCTGGCAAAAGCTACGCCGTCAAATTGGAAGTCCTTCGCAGTATGATGTTAGGCGTTGATATTATCATTATTGATCCGGAAAAAGAGTATTTGCACTTATCTGAATCGGTTGGAGGCACCTACGTGAATTTATCTCTCAACGCGGAAAGTAAGCTTAATCCTTTTGACTTGCCACGTAAGCTGGGAGACGCTCGACCGGAAGATATCTTGCGCAGTGCGGTTATTACCTTGAAGGGTCTGGTTCGCTTGATGGTAGGAGTGCTGACCAATGAAGAGGACTCGATCGTTGATCGAGCTTTGCTGGAGACTTATGCCAAGAAAGATATTACACCTGGATCAGATTGGAGTCAGAGAAGTATGCCATTGATGTCCGATTTCGAGGAAGTACTGATGGGTATGGTGGGAGGAGAGGACATTGCTTTGCGCATTAAGAAATATACGCAAGGTACGTTCTCAGGATTGTTTAATGCCCCTACCAATGTTGATATTGATAATCAGCTAGTAGTATTTAGTGTCCGTGATCTAGAAGACGAATTACGCCCGATCGCAATTTACACCATCATCAATTATATCTGGAATATTGTTCGTTCTTCAGTCAAGAAACGTCTCCTGATTATTGATGAGGCCTGGTGGCTGATGCAGCATGAAGATAGTGCCAAATTTATCTACGCTCTGGTGAAACGATGTCGCAAATATTATCTGGGCATCACGACTATTACCCAAGATGTCAATGACTTTTTGTTGTCCCCCTATGGTCAGGCGATCGTAACGAACTCATCGATGCAGATGCTGCTCAAGCAATCTCCGGCGTCCATCAATAATATTCAGAAAACTTTCTTACTGACAGAAGGAGAGAAATATTTGTTGCTCGAAAGTGCAGTAGGAGAGGGTATCTTCTTCGCCGGTGCCAAGCACGCCGCTATCAAGGTGATGGCGTCCTATACCGAAGATCAACTTATCACGTCCGATCCGAAGCAGTTGCTGGAGATCGAACAAGCCAAGAAAGATTTTGCTGAAACTGTTAACAAAACCTTGAGTAATTCTTAGGAACCATGAACGCTTTGTGGCCACGCTACCAACGACCAATTATTATCGGCGCTATCATTATGGCGGTGTTATTTGGTCTAGGATTATGGTGGTTACTGCGCGATCAGAGACCTCCCGATGTAGTCCTTAATACCGGAGCTGCCAATCAGCCAACCAACACGGTAACCGGTAGTGATCAGATCCAGCCGCCAGTAGGAGGCGAGGCTGTGGTGGCTGCGCGTAACTTTGCCGAACGCTATGGTAGCTATTCCAACCAGAATCCTTACGAAAATATTAAGCAGTTATTTCCCCTGATGACCGATCATCTGCGGCAGGTAGTATCAGCTGGTACTACTCAACCCGGCGACAAGTACCAAGGTGTCGAGAGTAGGGTAGTCAGTATCAAGACTTCTCAGCAGACCGCTACTGCCTCGACTATTGTATTGACACTACAAAGAAGTGAGCGTGATGCCAGCTTGAAAACCACTACTTATTTCCAACAATTAAAATTACAATTAATTAAGTCAGCGGATCAGTGGTTAGTTGATTCGGCTGACTGGCTGCAGAAATAGTATGGCTGACGTCTTACCTACTCCAGCCGGTCTCAATCTGCGCCCTGGTATCGATTATCCAGAGGATCCGTATTATCAACGCCAGCAAGTCCAAGAAGAATATAGTCGTCAGCTCCAGCTGCAGCAAGTAAGCAGTCGTCTGGAAGCGATGACGGCTCAAGCAGAAGAAAATACAGAGGAGACTCAGACTGTCGATGATACTGCCCAAGCATTACGTTCACTTCGAGACCTTCGCCGTATCGTGACTGGGTTAACGTTGGTCGGAGCTTTCTTTCTTTTTTTCGAAATGCATATTCGTTTGATTGTATGCAATTTATTGCCTTTCAAAATTCCTTTGGTTGGCGAGGATAAGCTAACAGATACTGAAGTGGGGGTGCTGTTATTTGTTGATTGGATGCTGATGACCGTTATATCAATTTTTTTCATCGTCTTTTTGCCATTGCTGGACCCGAAAATAACGCTCAATGCCTTATTAAGTGCGGTGAAGAGCTGGTGGGATGGATTCGTTAGCCAAGCTACAACAAGTAATTAATAATTTGTATGAATATTCGTAGGATTGGATTAATAGCAAGTTTTGTTCTCATCATACTTTTGCTGGCTTTCGGTCTGTACGCGTTATTTTTCCGCACGAGTACTACACCGGGGACGACCAATACCAATACGCCTGGTCAGCTACCAGGAGTGACACCGGGGCAGATACCGACAACCGGTACGACCAGTACTCCGTCGACTAATTTCCCTACCACCGGTACTGTCGACACCGTGGCCAGCGGAGGATTGACGCAGGTTACTGATTATAGTAGCGATAGCGTAGTCAGTCCCAAACCTACCGGTAGTGGTGTAGTCTATTTCCAACCCAATAGTTCGCAGTTCATGTTGCTCAATGCTGACGGTAAAAGTCAGGCCTACAGTGACCCAATATTTTTTGGTGTTGACAATGTCACCTGGTCGCCAGTCAAACAGCAGGCCATATTAGAATATCCCGATGGTTCCAATATTTTCTATGATTTCACTACCAAGAAGCAGATTACGTTACCCAAAGAATTAGAAAGTTTCGCTATCGATCCTTCAGGAACCGCTATCGCTGCAGTCTGGAAAGGTGACAGCGCAAACAATCAATGGTTGGTCACCAGCAACACTGACGGTTCCAATCTGAAACTGGTCGAGCCGATTTCTGGTACCAAGGGTTTAGATCTACAAGTGACCGTATCACCTGACAATAAACTGATAGGACTTTATCATCATGCTGTTGGCACCGATTCACAGGAAGTGGTTCCTATCGGTAAGAATGGTGAAAATATTAAATCGTTTACTGTCGATGGACTGAAATTTTCTGGCAGTTGGTCTCCGGCTGGTGATCATCTACTCTATAACGCTTCCAATGCTCGTGACGGCTTCAAACCACGTCTCTGGATCACCGAGGGGAGCGCGGCCGATCTCGGCTATAGTCAGACCGATCTTCAACTGCAGACCTGGGCAGATAAGTGTACTTTCAGCCGAGGCGGTGATCAGATCTTCTGCGCTGTACCGACAGAATTACCCGATGGTGCGGGACTGTACCCTTCATTGGCCGATACTGTACCTGATGTATTCTATCGTATCGACCTGACATCAGGTGTGCGAGTGCCACTGGCTATCCCAGCTGGCAGTCAACAATTGTATAACGCTGCGAGCGTCTTCCTTTCGTCTGATGAGTCGGTGCTTTACTTCACTGATCGCTCAACTGGACGACTTCATAGTATTCAACTTAAGTAGATGTCCAAGACGTGGATCACTATTCTCTTCATCATCTTCTTGTTAGGCGCAGCGGCGGCTATCTTGATGCTGACATGGATTCGGGTGCGTCCCGTTGGTCCACAGCAGGTCAAACAATCTTTCACTCCTGTAGCGATTTCTGATTTTGATCCCAGTCTAGGATCTAAAGACGCTCAAATCAGCATAGTGACGTTCAGTAGCTTCACCTGCCCTGCTTGTCAGCGTAACGCCGACGTCCTGCGTCAAGTCCGTGGTCTTTACCCAGATAAAGTTCGTCTTATCTGGAAAGATATGCCTGATGACGATACGGCGCGTCAGCTAGCTCTGGCTGCTCGTTGTGCGCAGAATCAAGGTAAGTTTTGGCAGTATCATGACCGCCTCTTCACCCAACAGAATCAGGTGACGGATTGGTCGTCAGTATTATTACAGAATGCACTTGATCTTAAGCTCGACCAGACAATATTTTCTTCTTGCCTCCAGGATCAGCAACCGATGGATTTAATTGAAACTAATATCAGTCAGGGGACAGTAGCTCGTATTACAGCTGTGCCTTATTCTGAAGTAAATGGTACAATACGCGTAGACGGTGAATTATCGTTAAGCGAGTGGCAAGCCATTATCAATAAATTATGATTCATTTCTTCACCACTATTTTCCATAACTTGGTCATCATGACAGCGCATGCTGCTTCTCTGACTAATACCGTGGTCAATGCGCGCGATGCTGTAGCTAGCAGTCGTATTCCTTTCACTTCTTATCTCGGACTTGGTACTGAATGCGGTCAGAATGTTCCAGATGGTAGATTTCTGGCTTGCTATGTTGCCTCGGTCTATACCTTCTTCGTGCGAGCGGCTATTATCTTGGCGGTTCTGATGGTAGTTATGGGCGGTTTACGTTGGATCTTGGCAGTAGGTGAGGTGCCTAAGGTCAAGGAAGCCAAAGAAATGATCGTTGGTGCTATCACTGGCTTAGTCTTAGCTTTGATCTCGTTCGTACTCTTTGCCCAAATCAATTCCAATTTGGTTAATTTAGAGCCTATAGATATTACACCGATTAATATAGTTACAAGTACTGTGGAACCTGGGGTTTTTCAGAATTACGGCAACCAGACACCACAGGGCTACTGCCAATTATCAAATACTACTCCTTCGTTATCTAAGTTAGTGTTGCATAATATTTCTTCGCAGCAACTGCTGACCATGCATCCGAGTTTAGTACAAGTTGTGGACCGACTGAATACTCTCCTAGAACAAAAGAAATTTTCTAAGGTTTATCTCAATAGCGTCACAGATGATCATATTTGGACTAAACCAAAGAATGGTAGTTTATGTACTCGTGCGGTGACGGGCCAGGGTATATCAGGAAGTTGCCAACACTCAGACAGTTATCATTACGGAGGGCCGGCAAATCAATGTATGTTTGATGCTAGTCATCCGCCGGTTTCCTGTGCTATTGATTTGCAAGATCCAGCCGGTGCTCTTGGTAGTATCGTGGACGGTAATTTTTATCCTGAACTTAAAGACATCATGATTGAAGCGGGATTTGACTATGTTCAATGTGAGAAAAAAGGAGATAGCGATGATTATCCTTGTGGCAATCCAGGTGTAAACCATATTCACGGACAGATTTTAGCCATACCCGATCAAGATCCTACTAAACCTACCTGCTATTCGGTTATACAGCCCATTACCACAATTGATACTACTACACCCACGCCGTAACATGAAAATCAGCATCATCATCCCTACCTTCAACGAAGCGACCGTCATTGGTCGTTCTTTGAAGCAATGGCAACGCTATCGTGATGCTGATCGACTGGAAGTAATCGTAGCTGACGGAGGGAGTACTGACGGTACGGTACAGATTGCACAGCCGCTGGCGGACAAGATAGCTCGCAAGCCTGATGACCGACCAGAGACGATAGCGCGTGGGCGCAATCGGGGAGCGGAAGTGGCCAGTGGTAAGATCTTGGTTTTCCTCGATGCTGACGTCTTGGTCTCAGACATTGATGCTTTCTTGGCTGCAGTACGACACGCCTTCAATAGTTCTTCGGCGGTTGTAGCCGCGACGGCTCGCTCTGGAATATATCCCAAGGAAGCTATCTGGTCTGATCATATCTTTCATTGGCTCTTCTGGAACTATGTCAAATTCCTTAATCGTATTGGTAAGGGCGCAGCCAAAGGTGAATGTCAGATTATTAGAACCGATGTGTTTCGTCAGCTGCAAGGCTACAATGCCCGCTTGGGAGCTGGAGAGGATTTCGAACTCTATAATCGCTTAGCCAAGCAAGGTAAGATCGCTTGTCTGGAAGTACCAGTCTATGAATCACCAAGACGCTATCGTCGAGTCGGTTATATAAATTTGATGCGTCAATGGTCAATCAACTATATCCGTGCTTCCCAAGGTAAGCCCGTCAAGAAGTGGTCTACGGTGCGTTAATGTCGTAGTGACTGATTGCGCGCTAGCGCCAGTCCCCAGATACGAGCCGGTTGAAGCGGGCGCCCCCCACCCGCCGGCCCGGGGTATGTTGGGGCGGGTTGGTGGAAAACAAACAATAGTAAAAAAAATAATGTTTTTA
>CAZIOU010000002.1:0-40636 GCA_964540995.1 uncultured Gammaproteobacteria bacterium | reverse complement strand
GGGTCTCGGGGGCTTTATTGTGGTTGTGACTTTTGGCGCGCTCGCCCCTGCCCCCATAACCGCGCGGGTTGACGCGGCCGCCCCACCGCTGCGGCCGCTTCTAATGTGGCGCCGGTAGTGACTACATCATCGATTAGAATAATATTACGGTTATTAAGTATTGTCGTTGAGCTAAGGCTGAAGGCGCCAGCCATATTCTTGAGTCGCTGCTGTTTGTTGAGCTTGGCTTGAGCTCTGGTCGATCGTTGCCGCTGCAACACGCTGCATACCGGCCAGTTAAAATGTTTACCTATTATTTCGGCTAAGAGCTGACATTGGTTATAATCACGTTCTCGTAGTCTTTTGGCATGAAGTGGGATGGGCACGAGAATCCAATCCTGATCCATTGCCTGGAGCGTAACTAATTGTATTAGCAAAGGGGCTAGGTGCTGACCAAGTTGTGGTAGGTTGTGATACTTGAACTGTTTGATCAGCGCTTGTACGGTCTCTTGCTGATAGTCAGTGGCGATCAGAGTGCGCTCCAAGCCTACTACCTCAATAGTTTGGGGCTGCAGCGGTAGTGATCGTTGACACTGATCACAGAGAAGCGATTCGCCTCGTTGGCAGAGGAGACAGGTATGGGGGAAAATCCAGTCGAGTAATGAAGATAAAAACATAAAAACAGGTTAAAGGTCCCTGTTTTTAAGTTGTTTAACTATTATTGAGTCACGACAATCTGTTTGTCTTTGAGATTAGCTTGAAAATGTTTGGAAGTCTCACTACTAAGAATTTGCTCGGCCAAAACATTGGTAATGCGCTCTTGGAAATAGCGTTTGAGTGATCGCGCGCCTTCATCTACCACGAAGCCCTCGTTGATAATGTGGTTAATTGAAGCAGTATCGAGATCAAAAGTGATCTGACGAGAAGCTAGTTTAGCACGTAATTTCTCTATTTCGGCTTGGACGATCTTCTTAGCGGCGGATTTGGATAGAGGCTTGAAGACGATAACTTTATCGATTCGATTGAGGAATTCTGGGCGGAAGTAGTCATGTAAGGATCGTTTGATCTGATCACTAGTCTTGGCAAATTTTTCTTCCACTGTCTCGATCATTTCTTCAGCCGCTTCAAATCCTAGAGCAGCTTGGGCATTGAACTGCTCCAAACCAATATTGGATGTCATGACGATTATTGTGTTGCGGAAATTGATGATACGTCCGGAGGCATCAGTTAATCGGCCGTCTTCCAGAACCTGCAGGAGCAGGTTAAAGATATCGGGATGCGCTTTCTCGATCTCATCGAAGAGTACGATGCTGTAAGGCTTAGCTTTGACCGCATCGGTAAGTACGTTGGTATCCTTATATCCGACATAGCCAGCCGGAGCACCGATCAGCTTGGAAGCATTGAAACTTTCGGAGAATTCAGACATGTCGATGCGTATGAGCGCATTGGGATTATCAAATAGTAGTCGTGCCAACAGCTTGGCGGCCTCGGTCTTACCGACACCGGTCGGACCCATGAAGATAAAAGAAGCTAGCGGGCGGTTGGGATCTGATAGTCCTGCTCGAGCTCGTCGGATGGTGTTGGCTACTATTTTCAGCGCTTCATCTTGACCGTAGATCTCTTTCTGTAGATACCGCTCCAAATGCAATAGTTTCTTGCGTTCGGTCTGCAAGATTTCAGTTACCGGGATACCGGTAGCCCGCGCCACAATATCAGCGATACGCTCGGCGGTGATGATGCCGAGGATATTGGTTTTCTCTTGATTCTGACTAGCTCGTAAGGCTTGTAACTCTTGGGTTACGATCTCTTCTTGATCTTTGAGGCTGATAGCATTAGCAAAATTTTCTTCATTGATGGCTTGGCGTTTCGCTTGACGTATCCCGTGGAGACGCTGCTCGAGATCGCGGATGATTTTGATAGATTTATTTTTCTCTTTGGCTACGCGTAAGCTAGAAGCGGCTTCGTCTAAGAGGTCGATAGCCTTGTCGGGTAATTTCTTCTCCGGCATATAGCGCTGACTCAAAACAATAGAAGTTTCTAGGGCCTCCGGTGTGAAATTGACCCGGTGATAGGTCTCGTAATTCTTCTGAATACCACGCAGTATTTCCAGCGTTTCTGATTCGCTCGCTTCTTCTACCATGATAGCCTGGAAGCGTCGTTCGAGTGCTTTGTCATTCTCGATGAATTTACGGTACTCTTCGCGTGTCGTAGCACCGATACAGCGCAGTTGGCCGCGGGCCAGTGCAGGCTTGAGGATGTTGGCAGCATCTAGCGAGCCGCTGGTAGCGCCAGCACCGATGATATTGTGGATCTCATCGATGAAAAGGATGATGTGTGGGTTATTACGAACTTCGTCGACTATTTTCTTTAGGCGAGACTCAAATTCACCGCGATACATAGTGCCAGCGAGGACAGCTGACAGATCGAGGCTAACAATTTTCTTATCCAGAAGTACATCGGGTACTTCACCAGCCACAATTTTCTTGGCCAGACCTTCGATGATGGCTGTTTTACCAACACCAGCATCTCCAAGCAGGATGGGGTTATTCTTGGTTCGGCGCGATAAGATCTGGATCAAGCGTTCGATCTCGGGGGCACGACCGATGACAGGGTCAATTTTTTCTTGAGCTTCTTTGCTGGTGAGATCAGTGGTGAACTGTTCCAAGATTGATTCTGGAGACCCATTACCTTCACCCATGAGGCGATGTTCGAGATCGTGCGGATCGCTTTGCTCTTGTTGCCAAGAGGAGAATTTGGAAGCGCCACGTAATATTAGTTCCAACTGCTGAGCAATCTTCTGTACATCTATAGTATAGCGCAAGAATATAGCTTGGACGGTGCGGTCATTATTATTGATCAAGCTTGAGAGTAAGTGCTCACTACCGACATATTTGTGGCCAAATTCGAAAGCAATTTTTACGGCTTGTTCGATAATATGCTGACTAGCCTCATTGGGTTGGGGTAGGTCCCATGGATTGGTGGATAGCAATTTGTCAGTCGTCAGGGGCTCATTGATATTGAGCTGTAGGTCAGCTGTTTTGAGGTTTTGTTTGGTCAAAATTTCCGCAGCAATACTACCCTTCTGTTCGAGGAGGGCGTAGAGCAGATGGAGCGGTTCGATATGCTGGGAACCTTTCTGCCAAGCCACATTCTGGGCTCGGATGAGGATCTGCTTGAAATGACCAGTAAATTTCTCCAAAAGATTATCATTCATATACGCTACTTTGACATGAGTTATTTGATTAGTCAAGAGAAAACAAAAAGCTATAGTGTCCGACACTATAGCTTAAGGATTGAACTTATTTAATAGCTTGTGTCGTGTCAGTTACCGCTTTGATTACTTTGATACTAACAGCTAAGAGAGACGTTTTGCCTAGAACCTTAGCGCGAATTTTGACTGGGGTGCCTACCTTCAGAGCTTTAGTTGTCGCCTTGGCATTACCTTCGAAGATTTGAGTGTTACTATTTATTGCTGCGTTAACCTTAGTGCCGACAGACATGACAGCAATAGAATTGGCAGAGACAGAGGTAATGACTCCGTCATAGGTTCGGAAAGGAGTGACAGCCGAACGCTCAACTTTGGGCATCGGTGTGATTGCAACGGTACCATCGTTAACCTTATCGGCCGCTTGAGCTAGGTAAGCAGCGAAACAGATGGAGATGACTCCTAGGATGGCCAGAGGCATGAGTTGGGATTTGGTTTTTTTCATGTGAGTTAAATAGTTACTAATAATAACAGTATAGCAATTTTATCGCCTTCCTGGAAATGTCGGTAAGGTTTGGAGCGGTTGGTCATTCTGTGACATGACTATCAGTTTCTGAATATGTGCTCGATGGTCAGCTAGCGAAACCCGATCAAGTCGGAGGCGAACGATACTGCCTAAGAGTAGATCTTTGGCGAAGAAGGGATTCTTCTCGCGATAAAATTGACTATTGTCGTCGAAAGTTAATGTCCAATTCTCCGTTTGGTGATCGTTTTGCCAAGCAAAAGCAGTCACGGTCCGTTTTTCTAAATCAATCTCGGATACTTGAGCGTAGAGATAGGTGGCACCCAAAGCTTGTACGGACTGATCTCGTAACGTATCGGCGATGAAGTTATGGTGTAGCTCATCCCATCTTCCTACAATCGTTACATCGTCACCTTCAGCTAACTCGGTTACTGCCAGGTTGCCGCGATAGGCGCGTTTTAACTCTGTCTGGTTATTAATGACGACAGAAACGAGCGCTCGTGAGCTGCCAAAGATATTATTGATATCACCTTCTTGATAGAAGCGAGACGGCATAGCTCTGACTTGGATTGTCAGAGGCAACGTGACATCGCTGGCAATCTCGGTGATGGTGGCTGGGATAATCCAGCGAGTTGTTCTCATGAACAGACTATCACCACGTCGTAAGGCAACTACGATCAGCGCCTGTGCTTGGTCGGAAGATGTTTTCTTAACGCGCGCCCTGATCCGATCGCCGACTCGGAAGTCGAAGAGGAGGGCGGGGTTTTGGTTACCTACTACGAGGCGAACACTGCTTAGGTCAAGGCTGGTGATGCGACTGTCTCCCGACAAACTTAGCTTATTGGTAACACCATCAAGAGCAGTGATCCAGCCATTGACCGACTGAACTTGGTTACTAATACTGGAATTGGAAATTTTAGTGGCGCGATAATAGCCACTTTGCTCACCTCGGATCGCTTGGAGGGTCAGTTGATCGCCGGCAATCCAGTCATTGAGAGTACTTGTTTGATTGGAGCTATTCTTCAGAACAGTGGAAGGCGTTATCTCAATTGTTTCGTCGCTAGATTCACCATGTGTTGAGGTTATCCGTAGCACAACAGTGGTATAACGATTACTAGTATTGCCGATCTCGACTAGGGTTCCGCGTAATGAGTTAGTGATTTGACGTTCTAGGCGCGCCGAAGCTACTACCGAGAGCGGTACTCCGAGTGCGTTAGTAGTCACCTCACCTTGATGAAGGGTAGCGCCCCAACTGATTGATGGCGCTACGAGTGCAAGCAGTGTGATGGCAATAATGAAACGTCTCATATTATCGTGTCATAGTTCGTAGTCGTTGGATGCGATCGGCAATCGGAGGGTGGGTGGAGAAAAGTTGTGCCAAGCGACTGGCGCGTGGTTTAGCGCCATCCGGCTCGCCGATATAGAGATGAGCAATGGCTTGGCTGGAGTGTTTTAGTGGTTGGCTTTGTCCTATCTTTTCCAAGGCTCTGGCTAGTCCCTCGGGATAGCGTGTTAGAAGTGCACCTGAAGCGTCGGCTAGGTACTCTCGTTTACGTGAAATTGCTAATTGCATCAATTGGGCGATGATCGGTGAAAGAATAACGAAGATTAGGCCGATGACCATGATAATTGGCCCGATAGAATCTCGCTCGTTATTGGACCTCCGACCCCAGAACATGTTGCGGGTAAGAACGTCCGCCAAAATGCTGATAGCGCTGACACAGACGATAGCGATCATCATGACACGGATGTCATAATTTTTCACGTGTGATAGCTCATGTGCAATTACTCCTTCTAATTCTTCATTGGCTAGAGCTTCTATTATGCCTGTGGTGAGAGCGACGGAGGCATGCTGTGGATCTCGTCCGGTGGCGAAGGCATTCAGAGCGCTATCATTGATAAGATATACCTTAGGCATCGGTAAACCAGCGGTGATGGCTAGGTTTTCTACCAGATGATAGACATAAGGATTGTCTTGAGCTTGAATTTGTTTGGCGCCGGATAAGCTCAAAGCGATCTTGTCGCCCGAGAAGTAGCTGATCAGTGTCATACAGAAGGCAAAGATTATTGCCCCGGCTAATGGAAAGTAGCCCGCATCAAAATACAGACCAGCGAACCAACCAATTGCTCCTAGTACGATGACAAAGAGCGTCATGATGAGGAAGGTTTTTTGTTTGTTACTATTAATTTGGTTATACATAAGTATGGGACTAGGGACTTGGTGCTGGGAAGAGGATAGTGTGCTATCCGGTATCAGGGACCCGCTATCCGAGTTTCGAGTCGCGAGTATCGAGCAGCGAGTACCGAATGGCTCTTCCTAACGAAAACCCAGATACGCGAGTAACTGGGTTTTCGGGCAAGTGAAAATTAGAATTTGACTTGAACGTTTTCCCGTTGGTCAGCTTCGGCTTCGAAGAAAGCAAAGGCCTTCATACCCATGATCGAGGCGATGAGATTGGTGGGGAAAACTTGGACAGCTGTATTGAAGTCGCGCACTTGACCATTGTAGAAGCGACGTGCAGCTTGAATCTTATTTTCTGTGTCAGCAAGTTCATCCTGAAGCTTAAGGAAGTTAGTGGAAGCTTTGAGATCAGGATAGTTCTCGGCCACAGCAAATAATGACTTCAGTGCCCCTGTCAGAGCATTCTCAGCTTGGGCGCGGGTGTCAGCATTTTCCGCTTTCATTGCCAAGGTGCGAGCTTCGGTCACTTGGGTCAGGACGCGATCTTCATGTTGCATGTAGCCCTTGACCGTCTCCATCAAATTGGGAATTAGGTCATAACGACGCTTGAGCTGTACGTCGATATCCGACCAGCCCTCTTGGACCTGGTTTTTGCGACGAACGAGACCGTTGTAGGTAGCGACTAGCCAAAGTGCTACGACTACGACAACTAACAGTAAAATATAGGCGATATTCATAGTTTTTGATTATTGTAATACCACAATGGTATCAGCCTTGAATGTAGCTAAGCCGCTGATATTCGTCAAGGAGCTGACTTGGATCAGATTGCCGACCTTTAAGTTTTCGATGGTTGCTTGCGACGTGAGCTCCTGTACTGATTGGGCAGGGCGTTGGCCTGACGGAGGGCGATCGGGGAGTGCCTGCTTAGCTATGAGTCGAACGGGAGTATTGGGATTGAAGGTGACGGTTTTGGTCCCTGTTGCTGTCAGTATAGTCATTTGATAGGCTCGTATATCGATTCGTTGGATGGGACCGGTATAGCTTAGTACGACGCTGGCTTCGCTCGGTATCTTCGGAGCGCTTAAGATTTTCTTCTCCCAATCTGGTTTCTGATTGGCATCATGTGCCATCCAGACAGCTAACCACAACCAATAGATCAACGCAGCTAGTCCAATAAGCACGAGTAACGAGGCGATGAGGATAACTTTTTTCTGACGTAATGAAAGTAAGAATGAATTCATAAAGTTATTATAACTAATAATTGTTGGTGCAGTCAATTATGTGGTATAATAGTCATGAATTTTCCTGTTGGAACTTCGCCAAGATATGCCAAAAAGATATTTCATTGTTTTCGTTGTCGTCGCCATTGTAACTATGAGCGGGTGGTTCGTCGTCAGCGCACAGACGTGGATCATGTCACCGAGTCCACCACCCGACAATACGACATTGCAGACTCCTTCAGCAGCCATCGGCGATCAGTTAGGACATAACGATCCACATCAGGCGCGATTGCCGTTATTTCTATCACCTGACGATACGCCTCGTTTCCGTCTCTACAACATTCGCTCTACCTTCGAAGGTGGTGTCTATTATCCTGCGCTTTATATCAACGGCCATGATCGTATCGGCTTATCACTAAGCGCAGATCAGTCTTACGGCCTGCGAGCAGTAACGAATTCTAATAACGCGGCTTTCGCCGGTTTACGTGCTACTAATACCGGAGGAGGACCAGCCTTGTTGGCAACCAGCACCAGCGGCTATGGAGCTAAATTATTTGGCGGTGTCAAAGCTGAAAAGGGCTATATTTTGGGCAATAGCTTGGCGAATCAACTCCAGCTGTCTGTACCAGGATCAGACTCAGCCACGGCTTCACTCTATTGGGGTAATACCATGGTATGCGACGCCAGCTCGCCGACTTGTGGTTGGGTACCTGACGGCGCTCGTGGTGATGGGTTAGGAAATCATAAGGCTACCAAGACGCTGAACATGAACAGTCATCAGATTAATAATGTTCAGTCTTCTAGTATGCTTTTTGGTAGTGCTGCACTAATGGCAAATGCCAACGCAGCCACTACTACAATTGATGCCCAAGCCGACGACGGCTATGGCGTGTTTGCTGCTAGCGATGGTCTGGACGCCAATAATTCTACTGGTCTCTATGCTTCGACGACGCAGGATGCACCGGCTATATCGGCTGGATCTTGGTTGGGAAGAGGTTTGACAGCTAGTAGTCCGGTACAAATTCTCAATGATGTTGCTTCAGGAGTGAGCGCAGCTATTCAGTTTGGTGAGCAAGCATTTGATTATCTAGGATTGACTCCGAAATCTGGCGTTGCCAGTCAGAATCTGTATTGGGGCGATAAATTATTATGTGACGTTAGCAAAGTTAATTGCGGCTGGTCGACAATTGTTGGTAACGCCTCCTTCTGGTTAGATAATGCCTTCGGTATCAATAATCCTAATAGCGGGGTTGGTAAGGTATTACTAGGAAGAGCAGCGTCATCATTTGATTTGGACGTCGGACATGGTTTCTTCACGCCCAGTAGTGGTGTCGGTGAAGATGGACTGCAATACAATGTTACCGGCGCTCCGATAAGTGGCATAGCTACTGCTGCTTATGATGCGGTAGTTCGCGGCAAGCTGGTGTATGCCATGTCCGATCGTCTACGTATTTTTGATGCTAGTATTCCTTCTCGTACAAAATTATTATGTATCGCCGGAAGTCCGACTTGTTCGTCTCCGCTGTTGGGTGCTACCGGCTGGGGACTAGATTTAAGCGGTTCTTATGCTTATTTAGCCACTTCGGCAGGGCTGAAAGTCATGGATATTTCCAAGCCACGAAATGTATCTTTTGTTGGTAGTGGTTTAGCCATTAGCGGTATATCAGCGGTCGATACCTCGCCGACCGATGTTCGTGTCCGTGGTTCTTATGCGTACGTTGTCGCGGATACTGATTCGCATAGCACATCCAAATTATTAATTGTTAACATCGCCGATCCAGCTAATTTGCAAATTGTCAGAACTGTTTCTGGATTGCAGCAGCCACGACAAGTTTTGATTCAAGGCAATACCTTGGTGGTGGTTGATAAAGATCGCAATAGCGGGTTAACCTTCTATAGTTTGACTGATCCAGCTTACCCTAGCTTCATTGGGCGGTGGCAACCTCCTGCAGGCGAATATGTGTCGGCCGCCGCTATTAGCGGTTCAACGATCTATGCAGCAGGGACTCGTTTGTATGCTATTGATTTGACTACTTTTTCACTCTTGGGATCGAGTAGTGTTGCCTTTACGACGACACCTTCTTCTCTGGTTGCTCAGAGCGGCTATGTTCTTGTGGGAGCGCATATTAATTATACCTTTGAAGGCTCGCCGTATACTTCCAACGTCACTATGTATGATGTCAACGATCCAGCGGCGATTCGATTTATGAATGATGCAGTTGATCCTTTTTTTACCAATAATGCTGCTAGCACACCGTCGGCCTTGGCCATGGATGGATCTAATTTGTTTATTTTTGATCGTGACCCGATTAACCAAAATTTGAAAGTATTTAGTTTCCAGGGCGCTCGTTTCCCTGCTACTCGTTTGACCCAAGCTTCAGTAGAGAAATTAACCATAGCGCAAGTAGCACAGGTAGGATCTTTGACAGCAACGAGCGCCTCTATCGGTACACGACTCAATATTGGAGGTATCTTATCGGTCGGTACTCAAGGAATTATCTTGGCCGGTACGGTTCTTGATGAAACTACATTGAGTGGTCTCAAAACCAAAGCCAACGTCACACCATGAAGCAGCATCAGCTCATTATCTTAGGTTCGTTGTTAGCCGTTCTGCTTGTGAGCGGTGGTTATGTCATGGCTAATGCTTGGAAAGGGCCGGGACTCAATATCTTCCCACCTAACAATGGTAATGTGCAATTATTGGGAGCCAGTGGTAACGATGAATTTGGTGACCATCATGCTCGTACCAACGTTAATGTAAACGGGAAGCGTATCTATAATATCAGTACCAATAATAACGCCACAGCAGCAGCTTTAGCAGCCACCTCCACCGGCTATGCAATCGGTGGCAGCTTCCTCACGCGAGGAGCAGCCGATGGAATCCAAGCCACGAGCAGTTCACTGACAGTACCGACGGTTAAGGCCAAGAATACAGGCGCCGGCTATGGCCTCTTCGCCAGTACAACCATGGGATACGGTGCTTTTTTTGGTCAATATATGCAGCTGGCCGGTAAGAAGGCCACAGTAGAATTCCCTGGCAATAACAACAACCTCTATGTTGGTTGGCAACCTGCCGGTGTCACGGCCGCAGCAACCAGCTTATATTGGGGTGACAACATGTTGTGTGATGTGACCAAAGTTAATTGTGGGCGGTTCTCTGTCAGTACGGGTGATAATCTAGGCAATCATATTGCCGATCACCGCCTTGATATGAATAATTTCCGCATCATTAATCTTGGTAATGATGTGTCTTCGGCGGGCGTGCAGAAGGAAAGTAGTCTCGATGCTTGGAATAACTACACCTATACGACCACGGCTCTCGGTATCCCAACGGGTTTATCGAGCACGGCGCAGAATTATTTCGGTGTTTACGCCCAGACTGATCTCAAGTGGGGTACTACCATTCAGACGTCAGACATCACTTTCCCGGGATTTTTCAATGGTGCTCAATATACTCGACCGGTAGTATTTAAAAGTCGTATCTACTGGGGTAGTCGCCAATTTGGTACGGGTAATTTCCTCCTGACGCATTCCGGTCTCCAAACCAAATCTGGCAACACTTTTGGGGGCGGTAAATGGTCTAATACTAAGATCAGTGCCTCGAATATCTGTAGTGGCATAAGTAATAATTTTGACGTCGCCGCACTCGGTGTCTACCAAGATAAATTATATAGTTTCTTCACTGACAATAGTCAGACAAGTCATCGTCTCTATACTACTGGATCGACGGGTAATTCTTGTACTCAGGTGAGTGGCGTGGAGGGTGGGTATTTAAATAAAGTCGCATCGTTAGAAAGCTATAAAGACAAATTATACGCCCTCACGGCTGACAATTCGGCCGGCGGTTGTCGTCTCTTGAATTATAATGGCACGAGCTGGAATACGTCTGCTACTATCGGCAGCTTTGGTTGTATTTATGGTAGCAAATTAATGGCGCATGATGGCTTGTTGTATATCATGGCAGAAACCGATACCGCTGGGATCAAGATTTACACCTATGACGGTTCGGCTGCACCCGTTTTAATTAACCCTTCGCAAGGTATAAATAGTCTGGCTCATGGCACTAACTCTACTGTGGATAGTGCATGGACTTGGTATGGCAAAGACTTGTATGTCGGTACCGGTGACTACGCTATCTATAAATATAATGGAACTTCATGGGCGCCGGCTTATATTGATTTACCTGCGCCCACGGGAGCTCCGAGCGGCGGCGCTGTGGACATTGCATTCATCAATGGAACTCCTTATGTCTTTGATTGGCAGGGTGGAGGAGGGGCTGGTTATCGGTTATCTTCAGGAGCTTGGGTAAGTACCCCCATGGGATATCGATCTGGTTTCCATCGTGGTAACTTGATTGCGCCGCAACCCTCACTAATGTCGTTAACCTACACTCAACCGACGGCGGCACTCGGTTACAGTGCTGGTAGTTCCTATGGCATCAATGCCTGGTCTCTCGCTGGTCCAGGAGCGCGACTCTTCGGTAAGACGCAGCTGATGACTGATCCCGATGTACGAGTATCAGGTCAATTAGTTCTTGGCGCGGAGAATAACCGTCTGGCCGCTGAAAGAGCTACGAGCAGCGCGGATACAAATTTGTATTGGGGTGATAAGCTACTCTGTGATGCTACCAAGCTTAATTGCGGTTGGGCAACTTCCGGCGGGACGGTGAATAGTCTCTGGGATGCTCTGGGTAGCGATGCTTATACTGATATGTTGGTGACCCTAGGTCATCCACAAACAACCGCCAGGCAGAAATTAGATTTGGTACCGACTTCAACTGTCATCACTACGGTTACTAGTAGGCCTATCGTCAATCCAGGGGGTATTACGAGTGATGGTTCTCGATTGTATACAACCTATTCGCAGAGTGGTCCGGGCAATCTCACAATTTATGATTTGTCCGATCCAGAGTCACTGACTCCAGTCAATGCTTCACCCAAACCACTGACATCAATCCCCAACCAAGAGCTGAAAGTCGCAGGTCATTATGCCTTCGTCGGCAATAGTAATAACGGTTTTCAAGTAGTCGACGTCAGTAATCTAACGCTGCCCGTGAAGAATATTACTTTGCCGTCAGATAATACGCCGGTTGATGGATTATATATTTCTGGCACCTATCTCTATGCAGTTACGGGCCAAGGCTTATATGTCTTGGATATTCATGATCCGCTTAACCCTGTTGTTGTGGGGACGTTGGCGATCAGCGGAACAGATATCTATGTTCAGGGTTCGTATGCGTACATTACCCGTAATACTGCTGGTTTAAGAATCGTTGACATTAGTAATTCAGCGATACCGGTCTCTATGGGAACTTATGATCCGGGTAGTGATAAAGCTACCAAAGTGATCGTCCGAGGGACGGTGGCTTACGTCGCTTTCGATAGCTCCGGCTTCACTTCTACTGCGCTCTACGCCATTGATGTGGCTGATGTAGCGAATCCGAGTTTGATCAATAAATCGGCGTCCATCGTTACTAACGGTAACGATCTGAAGGTCGCAGGCAAATACGCCTATATTTCTGGTCAAGGAGCTTTCAATAGAATTTTTACCATCTTTGATATTGAGAGCCCTCAAACATCTATACCGATCATGTTGAGTTACCGTTTAGATAGTTTGAGTTATTTCGATCTGGAAAACTTTGAAATTAACGGTAATTATATCTATGGTTTTGGATGGAGGACACCTTCTAGTTTCCTAAATGTTATCAAGATCCCGAGCGCTAATTTGCAAACCACTTCATTAGGACTAGCCACTCTAGATTCGTTATTAACTGCTGGCATCTACACAGCGGGTAATCTCTATGTTGCCAGCGGTCTCTATATCGGAGGCAATTTGACTATCAATAACGGTCCATTGATTTCTACTTCTGGTTCAATTCAGATTGGTAATACCGTCCTGACCAAGAATTTGCTTAACCAGCTCAAAACCTGGCTAGCTACTCCCTAATATGAAACGTCTAATCACTATCTCGTTGCAGATTGCCATCCCAGTTTTGATACTGACGGCCGGTTTGACTATGTTGCAAGCACAGACTTGGACCGGTGCCAAATTCAATCCGCCACGACAGGATGACAAGCCACCGCTGACCCAACAAGGTGATAATTTGGGAGGTCTCGGTGTGCTTTGTGACGCCGATACTTCGACTGAGGGGTGTAAAAATTGGACACACAAAGCTCGTTTCAATATTAATATGAATGATTTTTCTATTTCTGCTATCGGCGATGGGGGATTGAGCGGTGCTGTCGATGCTAAACCAGCGCTGGAAGTTGAGAGTACTGTTATTTCTAATATAGAGGCTGCTCGTATCGGCGCGCTGACTGGTATGGCGATTTATACTAGCAACAAATCGGCCACTCAACCAGCTCTAGGGGCGTTCAATCGTGGCGGAACTTCTGCTGGCTATGGTTTGATTACTAATTCGCCGGCTGGAGAGGTGAGTGCGATTATCTCCGGCAGATTAACATTGGTTGATATTGGCACTTCGGCAGGACGTCTCCAGATAGGAGAAACGATTCAGAATCAATTAGCTGTTGCAGCCATCGGATCAACTGGGGCAGCGCCAGTCTATTATGGACAGTCATTAGTATGTAAGCCTGATTCTACCAATAAGCAGTGCGGGTTCGGTAATCAGGGTTATACAGTTATGGATAATTTGGGCGAATTCAATCCGCACAAAGCACAGATGAATCTCAATATGCAGAATAACCGTATTGTCGCCTTGGTATCACAGTATTCCACGTCGTCGGCCATAGCAGTAAGTAATATTGGCGTCGATGCTGGTACGAGAGTGATCAATGGCGGTACTAGTTCTCGTGGTGTCTCGGCTGCATTATATGGCTATACACCATCAGACAAGAAGGATTCGGCTGGTATCTACGCCTACCATAGCGGTGTCGGCTCAGGACTGATTGCTGGTAGTCAGAGTGGGTGGGCAGCACGTATCAATGGACGTCTTCAGGTCACTGGAGCAGTAGTACCGCAGGTTCAGGTGGGTGCGGTGGAGAATACTTTGGCCGGCACGCCCCTTGTTCTAGCTGGTAGTGATCTCTACTGGGGCAATTACAAATTGTGTACTGCTGGTGCCCCCAATTGCGGCTGGAGTTTGGCGACGGGCAATACCGATCGTTGGAAACAGAACCCCGCGGTGGCTTATAATATGTATTTCGAAAGTTACCTTAGTGGCAGCACGGCAGTCAGTAACGTTGGTATCGGTACGACATCACCTAAGTATGTGCTTGATGTCAACGGATCGACGCGATTGACTGAAGCTGATTTGGGTGCTGTACGCGCAGATGCCGTCACCGTCAGTGGTGATAGTTATCTAGGTAATGACTTACTTGTAGCCAATGATGCCTCGATCGACTCGGCGGGTCTAACAGTTGATGGTACAATGATTGTCAGTCAGAGTGGTATCTCGGTTCATGGCGTCACAATGTCCGAATGTGATTTAAGAAAAATAATTATTGCTTGTAGAACAGCAGGAATATGCACCGGCGTAGCATCCATTACCGCTTGTCCCTAAGACAAGTAATCATCGCTCTAGTCATCGTAACCACTCTGGGATTGGGTTGGCGCTTCTTACCAATGGCATGGGCTATTACGTCCGACTCGGTACATAAATGGGCTTGGAGCGGACAGATCGATACCACGCCCAATAATTATGGTCAGTTGTATGGTTTGGGTTGGCTGAGTACTAATTGTCTCAATGACTTTGATAATGATGGTGTCCTTGATTCTCAGTGCAGAAATAGTAGTTATGGTCTCAATGTTGATGTCCGCAAAGCTGATAATACGAGCACCAAAAATAGATTAGATGACGATGCTGCTAGTTTGACTTTCAATGGTGTTAACGATTACCTTAAAGGTTGTGCTTGGTCAGATATTTTTGGCTGGGTCTGCTTCGATCAAAGCTCGTCCTGCCCTTCCAATCATTCTCTCTATGGCAATGTCTGTAGTCAGCTTAGCTCAGACGGCGTCAAGATTGAGAAGTTTAGTAACATCGATGTCTATTATCTCAAGAGTAGTGTTAACCCTTCTAGTGCAGGTGATGATAAATATGATGGGATACTCAATAATCCTGCGCAGAAAGATGCTCGGGCGGCTGTGCTTAATCTAGCTCAAACAGGCGAAGAGAGTCGTGCCTTTGTCGGGTTTCCTTTTGATAGCACGACTCAGGTCAGTCCCACGGGCGATGTAACGGGTTGTTTCGGCTGTTGGGCGGCTTCGGGCGGCTATAGTAATTCTTGCAAAGGCTGTTATCTGACCAATGACGGATTTACAGATTCAACCTTAGCGCCGAACCCCAATATTCTCTGTGTTAACTGCACACAATGTCAGAATTCGGTTTACGGTGGTTCCTGTACTGGCACGCAGAATCGCTGTCATGCTAGTAGTTGCTCAGCCTGCTATAAGGTTCCGGGTGTAGTGGTGAATTATTATCCCTCTTGCAGTAATAATGGGACGTATTGCGCTGTAGATGGTAACTGCACTGGCGGCGCTAAATGCGACTATACTAAGTCTTCGGCCGAAATGTGTGGCTGGGGCTATAATGCTTGGGCTGATGCCGCCGGTAAACAGCAAGGATTTGGTTGGATTGCTTTCAACCCAGTAGTATATGGTTCGGCTGCTCCTTATACCCAAGCACAACGTGGCAGCGTCTATTCGGAAAATAATATTTTATCCTATCTTGCGCCACCACAAGGTCAATCCAATGCCGCCTATCTGATCGATGCCAAAGGAACGATTACTCGTTGGATATCCAGTAGCACCCCAGAATCGGTACGTCCTTTCTTGACCACGGCTCCGACATTTTTGTCTTATGATTTCTCTACTGGTCACTCTACCAGCACCGTCGGCTCGATTGATTGGCAAGGTATAAGTGGTCGCTATGGTACTGATCAGTACAACAAATTTGGCTCTGAAGTGCTTGATGTCGATGATAGTTATTTTGCTGCCTTAAATTCTTTGAAGCTCAATAACAAAGTCTATTTCTCCTCTCGGGCACTGACCATCAACAAAGCGATAGAAATTCAGAATGGCAATAATGACATTTCTGGTGCCGGAATTATCTTCGTGGGCGATAATTTAACGATCAATAAGAATATTACTTATCAAACAGGCGGTACGTTGAGTCGGGTCCAACATATTCCTTCGCTGGTGTGGATAGTTCTAGGTGACGTAACAATTGACCCCAGCGTCACGGACATAGTAGGCACCTTTATCGTATTGGGCCAGAATGGTAATAATAAATGTCCGGCCGTGATTGACCCTATCAATCCGCCTGATTCGGAGGGTTGTGGGCGTTTCACTACGGGTAATGATCGTACTGCACCTAAGCAGCTGAAGATCTCCGGTAACGTCATCGCTAAGCAGCTTAATCTGCAACGTAGCTACT
Source organism: uncultured Gammaproteobacteria bacterium (assembly GCA_964540995.1). Classification (GTDB taxonomy): domain Bacteria; phylum Patescibacteriota; class Patescibacteriia; order UBA1558; family 2-01-FULL-52-15; genus JAZDLR01. Next base: position 24,133 of record CAZIOU010000002.1, on the reverse strand, counting down.
TCTCAACTGATACCAAAGGTCGCAATCAACCAGCCGAAGTCTTCATTGCAGATGGTCGTCTGCAAGCCAATCCGCCTGCTGGATTGAAAGATTTAAGTAAATCATTACCGCGCTTTAGTTTTGGGTTCTAGACATTACGTCGGGGATATTTTTATGGTATAATAAACACAAGTTTTTACACTTGTGTATTTGTTTACCAAGTCTGCATATCCCTAACATATTTCATGGCTAAGAAGAGTTATCTCGGCATCGACATCGGTACTTCGAGTATTAAAATTGTAGAATTGGCTAATCAAAATGGTCAGCCGGCTTTGGTGACGTATGGTTTTGCTGAAGTAGAGACAGACTTGGTGCGCAGCAATAATCCCGCTACCACGCTTAAAGCCGCCAAAGTGCTGGAAGCTTTACTCAAGAAAGCTAAAGTTAGTTCCAATAAATGTGTGGCCGCTTTGCCTACCTTTGCGGTTTTTAACTCGATTATCAGCTTGCCGCGCATGTCGCGTAAGGATCTGGCAGCGGCAGTACGCTGGGAAGCTAAGAAATTTATCCCACTACCCTTGGAAGAGATGATCTTGGATTGGAAGGTATTGGCCGAAAGCGAAGCCAATGTCTTAAGTTCAGGAAACCCTCTCTTATCCCAAGATCTGGGTGCTATTTTTGGTAAGAAAAAGGAGCTATCGCCTGAAGATAAGGCCAAAGAAGAAGCCAAAGATACCAAAGAGCAAGAGCGGGTAATGGCTAAAGCAGCTCAATCGGAGAAAGAAAACATTCGTTTGTTATTGACTGCGGCACCGAAGCAGCTGGTAGCTAAGTATCTGGAAATTTTCAAATCAATCAAATTGGACTTACTCTCGTTGGAGACAGAAGCTTTTGCTTTGTCACGTTCCTTGATTGGAAATGATGAGACGCCGACAATGATCGTGGATATTGGCGCGTTGTCTACGGACATTGTCATTATTGAGAAGGGCGTACCTATTTTAAATAGAGGATTGGATATCGGTGGTCACAATATTACTAAAGCTATCATGAATAGTCTGAATGTAGCTTTCGAGCGAGCTGAACAGTTTAAGATTGATTTCGGTGTTATGCAGAGCGATGGCGGTCGCGGTATCCCTAAGACTATTACTGACAGCTTGGCACCTATCGTTCATGAGATTCAATATGTCTATGATCTGTATCTGAATCAAGGCACGTTGAAGCTGGAGAAGCTGATCTTGGCTGGTGGTTCAGCTTTCTTACCGAATTTACCCAATTATCTCCAGGAAATTGTGAAGATCCCGACAGTTATAGGTAATCCTTGGGATCGAGTTATTTATCCATTGGATCTGAAGCCAGTCTTGGATGGTATTGCTCCGCAAATGGCTTCGTCGATCGGTTTAGCAATGCGCGATATTCAATAATATGGCTGACTTTGATTGGAAACAAGATTCACAAGCTGGCGACATCAATCTGTTGCCTGATGATCTGCGACGCAAAGAAGCAGATGAATTGGCATCTACTCCAGCCAAGGAGATAGAGTTACGTCAGCCCAAGAAGGTTGATACAGCTGTACCTGAAGGTAGGGTGCCTTGGTTTTCTTTCCGTTCTTGGTTTGGTCGTGACAAGACACCCAAGCAGCCGACAGCCGAGCATCCAGCGGAAGATAAAGTTAAATCATCGTTTAGTTTCCGTCTGATACCCAGTAAGAAACGTCAAGAACAGGAAGAACTCGAGCGGATCAAAGAAAATAATATTCGGCAGCATATTATCCGTGAAGTTTTCCAGAAGAAAGGATTACCACTGCCGGATAATGACAATAGTATCTTCAATGAGGAACGTCGGGCCAAGCAGAAGGAGCTAGAGAGTCATATTGGCGATATGGACATCGAAGGTTCCAAGAAGACCGCTGAGTCAGTACCAGTAGCCCCTGTCGCTCCGGCTATGAGTCAGCCATTAAGTGCCCCTATACCTCCTGTCTCGATGGAGTTGCCCGATGTCAAGCCAGAGCAACCGTTGATAGTGCCGACTCTGGAGTCAGTAGTGGTACCAGAAGAGCCGATTACACCGCCTTTGCCACCACGCCCAGAAATGCCTCGACCACTAACTACAGAACAACCGAAGCCAGCGATTGAAACACTCGAAACTATTGCCAATGATTTGCCACCGGTGAATACCTCTGCCAATACTCCGGCCGATCCTATCGCGCCGTCACCAACCAAAGGTTTTCACATGCCGACTGGAGTCTTTCAGAAGCCGGTAGAGAAGAAAGACCATCCCAAATCTCCTTTTGGCGTTAACCTTATCCCGACATCGATCACCGTACGCAGTTGGTCGCAGCTTCGTAATCTCTTCCTAGCGCTTGTCGTCGGGACGATCGTGTTGCTGATAGTTGCCTACGGAGGACTATTGTGGTGGGATCAGGAGATTGAGCGTCAGACCTCAGAAGTTGATGCCAAAATTCACGTAGCCGAAGGTGAGGTATTGAAGTTTCAAGGTTTGAAAGATCAAATAGCTGCCACCGAAAGTCAGATCAAAGATATTGAGACCCTATTGGGTAAGCATGTCTATTGGACTCAGTTTTTCACTTTGCTAGAGAAATATACTGTCACTGATGTTTATTTTGACCGCTTTACGGCTGGTGTCAATGGTAATCTGACACTCAATGCTCATGGCAAAGATTTCTCCACCGCTGCTAGACAATTGAAGTTGCTACAATCGCCGGAAGCTAAGGAATTTATCACGGCGGTCGGTATCAATGGAGTAACAGATAGCGAACAGGGGACTACCTTCACGCTCGATCTGACGCTCAATAGTAAACTATTTTATTACGCTCATGCCAGTTCAACCCAACAGTAAACAAGCCCACGCCAAGCCATCCAAAGTAATGTTGGAAAATGCCAGCCAGCTTTTGCAATTGATCAACACCTACAGTCTCTGGCTGATGGCTCTCTTAGCCGTAGGGATCATTGCAGTGGCGTATTGGTTTGTACTCGGGCCTAAGTTTGACTCTATCTATGACAAGAGCCAGACGTATTTACCGGGACGTCAGCAGACACTGACTGATCTCAACAATCTACAGCTCAAATTGATGGCTTTGGATCAAGAATACAAGAACTTGGAGCAATCAAGGCAGCAGGATATCGAGCGTATTTCTTCCGTTATCCCTACTGACCCTGATTATGGATCGCTCTTCGTCCAGGCTGATGTCTTAGCTAAGCTCAATGGTCTTAAACTCAAGAGTATCGATATTACTAAGCCAGTTGATAAGCCAGTGACCGAGCGACGTGCGCCTGCAGCCGACCAAGCCCAACAAGCAGCCGAACAACAGATTGAAGTGCTGCCGAAGAATATCCGTAGCTTATCGGTTAATCTCAAGTTCGGCCCTGGTGATTATATTCAGATGAAGAAATTATTAACTTCTCTAGAAGCTAACTTACGTCTCTATGATGTGCAGTCTATTTCCTTCGAACCACTCGACCCCAAGACTAAGTTATTCCCCGGATTTGTAGTCGTTTTGAAGACCTATTATCGCGAAGTGACGACTAAAGCAACCACCAAGACAACTTCCTAGTATGAATAAAGATCGAATTTTACTCATCGGTTCATTACTGGCTCTGATAGCATCAGGTGTTATTTTGTACTCTAGTTTCGGTAACTCGCTGGGATTCTCCCTGCCTTTCATGAATCAACCTACCCCAGTAGTGCCAGCAGAGCAGCAGTCGATCCAAAACGTTCAACTACTTGATCAGCAGATCCAGCGATCGCTCAATAATCTGGGTCCCAATGGTCTGTGGCAAGTTCTCTTGAATAATCAGCAGTATCAGAAGTTGTCCGGTCAGGCTTTGGTTCCGGTGGAGATTGGTGAACACGCGCGGACCAATCCCTTCGATCCGGTCAATACACCTACAACCAATACAGCCAATGGCCAACAATAGTCGCGTCCAACAACTGATAGATATTCTCTATAGTCAGCATTTGATCGACCAGCAGCAACAAGCTGCCTGGTCGGCTCAATCAATGATGACTTTGGCTGACGCCGAGAAAATAATTCGGCGGGAAGTTTTCGTTTCGGATGAACAATGGACGCAGTTCAAAGGAGCAGCCTTAGGTGTCGAGTACGTCAATTTGGTAGGTAAAGCAGTACCGACAACCATGCTCAATACCTTACCCAAGGATATTTCCGAAAATTATCAGATTGTAGTTTTCGATAAAGATGCTGACGCGCTCAAGCTTGGTATGGTGGATCCCACCAATATCAAAGCGATGGAAGCGGCTGAATTCATCGCACGCAAAAATAATCTCAAGGTTAAGTATTTTATAATTTCAACTGATAGTTTCCGAGCCGCTGCCAAACAGTACGAGACGCTCGGCGAAGAAGTGGGGGAGGCCTTGGATATCGCGGAGAGTATCTTCGCGCCTAAGACTGGTGATGTCAAAGATTTCGATGAAGGTGGAGCGGTTGATGATGTTATCAAGAGCGCCCCAGTCACCAAAATCATTTCCGTTATCTTGCGTCATGCTATCGAAGGCCGAGCTTCCGATATTCATGTCGAGCCGGTCGGTGATCAGAGTCGGGTGCGCTATCGTATCGATGGTATCTTGCATACTACGATTGTATTGCCAATTTACGTTCATGCCGCCTTGGTCTCGCGTATCAAGGTTATGGCCAATTTGAAAATTGACGAGACTCGAGCGCCACAGGACGGACGTATCCGTCTGACGATTCATAAGCGCGATATCGATTTCCGTATTTCTACCATTCCGCTGATCGGCAATGAGAAAGTGGTAATGCGTATCTTAGCTACTCCTGATAAGGCTCCGACCCTGGAAGATCTGGGCTATATGGGTAATCAGAAGACTATCGCTGAAGCCAACATCCTGAAGCCCAACGGCATGTTCCTCGTCACTGGACCGACTGGTTCTGGTAAATCTACTACCTTGTACGCAGTATTGGATTCGCTCAATCGTGAAGCGATCAATATTACCACCTTGGAAGATCCAGTGGAGTATTATATCAAGGGTGTCAATCAATCACAGATTCGTCCAGAAGTTGGTTATACCTTCGCCAATGGACTGCGTTCATTATTGCGCCAAGATCCCGATATCATCATGGTGGGAGAAATCCGCGATAATGAGACAGCGGCTCTGGGTATTCAAGCGGCTTTGACCGGACATTTCCTCTTATCGACCCTGCATACCAATAGCGCTCTGGGAGCTGTGCCTCGTCTGATGGATATGAAAGTTGAGCCTTTCTTGCTGTCGTCCACGTTGAACGTTATCATCGCTCAACGGTTAGTTCGTAAGATCTGTGATAACTGTCGTGAAGAGGAGAAAGTACCCGAAGATATCCAGAAGAAGATTACGATCAAGTTGAAGTCAGTGCCGGAAGGCGGCTATTATGGTGGCCTCAAGCCCAATGCGCCGCTTAAGTTCTTCCATGGTAAGGGTTGTGTCAGATGCGGTGATACGGGTTATAGCGGACGTGTGGCAATCGTGGAAGCGATTAATGTTAACAAAGAAATGCGTGATATTATTTCTTCTGGTTTTGATTCGGCACGCGTGGACAAAGCTTTGCTTAATCAGAATTTCATCAGTATGGAGCAGGACGGTATTATCAAATCGTTACTCGGTGTCACCACCATCGAAGAAGTGCTTCGTGCTAGTGAAAGTGATTTATAAACTAAGTATCAATTCAATATCATGACTACTGACGCTAATGCCAAAAGAATTCTCATTGTCGAAGACGACGACTTCTTGGTTCAGATGTATGCCACCAAACTAGAATTAGAAAATTTCGTAGTCTATATGGCTATGGATGGTGCTAAGGGCTTAAAGCTGGCTATCAAAGAAAAGCCTGATATGATTCTCTTGGATCTTCAGTTACCGATCATGAGTGGTTTCGATGTTCTAGAAGAGCTGAAGAAGAATCCCGAGACCAAAGCTATTCCCGTATTGGTACTGACCAATTATGGACAGAAAGAGCATATCGATCGCTGTCTCAATCTCGGAGCGGAGGACTATTTGATCAAAGCTCATTTCGTTCCGTCAGAAGTGGTGGAGCGCATTAAGAAAATTTTGGCCAAATAATGTCCAGTGCCGAGACGCTATTCATTAACAAAATCCTCAATGACGCGCTGGAGAAGCGCGCCAGTGATATTCATTTAACCGTGGGGAATTATCCGGTGATGCGTATCGGTGGTCAGCTGGTGACACAAGCCGGCGATCAGATCCTCAACCCAGATATTATCAAGTCGATGGTGGAGAGTATTATTTCACCCGAAGACGCGCAGAAATTACAGTCCGAGCGTGATATTGTCACTACCTATTCGTGGGCCAATAGAGCTCGTTTCCGTGTGCAGATCTTCTATCAGAAGGGTTACCCTGCCTTATCGCTTCGTACTCTGGGAGCTGCACCCAAATTACCTAAAGATCTAGGCTTGTCGTCAGTAATCATTAACGCCGTCGATCAACCCAAAGGATTGATCTTGGTCATTGGGCCGTACAACTCCGGTCGCACGACGACAGTCTTGAGTCTGGTGGAGTCGATCAATCAGCGTCTCGGCAAACATATCTTGACGTTGGAGAAGCCCATCGAATTCTTGCTGGTCAACAATAAATCAATTATCGATCAACGAGAAGTAGGGAAAGACGTAGCTAGCTTTATGGAAGGTATACAGGAAGCACTCAATGATGATGTAGAAGTAGTGGTGGTCAGTCAGATGAGCGAGTCGGGTCAAGAGAAAGCACTCTTGCAATTGGTAGAGAGTGGCAAGCTGGTAATCGCTGCTATGAATGGCCAATCAGTTATCACCTCATTGGAAGGATTTATGAGTGCCTTTTCAGCAGAAGAATCAGCCTGGGCCAAGGAAGTTATGACCAATAATCTTTTGGTCGCCACGGCTCAACGGTTAGTACCCAAAAATGGTGGCGGTATCGTCTTGGCTTATGAGATCCTGACCGTCAACCCCGCGGTTAAGAGTGTGCTCAAAGATTCTAATTTCTATCAGCTCAACAATGTGATGATGACTTCTCGTCAGGATGGTATGATTAGTCTGGATCGCCATTTAGCTGACCTCGTTAAGCAGGGGATCATCAGTCAGGAGAGCGGAACCCGCGCCTCGATGGATCCCAAGAATTTTCAATTGATGACTGTCAAATAGTATATGGCTCTATTTCAATACAAAGCAATTAGTCCTCAAGGAGCGGTCTCTCGTGGTGTCGTAGAGTCACCCAACCTGGCGGCTGCTAGTGAAGTGCTAGAAGAGAAGAATCTGGTTGTTTTGCAATTACGTCAGACGACCAAAGTCCGTGCGAGTGTCTCTGGCTTCAGCCTAGGCTTCATCAAACAGAAGGATATCGTTATGTTGGCTCGTCAAATGTCAGTAATGATAGCAGCCACAGTACCGATCGTTCCAGCACTCCGTATCTTGAGCGCCCAGACAGAGCAGCCCAAGCTCAAAGCAGTTACTCGCGAGATGGCTGACGACGTCGATGGCGGTCTGCAGATTTCACAAGCTTTCGCCAAACATCCTCGATATTTTAGCCGTTTTTTCGTAGCTATGATCCGATCGGGAGAGACCAGTGGTCGCTTGGATGAAGTTCTGAACTATCTCGCCGACCAGATGGAGAAAGATTATGACCTGACTAGCCGCATCAGAGGAGCAATGGTCTATCCGGCCTTCATCGTAGTCAGTTTGATAGCAGTGGCTATTATTATGATGATCTTCGTCATCCCCAAGATGTCTGGACTATTGTTGGAGTCTGGTGCTCAATTGCCACTTCAGACACGTGTCCTGATCGGTACTAGTAATTTTATCGCTACCTATTGGTGGGCACTGGCTATCGTCGTCGTGGGAATTCTGATTGTTTTGCGACTATGGGTACAGAGTAAATCCGGTCGTGTAGCGTGGGATCAGATTTTGTTGCGCTTACCAGTCTTTGGTCTGATCACTCAGAAAATTATTATCGTCCGTATGTGTCGTAGTTTATCCACCTTGATTCGTGGCGGTGTGTCTATTTCCGCTGCCTTAGAGATCACTAGTGAAGTGGTGGACAACGCCGCTTTCCGCGATATTCTGACCAAGACAATCAAAGAAGTCCAAGATGGTAATTCAATTACTACTGTTATGATGCAGAGCAAGATTGTCCCGCGTATCGTGGCGGAGATGATGTCGATCGGCGAGAAATCGGGTAAAATCGATGAAATATTGGAGCGTTTGAGCGCTTTCTATGATCGTGAAGTTTCGGCGCTGGTGGCGAGCTTAACCTCGTTGATCGAGCCAATCATTATGGTCGTGATGGGTGTTGGTGTGGCTTTCATGGTTATGGCGGTTTTGATGCCGATGTTCCAGTTGGCCAATGCGATTAAATAGGTGGTAGGTTTTTAGGTTGTTGGTTTTGGTGCTATAATTTGACAGTTCTTTTACAAAAACAGGGAATTTAATTAGTAATCGTAAAACGATGAATAGTTATAAAGACCTGTTTGTCTGGCAGAGGTCGATGGATTTAGTAGAGTCGATTTATCGAATCACTGCATTATTTCCGACCGATGAGCGTTTTGGCTTAATATCTCAAATGAGAAGGGCAGCCGTTTCGATCCCAGCAAATATTGCTGAAGGCCGAAGAAGAGGAACGCGGAGGGATTATCACCATTTTGTTGTAATGGCTTATGGTTCTGGCGCGGAGCTAGAGACACATCTAGAAATTTCTAGGCGACTAAATTTTGTATCTGACGAAGGAATTGAGCAATTAAGTCATCTTTTGACGGAAGTAATGAAAATGCTTAATAGTTTATCTTCTAAATTACGTGAACCCACTTCTGTTTCAGACTAATAACCTACAACCCAATTCCTACAACCTAGTAAATGTGGTATAATTTTATCGTGTTAATAAGTAATCTGTGATCAGAAGAAGTACAGTCGCTAGTATTTGAGCTCAAGATTGTAATCTTCTTGGTCCAACCAAGAAAGGGGGTGACAGAATGAAAAAAGGATTTACGTTGATTGAATTGTTAGTCGTTATCGCTATCATCGGTATTCTGTCCTCGATTGCTATCATCAATTTGAACAGTGCTCGTCAGAGAGCGCAGACAGCGCAGGCTCAAGGAGCTCTTAGCTCATTGGCTTCGATCGCTGTATTGTGTCTGGATGGCGGCGGAGACTTGAACTGTGGCGCAGGCCCAGGGAATGCCAGTGCGGCTGCTTGTGCGGTTGCTGATACTATCCCAGCCTCATTAGCCGATATCTGTGTAGGTGCAGCGCCTGGCCCAGGAAATACCTGGCCAACGTTACAAGGAACTTGGGCATTGCGATACGCTTTGTCGGATCATGCTGCTGGAACCTTTGAATACTACGCTTCGGAAGGAACGGATGCTAATGATGATGGTTTCAACTGTTCGGAGTCTGGTTGTCAGAGAGACGTTTTCCCACGAGGTTAGTATATACATTCAAAAAAAGATTCAGAAGCAATTCTGAATCTTTTTGGTTTCTGTGCTATAATTGATCTATGTTCTGGGATTATTGGGAGCAATATAAATTTCAAATGATGTCTGGCGCACTTATTATCGTCCTCTTGGCGATCTGGGGTGGATTTGTCATTGCTGGGCAGACGCGGGTGCGTGATATTACGATGATGTCGCAGTTGAAGACTTTGGCTTCAGGGTTAGAGAGTTATCGACGGCAGCATGCGGATTATCCCGTTGGTAAGGATATTGATTTGCGGCGGGCGATTATCATTGATGATAGTGGATTAACCCCTCCCTCGGCTTCGCTCGGGACAGGCTCTATAAGGAGGGGAGGTAGTACTGCCTATTATCAAGGTGCTGTGACGGCCGGGAAGGCGGTATATACTAGTGACGGTAATGATTACCAGATTAGCTTCAAGCTGCAGCGCACCTGGCCAGTAGTCGGTGCACGCAAGAAAAGTTGTGTCATCAAAGCCAATTATCAGATTAGTTGTAAATAAATAGACAGCGGTCAAAAACAGGGAATATTGAGTCTCTGTTTTTATTATTTGGAGATGAATATTAAGCGACGCCTAATCATTAAACCATAATCCTCCCCTGACCCCTCCTTTGATAAGGAGGGGAGTGGGGAGGATAGAAACTGTATAAATATGAGAAAACACAATACCAATTACGTTTCGACTAGCAAAAGAAGGTCATTACGCCACACTGCTCCCACATCAGAACGGATACTCTGGGCCCACTTACGCAATAGAAATATGTTGGGATGCAAGTTCCGCCGGCAGTATAGTATCGGTCCTTATATCGCTGACTTTTATTGTCATCAGGCGAGATTGGTTATAGAAATTGACGGCCAATCCCATGAAACTCTGGAAGGAAGGCGACACGATGCCAAGAGAGATGACTATATGAGATATTTTAACTTACGTGTTATTAGATTTTCTAACCACGCGGTATATGAAGGCCTGGATCAGGTATTAGTTTCAATTGGAAAGACCCTGAAGGAATGTGTTATACTGAAACAATGAAACGTGGTTTTACCCTTATCGAATTATTGGTAGTTATCGCTATTATTGGTATCTTATCGAGTATTGCTATTATCAATTTGAACTCTGTGCGTGAGCGAGCGCGTACATCAGCTGCTTCCCAGATGTTGCGGCAGGTACTTAATATCGCTGTCTTGTGTCAGGATGCTGGTGGTGAGCTGCAGTGCTTCAGTGCTGGCAGTGGAACGTTAGTGCCTTGTGGTAGTTTCGGTGGTACGATCAGAGAGGGGGATCCGATCTGCACCAATAATGCTAACTTAGGCAACTGGCCGGCTATCGGACAGCAAAATTGGGCTTATAGACCTGTCAGTGCTAGGTCTGACAGTGCCGCTCATACCTTCCAATATATTGGTCGAGATCAGAATAATCTGTCGACAGTATTTACTTGTACTGAGGCTGGCTGTCACTTCTAGTTCGTCACCAAAGCTGGTATAATAATAACCATGACAACTGTGGTTATTTTCTTATTTGGTCTGGTATTTGGCAGCTTCCTTAATGCTGTTATTTATCGTCTCCATGCAGGCAAGAGTTGGGTCAAAGGCCGCTCCATCTGCCCTCGCTGTAAACATCAGCTACATTTCTGGGATCTCATCCCAGTGATTAGCTGGGTAGCGCTCGGTCGGAAGTGCCGCTATTGCCATAAACCGATTTCTTGGCAGTATCCCTTGGTAGAATTAGCCGTTGGTATTGGCTTTGTCTTGGCGTATCTGAGCGCTATGACTACTACCGACCCTAGTTACCGGATGTTGCTAGCTATTAGCTGGATGATTGATCTGTTGTTCCTGACAATTGTCTTTGTCTACGACTGGAAGTACTATCTGATCTTGGATGCGGTGATCTATCCAGCTGCTATCATTGCCTTCGTTATCAACCTATTCCTCGGCATTAGTTGGGGTGAGATGCTCTTCGCGGCCATCATCGGGGCGGGATTTTTCTTACTGCAATATGTCGTCTCACGTGGCACTTGGATCGGTCAGGGCGATATACGTCTTGGAGGTCTGATGGGGATTATGCTTGGTTGGCCTGGGATTATGGCGGCGTTGTTTATCGCTTATGTAGTTGGTAGTGTAGTCGGCGTCACCTTGATCATGCTTGGCAAGAAACAGTGGGGTGGGCAGATCCCATTTGGTACGTTCTTAAGTGCTGCCACCTTCATCGTTTTGCTGTATGGACAGCAGATTTTGCAATGGTACCTAGGATATCTGGGCGTATGAGGCAGGGTTACACATTGGTAGAGGTGATGGTATCTTTGATAATTTTTACAATTTTGGTGACAGCAACAATCGCTGCCTTCCGGGGTGTGACCATCAATGATCGGATCAAAGCAGCGGCGCAGCAATTAACTTCCGACATGCGGGAAGCGCGTAATCAGGCGTTCAATGGTATTGCTGATGGTGCTGATTATCCGACTACCGGCTATGGTATTTATTTCGATATCTCAACCTCACCAGCCAAATACAGTCTATTCACTGATACCGATAGCAATAATTACTATGAACCTGCCAAGGATCATACGATACGGACCGTGATGTTACCGACGGAAATATCGTTGCAACTGGGAGGTAGGGCCAATATTAAGAAGATGGCAATTTTTTTCAACAAATCGGACTATCCTTTGCTCTATAATCAGACGTCTTGTCCGCCGCCTGATGGTGTTAATTTCTGTGTCGGTTGGACAGTTGTTTTATCGGCCAATAATCCAGTAGCGGTTAAGCTTCAGAAAGTCGGTACCAGCAATGGCTGTTCGATATCACTTAAGTTGGCGCCAGCGACGGCTAACCAATCATTACTTATTGATAAAGAAATAACCGGATGTTAAACGCACAGAAAGGATTTACCTTATTAGAAGGCATTATCGCTATGACCGTCATCACTGTCGGTTTAGTGGCGGGTATGAGCTTAGCTATTTCCAATATCAGTACCGCGCAGAATAATGAACGTCGCGTAGTAGCGGTCAATCTGGCGCGCGAGGGAGTGGAGGCGATTCGTAATATGCGGGATAGTAATTGGCTGAAAGTAGATCTCAATCGCACCTACCCTAGTGATGCCGGCGGAGGGAAGCAGTTGTATAGTTGGGACAGTTTCTTGAGTAATCAAGGATCGTGGTATGCACCAGCAGGTAGAGTTTTTACGATGACACTTATCCCTGGTAACAACCCTAGTTACAATTTGACCCCGTATGATACCGGCGCTGATTGTGGAAATAATGACTATATGTGTGGCTGTATGGCTGATCAATCCTGCCCCATTAATTATGATCCGGCGACGCACTTCTATGGCACAAGCGTAGGTGCCGCTACCGCTTTTCATCGTATCATCACGCTTCAGGATATTTGCTACGTCGATTCCAATAATACTGAAGTGATCATGGAGCCGACTGATGGTTGTGGTTCGGTGTCGGGAGCGAACCCTGACCGTATTGGTATCGTTGTTACCTCTCAAGTCAGATATCCGGTTGGCAGAAGCACTCAAGATGAGATTACCCGAGAGCGATTGTATAATTGGAGGTAGGAAGCAGGAATTAGGCAGTAGGATGTAGGCATTAGGAATTAGGTAGTAGCCAGAGAGGCGGTAGGCAGTAGCAAGATAAATTAAGAAGCAAAATTTTTTAAATGATTCCCCAGCACCAAGCACCGAGTACCGAGCACCGAGTACCCCGCCCGCCCGTGAAGACACGTCGGGTCGGGCAGGCAAGCACCCCGCCCGCCCGTGAAGACACGTCGAGTCGGGCAGGCGAGCACCGTCCGACAGGCTTCACTCTCGTCGAGATGATGATCACCGTAGCGATTTTTGCTATTGGTTTCGTCGTTATCGCTGGTATCTATCTGGGTATTTCAACGGCGCAGAATCGAGCCAAAGGGTCGGTCGAATATTTGAATGAGGCTCAATTGGTATTCGAACAGGTGGCTCGCTTGGTCCGTGATAATGATTTGGATCAGAGCTCAATCTCTTGCCCGACTAACTGTGGTAATCCCAATGAATACATTTGTCTCAAGGATATCGCCAACGGCAAAACATTTGTCCGCTTCGAACCACCAGCACTAGGACAGCCGGGGAGAGTGCAGATTAGCCGTAGTAATTCTTGCACCAATGCTGTCTGGTCAACACTCAATGACCCGAGTGTTAATGTCCAGGATTTAAAATTCTATAGCAAATTCCCTTCGGATACAGTTCCGGATGAGCAGGCTTATACCGTTATTACTATGCGTGTCAGTAGTAATGCTACCAGCGCTCGCGGCCAACAGCCACTTAATTTACAAACGGCCGTCTCCAGTCGAGTATTTGTAGGAACTCAACAATGATTTTTTCTAGATCATCAGCAGCCAATTCGCAATCAGGAGCAGTATTGGTCCTAGCTTTGCTAGTACTGTCGTTTATCATGTTCACAGCTTTGTCGCTGGCTAGTGTCCTGGTAGTAGAATTACGTTCAGCTAAATACTTGGATAGTGCCATCATCGCTCACTATGCTGCCGAGAGTGGAGCAGAAAAGGCACTCTTTCATCTCAAAGAAGCGCATAGTATTGACGAGTTACAGAGTAATGGCGCGCAACCGTATGATTATTTCTTTGGTTTACAAGGTACGAGTGATTATGTCTTGCGTTCCCAATTTGGAGCTACTGATTTTGATCGTTCCTTTAAGTTAACTACTATTTCCAAAAGTTCCAAAGATTTCACCGCCTATAATATCCCGGTCAACCAATCGGTGCAGATGGATATCTTTGATCCCAATCAAGAAACGTCATCTTCGATCAACACCGGCGCAACGACGTTGAATGTCGATTGGTCCACATATAATTGTCCCAACAATGACCGTCTAGAAATTTCGATTCTAGAGTTGCGTAATTCTGGCACCAATGGCCTGGAGATCGTACCCGGACCTCAGAATCCTAAACGTGAATATCCAGTCTGTAACTGTGTTAGCACCTTGAGTTGTGATACCGCTCAAGTTACATTGAATCGCTCGTCTTTCTATCGTATTAGTATCCGTCCCATTGATCATGATATACAGACTGCTATGGTTCGCCTGACCAATGATGATACTGGTACGCCGACTGCCGTGGAGATACCGTCGCAAATTTTCATCCAGACACAAGGTAAATATCGTAACGCTACCCAGACCGTCACCGTCCAAACCCCGTGGAACAATGGTGTCTCTGACCTGTTTAATTATGTCATTTTCTCGGAGGCTAGCTTGATCAAGAATGTTGTCAGTCAGAATATATCCTCTTTCCAGAGTCGTTGTGGACGCTGTCAAGCCAATGTCGGTATCGGTTGCAGCAATGAAGGTGACTGCTCGGGTTTAAGTCCGACCAGCTGTACGCTCAATGTCAACGCCTACTGTTCTGACTCGCATGGTGGTACCAATGCTGAAAGTAGCTCAGGCACTTTCAATCAGAATAATTATGGTGCTTGTAACGCTCGTTGTACGGGCTACACTTTCTGCGGTGATGGCATCCGTCAGAGTAGTGCTACCGGAGGTCTGAACGGTGACAACATTGATGAGGTGTGCGACGATGGCAATAGTTCTGATACCGATCCTTGTAATGCCTCCTGTCAGGCTACTCGCTGTGGCGATGGTATTGTTCAGGGGCCGCAGGAGAGCTCTTATGGGCCCAACGGAAACAATGTCTATGAAGTATGTGACGAGGGCGATGCACTGAACGGCTCTGGTCCTGGACATTGTAATTCTACCTGTACCGCTGTACAGTCCAGCGGCGGTAATAATGGAAATGGTTGTAGACGAAACTGCGCCCCGCCAATCTAATTAAGGCAAATATGAATCTAGTTCAAGCACGAGAACGAATCAGTAAATTAAAAAAAGAAATTGAGCGTCACCGATACCTGTACCATGTCTTAGACAAGCAGGAAATCAGTGACGCTGCTTTGGATAGTTTGAAAAACGAATTAGTTCAGCTGGAGACTGAGTTTCCTCAGCTGCTAACTGCTGATTCACCCTCGCAGCGAGTAGGAGGTAAGCCGTTAGCCAAATTTATCAAAGTTCGTCACAGTAAGCCGGTGCTATCATTACAAGATTATTTCGCCCCTGCCGAGCTGGGTGAATGGCAGAAGCGTAATGAAAAATTGTTGGGTCATAAGCTGAGCCAGTATTACTGTGAGCTGAAGCTGGATGGTCTGACAATAGTGCTTACCTATAGAAAGGGAGTGCTAGAGAGAGCGGCAACTCGTGGCGATGGTCAGATCGGTGAAGATGTAACTCATAATATTCGTACCGTCGAGAGTATTCCTTTGCGCTTGAAGTTAGACCGCTGGCCCAAGGTACCTGACGTCATTGAAATACGTGGAGAAGTTGTTATTAGTAAGCCCAATTTTGCTCTCATCAATAAACGTCAGGCCAAACAAGGCGGACAGATCTATGCTAATCCGCGCAATCTAGCGGCTGGCTCTATTCGTCAGCTTGATCCCCAGATGGCAGCCGATCGTAAATTGGAATGTTTCGCTTTTGAGCTTATTACCGATCTGGGTCAGAAGCGTCATAGCCAGGTGCATGACTGGCTCAAAGAAATGGGATTTAAGACTTGTGAACACAATCAACTAGTAACTTCTTTATCAGCGGTCACGACCTATCTGCAGAAATGGGAGAAGAAGCGTCAGAGTTGGGATTATAATACGGATGGTAGCGTCATTGTCATTGATGACATAGCAGATGAACGAAAGTTGGGGAGCGTCGGTAAGACAGAACGCTGGATGGCAGCTTACAAGTTTCCAGCGGAGCAGACTACCACCAACGTGCGAGACATCTTGATCCAAGTTGGTCGCACAGGAGCGTTGACCCCGATCGCAGTACTGGATCCTGTCCAGGTTGCTGGTACTACAGTCTCACGAGCGACCTTGCATAACGAAGATGAGATCAAGCGTCTCGATGTCCGTATCGGTGATACCGTCATTATCCAGAAAGCTGGCGATATTATCCCCGACATCGTAGAAGTGATGAAGCGCCTCCGTACTGGTAAGGAGAAGAAATTTAGTTTCCCCGCCAAATGTCCGGTGTGTGGCTCGCCAGTAGTTCGTCGTGATGGCGAAGTGGCCCGCTACTGCTCCAATAAGCAATGCTTCGCTCAAGAGATTCAGGGTTTGATTCATTTCGTCAGCAAGGCGGCCTTTAATATCGAAGGTTTGGGAGACAAGATTGTTGAGCAGTTAGTCACTGTCGGTTTGGTGCGGACAGCAGCTGATTTCTTCAGCCTCACGGTAGATGATCTGAAGAATCTTGATCGCTTCGCTGCTACTTCAGCCGCCAAAGTCGTCGCTGCTATCGAAGCTAAGAAGCAGATTCCACTCGACCGTTTCATCTATGCTCTGGGAATCCGTCATGTGGGAGTGCAGACGGCACGTGATCTGGCTACGGCTTTTGGCTCGTGGCAACGACTTAGTCAAGCTGATAGCAGTCAGTTAGAGCGCGTACCAGAAGTCGGAAGTGTGGTAGCCAGTAGTATTGCTGCTTGGTTACAGCAGAAACGAAATTTACAGTTAGTGGCACAATTGCAAGAGCGAGGGGTGAAGATAGAGCAGATCAAAGTAGCTCGTAATGGTCGCTTGCACGGCAAGTCCTTCGTTATCACTGGTACACTATCCCAGCCGCGTGATTATTATGCTGATATCATTAGACAGCAAGGTGGAACAGTTAGTTCTAGTGTCAGTAAGCAAACAGATTATGTACTAGCCGGCGATAATCCTGGATCCAAGCTGTCCAAAGCCCAATCGCTCGGTGTGTCGGTCATTGACGAGGAGCAATGGAAAAAATTATTACACTAGGATAGAATAAGCATCTATGTCATCACATATTTCCCCAGAAGAAGCCCAACATTTAGCCGATTTGGCCCGCTTGGAGATAACGCCTGCCGAGATAGCTGGTTTACAATTGGATACCGTACTCGACTATGTCGAACGAATACAGTCACTCGATACCACGGGGGTGAAGCCTTTTTCCGAACATCATCGTATCAGCCGTGAACCTCGGGCTGACGTGGCCGAGCAGTTTGATCATTCGGCTGAACTTTTAGCTGGACACGTCACCGATAGCGGGTTACTAAGCGTCAAACCAATTTTCAACCATGAAGATTAAGGGCCTGACATTGACTCAGATTGCGGCTGATCTGGATGCCAAGAAGTATTCTGCAGTGGAACTGACACAAGAGTATCTACAAGCGATTCAAGCTGATCGTTATAATTGTTTTATCACTGCCGCGCCGGAACGGGCCTTAGCCCAAGCAGTTGCTGCCGATCAGCGGAGGAGCGAAGGCCAAGAGACAGCGCTAACAGGTGTGCCGCTGGGCATCAAAGACGTGCTGACGGTTCAGGGTATACGAGCTACTGCTGGATCCAAGATTTTGCAAAATTATTCCCCCCCTTATACTGCTACGGCTGTAGCCCGGTTAGAATCAGCCGGTACTATCACTTTGGGTAAAACCAACTGTGATGAATTTGCAATGGGTGGTTCCAATGAGAATTCGGCTTATGGCAATGTACTCAATCCGATTGATCCGACGCGCGTACCAGGTGGTTCATCAGGCGGTTCGGCTGCGGCTGTGACCGCTGGTCTGGCTCCTGCTTCTCTGGGCACTGACACTGGTGGCTCGGTGCGACAGCCTGCTTCCTTCTGTGGTTTGATCGGCCTGAAGCCTACCTACGGTCGTATCTCACGCTACGGGCTGATGTCGATGGCTTCATCACTGGATGTTGTCGGTATCTTTTCGCAAACTGCTGCTGACGCCGCATTATTGCTACAAGCTATGGCTGGTGAGGACAGGAATGACGCGACCTCATCGACCAAACCAGTTGATCACTATTTCCAATCATTGACCAAACCGTTACCGCCACTGAAAATCGGTTTGCCTAAGCAATTTTTCATCGACGGTATGGATGAACGAGTGCGTAAGATGATCGAGCAAACAGTAGAAAGCTTGAAACGGCGCAAGATAACCTTCGTGGAAGTTGATCTGCCTCATGCCGAATACGCTCTGGCTGTCTACTATATCGTCATGCCTTCTGAAGTTAGCTCTAATTTGGCACGCTATGACGGCTTGCGTTATGGTTTTGAGCAATCAGCCAGTAATTTACTCGATCAATATCGAGCCACACGTAGTCATGGGTTTGGTAAGGAGGTGAAGCGTCGTATCTTGGTCGGTACCTATGCTCTGTCAGCTGGTTATTATGATGCTTATTATAAACAGGCGCAGAAAGTGCGCACCTTGATCCGACAAGATTATGATCGGGTGTTCCAAGAAGTTGATATGTTACTAACGCCGACAAGCCCGACAGTAGCCTTCAAACTAGGGGAGAAGACGAGTGATCCGTTGTCGATGTATCTGGCAGATATCTTTACCGTCTCGGCCAACATCGCTGGTATCCCTGGTCTCAATGTGCCGATAGGAC
The DNA here is from genome assembly GCA_964540995.1 of uncultured Gammaproteobacteria bacterium. Taxonomy (GTDB): domain Bacteria; phylum Patescibacteriota; class Patescibacteriia; order UBA1558; family 2-01-FULL-52-15; genus JAZDLR01. Next base: position 5,251 of record CAZIOU010000002.1, on the reverse strand, counting down.
GTATCGATGGTTTGCCTGTTGGCATGCAACTACTGGGCCCAGAGTGGTCAGAGCAGAAATTATTGCACTTGGCTCATCACTATCAGCAATGGTACCCGCAAGAATAAATGAGTAAATTGTTGTATACTTAATCTATGGCTCGTCGTGAAATAGCAGAACGTCTCCAAGCATCAGTTAGACGCTCATATTATAAGCGTTGGTTTCAGCGACCTTGGGGACGTTTCATTTTAATTGCTAGTGTTCTAGTAGCAATTTTTATTGCCTACTATGTCTATTTGACGGCCCAATATTATCAACAGTTGACCACTTTTGATTTCAAGAAGCCGATTGAGCAGTTACGACAAGATCAGACCTTTAAAACGCTAGTTACAGCTGATGACCCAGCCAAAGGAAATCCCGAGGCCAAAGTTGTTGTAGTAGAGTTTGGGGATTTCCAGTGTCCCTTCTGCAAACAGTCCGAGCCGATCTTGAAGCAAGTAATGGAGAAATATGGTGACAAGATCTATTTCATGTTCCGTGATTATCCGATTACCTCGATTCATCCCGAAGCCTTGGCAGCTGCCGAAGCGGCTAATTGCGCCGAACAGCAGGGTCAATTCTGGGACTATCATGATCAGCTCTATGCCAGGCAAGACGAGTTGTCATCGGCTACCTATCGCTCGATCGCCGAAGCACTAGGCCTCGACATGCCCAAATTCAATATTTGTCTCAATACCCATGCTACACGAGCGGAAATTACTGCCGACGCTGCGGACGGAGCCAACTTGGGCGTACGCGGTACTCCGACTTTTTTCATCAATGGCCAAATGTTCCCTGGTGTGTTAAAGTTTGACTTCTGGGACAAAGTTTTAACCTATTTATTAAACGAAAAACAACCCTAATGTTAGATCGATTGACCAATCATTTTGCCGGTTTCACTGGGGTATTCTTGCGTGTGGGCTTAGCTTTTATCTATTTATTTTCGGGCTACAGTAAATTATTCGCCGGAAGCGATGGTATTGGCGTCTGTAGTAATCGCGTCGAAGCAGTGGCGTTGGTGGCCAACTACCAATTCATCCCGATTGATCCGGAGAATTTCGTCCTAATCCAATCAGTTTTAGAATTAATTTTGGGCTTAGTATTGGTGCTGGGTATCAAGACTCGTTGGGCAGCGCTCATCTCGGTTGTGCTATTGTTGCTATTTTTTGTCTTTATCGATTTCCAATTAGTCTGGAAGAATATGGCCTTACTGGGCGCTTCTTTGGCTTTGTTGGTTACCAATGAAAATCGTTGGTCACTGGATAATCGTCTAAAAGTTAAATCATTATAATATCATGAGAAAAATTCTCTTAGCCGTTGGTTTGCTGCTGACGCTCACTGCTTGCACCCGAGTTCAATACAATCAATTAGTCACCTATCACAGTCCGAAGGGAAGTGATATGGCCAAGATCAAGGTAGTGGAGTGGGGTGATTTCCAGTGCCCGGCCTGCGCCTCGTCCTATCAACTATTGAAACCAGTGTGGGAGAAATATGGTGATAAGGTTCAGCTCCAATTCCGTCATTTCCCCTTATCCAGTATTCACCCCTACGCCACGGGTGCGGCCGCTGCTTCTGAATGTGCCTCGGAACAAGGCAAGTTCTGGGAGTATCATGATAAGTTATACGAAAATAATACTGACTTGAAGAAGAAAGATTTGATTCGTTATGCTACTGACCTAGGTTTGAACGTCAGCGACTTTACCACCTGCTATGATTCTCAAGTTAAAATGAAAGCTGTCCGTGATGATGTAGCTGAAGGCCGCAAGCTGGGAATCGATGCGACGCCGACCTTCTTTGTGGACGGTGTGAAGATAGAGGACTGGACCAAGATGGACAGTATCTTAGCCGACAAAACTAAATAGAACATGTGGTGGCAGTATTACGCTCCTAACCCTATTGCCTTACAAATTGGCGCCGTACAGCTTCGCTGGTACGGCGTCTTGATAACGTTAGCCATTATGCTGGCTTACGGCATGGCGCGCCGACTCTATAGTCGTGTCGGTCAGCGGGCGATTATCGACGATGCTGTTTTCTGGATTATTATTGCTGGCATTATCGGCGCGCGTCTGTTCCACGTTTTCGTCTTTGAGTGGTCATACTATCAGTCGCATCTGTGGCAGGTACTGATGATCTGGAACGGCGGCATCGCTATCCAAGGAGCTTTGGTCGGAGGAGTGGTAGCGTTGATAGCTTTCTGCTGGCGGAAGAAGGTGTCTCTCTGGCCGCTACTGGATTCGCTGGTGCCGGCTTTGGCTTTGGGACAAGCCATTGGTCGCTGGGGTAACTATTTCAATCAAGAGCTCTACGGTTTACCGACGTCAGGCTGGTGGGGCATCTATATCGACCCCGAGCACCGAGCACCTAGTACCGAGTACCATGCCTTGTTTCATCCAACCTTCCTCTACGAGTCAATTTTGATGCTCGTCACTAGTTATTTGTTATTAGTTATTTGGGCGCGGACTAAGAATAATTTGAACGGGCGAGTGTTTGCCTCGTATCTAATAGCCTATGGCCTGATCCGCTTCGGTATGGATTATATTCGTATTGATCCGGAACTCATGTGGCAGGGATTGAAACTGTCGCAGTGTTTGAGCCTTGCATTATTAATAACAGGGACTATATTATTTTTCTGCAAAAGAAAAAAGACAATTTAATATTGCTATTATAAATTTATATGCTTAAGGCTAGGAAAATATCTAATGAATGTCAGTTTTGTCCGGCATTGAGGGGATCATTTCAAGCACAAATTATTGTAGAGACTCCACGCTCTATCGCTATACATCCACGGAGACCCTTGTCGCTGGGCCATACAATTATCTTCCCTAAAGTTCACAGAAAGGGTATTTTAGACTTAAGCGATCGTGAAGTAGCTACCCTTTTTCGATTGATCAAGAAAATAGCACAGAGTCTTACAAGAGTGTATCGTACTGAGAGTTATAACTTGTTCGCTAATATAGGTAAGGAGGCCGGTCAAAGCATACCTCATCTTCATTTCCATATTGTGCCTCGTTTTGGGGATGAGTCTGTAAATCCCTTTAAGATTCTAAATAATCGGAAACTTTATAAAGCTCTTGAGGCGGTAACTCCTCAACAAATGGCTATAAATATTAAAAAGATTAGTCGAGATTTCAAAAGCAATAAGCGATAAAATATCAACCCCTTGTCAAGTTAGAGAGATTATTATATAGTCTTTCTGGTATATAGGGACCGGTAGTTCAGCTGGTTAGAACGCTCCCCTGTCACGGGAGAGGTCGCGAGTTCGAGTCTCGTCCGGTCCGCCACATTTAAAAAGTATCGGATGACCGATATGGCTCAAATGATGCTCAAAAGCACAGAGTTGAAAGACGCTGTTTTTTTGTTGTCATATTCGCTATACTTAAAGAGCTATGAAAAAGATAAAAGTAAGAACCTATTCATTAATTACAAGAGGCAAGACTAATTGGCTTTTTTTATCATTAGCGGCTACCTTTGCTTTTTTTGGCTACTCCTTTGTAGCAGAAGCCAGCGTGATGACATCCTTCGATTCGCTTGCCAATAATCAAGTAGTTAGAACGTCTACAGTAAGCCCAGATAATGCGATTTGTGAAAAGATTTTTGGATCGAGAAATCTTACTAAAGGTCTTAATATATTTTTTGTAGGTGTTGGTTATAGTGAAAATCAAATAGAGTGCAATGGTGATTGTAGTCTAGATAATTATGACACCGTTTTGGAAAACGATATATATAGATTTCTATACAATAATGAAAGTCTAAAAGGATACGGACTCTTGACAATTGAACCTTTTCGGTCATATCGGGATTATGTAAATATCTACATGCTGAAGACTCCGATTATCTGCGATTACCAAACAGACCCCTACTGCAGCTGGACGTCTGTTATAGATTCAGTCGTTAATAATTGCCCCGCTTATAAACCAAATATGCCAATTCACACCATTTATGGCTATGATGATCCGGTTACTTATGGACTTGGTGGCGGTAATCAAGGCCATTCAGGTAATCATAGAAAAGGACAACATGAATACGATGACGTTGTGTCGGTATTCATTCACGAGATAGGGCATAATTTCGGATTGCGCGATTTATATTCTCAGGCTTATTGGGCAACTCCAAATTATACAATGCAAGATACTTATGGAATCCCCAATTGTGATAATACTGCGGGTTGTCCAAAGTGGTGTGCGGGTCAGCCGGAGCCACCGTATACAGTAAGTTGTACCAACTATATTAGCGAGCAAGATTGTAATTTACACGCTCAAGAATTTTGTATTTGGCTTGACCAGCCGGATCCCTATTTTAATTCTCGCTGCATAGCGAATATGGATTTTCAAAATAGAAACATAGGTATTAATTGTGCGCTTAGCACTGGCTGTTATCTTGGTTGCTCTGGTGCCGGTTATCGTCCAGTGCCTGAAAATAATTTTGCGGATCGTTTTAGCCAACGAATAGATGATGCGGGTAAAAAGCATATATATGAACCGATTTCGGAAAGATTCGTTTCTGATATATTTAAGTGTTGTTACGCAAATTCCTGCACTGGCTATAATAAAGCTTATTGTAGTGATTTTTCACAAAGATATCCTGAATATGCTTCATGTAATGTATGCAGCAAACCATCGACCGAGCCGAAGTCGTCAAAGAATATTATTGATGGAAGAAATTGATTTTTTATTCATCGATCCATCTGGCTCAAATAGTCCTCAAGTGAAGTCTTTCAAAACCCCTTGAAAAGCCCCTAAAGGTTTGGCACTAGACTTTAATAGCCCGCCACCCTTCGCTCGCGGAGCGAGCTTCGGGTGGCTTTCAGCCACACGATCTGTTCGGAGATCAGAGAAGGGTAGTAACCCGAAGCCTTGGCGTAGGGTCACGGGTCAACATTTAAAAAGTATCGGATGACCGATATGGCTCTAAATAAACTTGTCGCTGTTGAAGCGTTATTTTGTTATATACTTATACACATCGACAGAAAGTCAGAAAGGACTATAATGTAAACGCAATTATTAACTAATAAATATTATGAGAAATTTCCTTTCCTCGGAGGGATTCCCTCGCAAGCTTGGTGGCAAGTTTCGGCGAATTATGTCGCTGGGATCCAATGTCAGAGAGCATGTTAGTATCGGTGGCTTTATTGCCATTTTTTTATTTTCTGGCGGTCTCCTCGTTGCCAGCCCCATTATTTATTTGAATTTGGTCAACGCTGAAGCCAGAGCAGCCACCTGCGATCCCAATCAAC
>CAZIOU010000001.1:6600-179268 GCA_964540995.1 uncultured Gammaproteobacteria bacterium | reverse complement strand
TGATCGAGTCGCTCCTCTATGTACACTCGTAACGGCTCGGTTATTTCAGTATTTTTGCTATATAGTTGTTTGTTCATAGCTATAAATTACCATGAATTATGGGTGGGTTCAAGCTTAATCCGACTGTAATTTGTTGTCTTGCTGTACCAGTTATTGACAAATCTGCCAATTTATTATATAGATTATTTTCTTCCGTTCCTTACCAAATAGATCCCTTTCGCTAACCTAGGAGGGCCAGGTGACCAGATTTCTCTTCTGGTTTCAGCTCATCTTGGCCTACTTCTATACGATCCCTTTGATCGATAGCGTAAGCCAAGGACAGGTCAAAGGTCTGACTTTGGCCATGTATGTCTTCTTCCTTGCCTATCTACTTTTGGGGTTTTCACTAGCGGTTTCCGCTTATCGGCAACGTCCTACCCCAAGTCGCGAGCGACTGCTGACAGTGATCATTTTCGGCAATTGGTTGCTGCTCGTCGGGCTGATCACTTTCTTTGGCTGTCTCCATATACCATGGAGAACGTCCGACTCCTACTTCGCCGTCATCATCGGCACTATCACCGTCGTGACACTGTTCAAATATCGCGGCGTCACTGATCCGATGTGTCGAGGTCTGATCGCTGTCTGGTGCAAAGCTATACCGCAACTGTGGTTAAGCTATACACTGTGGCAGTCACACACTGGCGCCAATCTCAAGCCCTGGACTGTCTGGGCGGCTAATGGCACCGGCATCGCACGCTTGCTGCAGATCGTAGTGATTGCTCGCAAAACAGGTTTTGATCGTCCGACTAAGGGACTACTTCTCGGCGAAGTGGCGAATGTCGTCACCTGGGGTGTAGTCACTATCGTGTGGCTTCTTCTACCCAAGGAGTAACAGATGAAACCTACTTATAGCTTGCTTTTGATAGTTTACACTGGATATCTCTTCGATGTTGAACAGCAGTTTTATGCGCTGGCAGTCAGCGGAGATTCGGAAGATGAAATCAGAAGAATCATCGATCGTGGTCATGCTACCGAGAAGCAAGGATTGATCTCTCTTATCGATGAAGCTCTGCAGAATCAAAATCTGACTGTGATCTCTAACCCTATTCCGAAAGCTCTGTATTGTGTTACCGACTGGGATGGTTCGGTTCTGGCTGCATTGCCGACAATCGACGAACCAAATCCCAACGTGGAATTGAGGCTGAACATGAAGGCTATCTGTGTATTTGAAAAAAGAACCGGACGTATGATCCTGGTCGAGTCAGCCTAACAACAAACAACCCGCTCAACACTTCATAAGTGTATGAGCGGGTCTTTATTTTGAGTCAATGCTATTTTAGGAGACTATAATCTGCAACAGCTCTGGAAATTCCTCCGTCCCCATATCACCGAGTGTATAATGACCATGGTTTTGCAGATCAATAATTTTACCACCAAGCGCTGCGTGATACATTTTGACTCCTTCTTTACCATCTTCGTCCTCATCATTTGAAGTGAATATTACGATTTCATTGACTCTTTCCGCGATTGACTGGTCAATAGGAAACTCGTAAAAATCTTTCTCTTTGGGGCTGACATCAGCAGCAATTTTCCATGGCGCAACCAAGATTAATTTGTCTACTGTCTTTTTGGATTCTCCGAGCCAACGAACTAGGAAACTACAACCGCAGCTATGACCAATCAAAACCGTAGCATCATTTATAGTTAGTTTCTCAAACTCAACTATAAATTTTTCATATACTGGATCCCAGGGCTCTGGCATCAAAGGTACGGTTGTCACTATTCCTTTCATTCCTAATTCTCGTTTCAACCATGGCATCCAATGCTTATCGTGTGTTCTGGTTTTTTCATCTTGAGCTTTCTCACTATTTGATGGACAGCCATGAATGATAATACAATTTTTCATAGTACTATTTCGCTTCCTTATGCAACGCCCATAGATCTTCGCGTAGATTTTGAAATACTGCTGTTTTCTCTCGATCGGCTTTGTCTGCTGACGTATTCTGACAAATCTGTACTAGCTGGTCGATCGTATAGTAGATCGCGTCATCCACTGATTGATACGCGCCGCTAGCTAAGCGTTCCAGAGCAGCAGTAATTTTCTCTTTCACATCATCAGCAATTGAAGACTCTGCAACTATAGTTTGCCACAAAGGCAAGCGTTCTTTGACTCTGTCAGTGAAAGAAATCTCTGGCTGTGGTGGTAATTCGGGTGCCATACAATGATTGATAAATTGTTATCTTTTTAACACGCGACGCTGAAATTCTGATACCCTCTGCGCAAATTCGCGAATACGCGCTAAATCTTGGGTTTGGCGTATTTCTTCTCGTGCCGCGTTAAATTCTCTGACCATCGCATCGTTCTCCGCGACTAGTTCTGGGTCACTATTTTCAAGGATGAAATCAGCATGAGGACCACTTACCGAATCTTGACGCAAACGCTCTTCATATGTCTGAACTGGCGTTTCAAGATATTTTTTGATCAACTTGGTTTCAGTACAATACAGTACTTTTGACCAAGCCTGGAAAGTATCGCCAAATAGACCTCGCTTATTTAATTCAAACATAATACCTGCCTTAATCTTCCTATCAAGCTCTTGCTCTTGCGATTCAGGCGGAGATGTAAATTTTTCACCTTCCATGTAATTGTTTAATTATAAATTATTCGCACTTCTTCTTGTAACTGAATACCGTAAGTATCTCGTACTTTCTGTTTGATCAGACTTATGAGTTTGATGACATCCTCGGCAGTTGCTTTACCGGTATTCACGATATAATTGGCGTGCTGAGGTGAGACTTGCGCTCCGCCGATATGAAAACCTTTCAACCCACACTGCTCGATCAAGAAACCAGCGGGAATCTTGTCATATTTCTCGAACTGCTGGATGTCTAGTCCTTCAGCTTCAATCTTGGTTAGATCAGTCTGGGACATAATGATATTTTTGAAAATACAACCAGCCGATGGTTCGTGAGGATGTTTGGCTGCTCGGATAGCCAGTCGTTCGTCAATTAATTTCTGACTGGTTGAGATGTCGCCAGAGGTTAATTGAAAGGAAACGGCAGTCAACATACTATTCTGCCGCTTGAGGCTACTATCGCGATAACCAAAAGTGATTTCTTCCACCAGCTTCTCTTCTACCCGCAGTGTGTCGAGATCAATATATTCCAGCATGGTGACGACAGAAGCGATATCGATGCCATAGGTACCAGCATTACCGACGACAGCGCCGCCGATCGTACCAGGGATACCGGCCAAGAATTCTAAACCAATTAAACCATGTGATAAGGTCTGATGGATTAATTCACTTAGCAGCATACCAGAACCAGTTATCACTTCGCCGCCTGCAATGTGTAGTGCTTTAAATTGTGGTTGCAAGACTAGGCCGCGGAAACCATCATCAGGGATGAGCATATTACTGCCTCCGCCCAAGATCAGCACTGGCAATTTCTGCTCACGAGCCCATTGCAAGACATCAATTGTTTGCGTTGTATCACTGGCACCATAGAAATAATCGGCTGGACCACCGATCTGAAAGGTAGTATAGGGTCGTAAGCTGACGTGTTGGTGCAGATTATTCATGACTAATGATAGAGCGAGCTAAAGAATCAACGTCACCAGCTCCCATGAAGAGCAAAATATCATCCGCTTGGCTATGAGATTTGATAAGCGTTTGTGCCTGATCGAAATCAGCTGCATACAGTGCCTTAGGGCCAATTTCGGTAGCCAGATTATGTGCAATGCCGGTTTCTTCTACATCATCTTCGCGGCCAGCCACTTTGTACGTTTGCAAGATAATAACTTTATCAGCTTGTGAGAAGGCATGACTGAAACGATCGAAGAGTGATTCGGTACGACTGTACGAGTGCGGTTGGAAGATAACGAAAATTTTCTTATCAGGATAGAAACGCTTAGCTGCTTCTATAGTACTACTGATCTCCGTCGGATGGTGTGCATAATCAGAATAGACCGGAAGATTATGGTAGGTACCGACTTTCTCGAAGCGTCGCCATGAGCCGCGATATTCCAGTAAGCATTTCTGGATAACTTCATAATCAATGCCCAAGCTACGAGCCACGGCAACGGCGACTAAGCTGTTGTAAATATTAAATTTACCAGGAATACAAATCGTCATCTGACCAACATCTTGGCCCTGGTCAAGTAGAGTAAATGTTTGCTTCTGACCTTCCAGCTTCAGATCGATGGCTTGATAATCAGCTTTAGTCTCGATAGCTACCGTGACTTGTTTCTTATCAGTATGAATTACCTTGGAATGTTTGTCATCAAGATTACGCACCAGTAATCCGTCGGCTGGCAAGGAGTCAACGAATAGTTGGAATTGCTCCTGAATATGAGCTAGATCACGGAAATAATCGAGATGATCTTCTTCAATATTATTAAGCGAGATAATCCAGGGTGACAGCTCTAGCATATGCGAACGGTATTCACAGGACTCGACTATAAAGTAATCCGATTGGCCACCGCGGAAGTTGCCACTGAATTGCGGTATTAGACCACCGACGATAACGGTCGGATCCAGTCCAGCTTCAGATACGATCAAACCAACCAAACCAGTGGTAGTAGTTTTGCCGTGAGTCCCGGAGATAGCGATTGTTTTCTTCTTCTGTGAGATGATGCCCAGATACTGATTGTAAGTGTACATCGGGATATGACGGCGTTTGGCTTCGAGAATTTCCTCATTGTTGGCCGGCAAGGCAGCCGAATAGATAAATAAACTGCAATTAGCAGGAATATTCTGTTTCTGCTGCTGGTAATGAATCTTAATATCACGCTGCTCTAGTCGTTTGGTGACTTCACTTTGATTCAGATCAGAACCTTCGACCGTGTAATGTTGCAAGCGGAAATATTCTGCCAAAGCCGACAACCCAATACCACCGATACCAGCCAGATAGACAACCGGGTGCGCTTCCACTTCCAGCGGGATGTGCTCTTTGATCACTTGGACATAGAGTTGCGCTGCTTGTGGGTTAACCAATTGTCGAGCATTGGCAACTAAGGTTTGCGCTAGGAAGCTATCAGTCATAAGGCTGGTGACGGCGCGACGCAATCCTTCGCTATCACCCTGCTGCACGACGATGGCTGCATTTTTGCTAGCGAAATACTGCGCGTTAGCTTCTTGATGTGAGCCAGGAATGGGGATTATAATCGTCGGTTTACCGACAGCGGCTAATTCCGTCAATGTACCGATGCCAGCGCGAGTAATGACAAGTCGCGCCGAGTGCAATAATTCGGGTAATTCTTTATCAATGAAACCAAAACTATGATAATTCTTGATTACGCCCGACTTCTGACCCAGATTGGCAGCGCCCAAGACGTGATTGACGTGATATTGTTTGCACCAGGTTGGTATTGACTCATTGACGAACTCATTCATGCCGCGAGCACCTTGGCTGCCGCCGAGAATAGTTATGGTGTCTAATAATGATGGGGTTGAGCTGACGGCAATCGACCTCGTTGGGTTGCCGGTATGAATTACTTGTTTACCAGGATACAATTTAGCCAATTCAGGAAAGGCTACTGTTACAAAAGAAGCTGCCGGTGCCATAATTTTATTAGCTAGACCTAATTCCAAATCCTGCTGATGAACCACAATCTTCTTACCGAGCAGTCGAGCCGCCCAGACCACTGGTACTGCCACGAAGCCACCCGCCGTCAAGATAATATCGGGCTGGTAACGATAGATAATAAGGATACTTTGGAAGAAGCCGCTCACAGTTTTCAGCACGTCAGTGACATTGCGCCAAGAGAAATAACGTCGCCACTTACCAGCTGGGATACTGACGGTACGGATATTGCGCTGTCGCAAAAATTGGACCTCTGGTCCTTTCTTGGTAGTTACGAAAAGATAGTCAGCTTCAGGAAACTGTTCAGCGATAGCTACCAAGGGCGAAACAGAGCCTAGAGTGCCACCGCCAGCCAACAAAATTCGGTTCATGAAGGTTCTTTGGTGTATTTAGAAATATTGGTAACGATAGCCAAAGCCATCATCACCACCGCTAGATTACTTCCGCCCAGACTTATGAAAGGAAGCGGCAAGCCTGTCAAGGGCATAAGGCCGATAATAGCGGCGATATTGACTGCTGCCTGGATCGTAATCCACCCTATGATACCAATCGTCAGGAACTTGGCAAATAAATCCGGTGCCTGCTTGGCAATACGCAGCCCGCGAATACAAATGGTAAGGAATAGGATGATAAGGATGACCGAAAAGATCCATCCCCACTCCTCGGCTATAACGGCAAAGATAGAGTCAGCCGCCACTTCGGGCAGATAGTTGAACTTCTGCCTAGAGTGCCCGATACCCAGTCCCCACAGTCCTCCACTGCCAATAGCGATCAAAGCCTGCTTCAATTGATAACCAGCACCTTGTGTGTCGTAATTGGGATTAAGGAAGGTTAATAAGCGTTGCAAGCGGTACGGCGCCAACTTCACTGCTAAGGCGATACCAGCCAAGCTCAAACCGCCCAAAGTTAGTATTTGAGCCAATGTCATGCCAGCAGCGAAGTACATCGTGGAGGCAACAGCCAAGAAAATTAATAAGGTCCCGATGTCAGGCTGCAAGAATAGTAATACCGCAACTAAACCTAGATAGATGAGAAATGGTATGAAGGTGTCGCGAAAAAGTCCGATCTGTCGTTGTTTCTTCTCTAACCAATAAGCCAAGAAAATGACGAAACAGAGTTTGGCCATTTCGCTGGTCTGTAGACTGATGCCAGCCAAGCTAACCCAGCTACGAGCGCCATTAACTTCACGGCCCAGACCAGGGACAAATACCAAAGCCAGTAGGACTAAGCTAAAAATCAACCACCAAGGACCGAGACGTTTCAATTTGTAGTATGGTAAACGGATGAAGATGAAATAGAGAATAATACCTGGCAACAGTCCTCTGGTAACTTGCTGCCAGAAGAAATAGTAGCTGTCGTTGTATTTGGTATAGGCAAAATAAGTAGTAGCCGACGAGAGCATGATCAAACCAAAACAGATGACGATCGCCGTCACTGTTAACAAGATATAGTCTGGTTTGTGAGGACCATGACTATCAGAAAGCGGTAGCCAGATGTTGCGCCACCAGGTGCGTAGAGATCTTTTGGCCATGGCTAGAAGGTTTTATCTAAGATAGCGACGATCAGTCCGATCACGGCCGCGACACCAGATATTACCCAGAAACGCATGACGACTTTGGGTTCGGGCCAGCCGATCGCTTCGAAGTGATGATGAATCGGCGTAGATAAGAAAATTTTGCGTTTAAATAGTTTCTTGGAGGTTAACTGCACAATAACTGACAAAGATTCAAATAAGAAAACTAACCCAATGATTGGCAACAGCAAGGCACTCTGCGTCAGCATAGCAACCACTCCCAGCGTAATACCGAGAGACATTGCTCCCGTATCACCCATGAAGAAGCGTGCTGGATTGATATTGAACCAGAGGAAAGCCAGTAATCCACCGATAATCACGGCGCAGAAAGCAGCCAAATCATATTTACCATTAATCAGGGCAATGGTGGCGTAGCTAGCGAAGCAGGACAGCAGGACACCTCCAGCCAAACCATCGAGACCGTCCGTTTCGTTCACCGAGAAGGCTGTAGCCACGATCACGAAGATAAATACTACGATATACCACGGGCCAAGGCTGAATTCACCTAAGAACGGGACATGCAGCAAATCCCAATCCAGCTTGTAGTAGAACCAGAGTGCGCCCACCAACGAGATCAACGTGTAAAGTATTAAGCGATGTTTGACGGTCATTCCTCCACCTTTGCCGCCACCGCGTTTCCGCACGTTGAAAATATCATCGATCAGGCCCACCAGAGCCGACGCGATCAAGACACCGAGCGGCAATAACGTTTCCGAACGAGAGAAGAAGTTGAGATGTCTAGCCCAATCGGGCATGAAGCTCCAGGTACTGATGACATACATCAGACCCATGATCAGTAGCAACGTGATCCAGATAATGACACCACCCATCGTCGGAGTACCGGATTTGTTCTTATGCAACTTGGAATAGATCGGTGTGTTGCCTTCATCACGTACTGACACACCGAGATGGTAGCGGTACAAGATGGCAGTTACAGCTGGCGTTAGTATCATGGCCACGATGAAAGCACCAGTAGCCAGAATTAATAAACGGATAATTTCAATATTGCCGATCATAGATAGGGTCCTAAGACAATTACATAGACTAACGTAATAGCAGCGATAAACACTGAAGCCAGATTGAGATAGTAGCTCATATATTTATCTTTGGTGAAGACGTAGAAAGAGAAGAAGAAATTGGCAGCGCAGGCCAGCAAGGCGATCAGTACATAGATCCACAGCCAGATCCAGCTGCCGACCTTATCGATGCCGAAGTAGGCATTGTAATGCAGCACCACAATATCTCGATAACCGGCCTGACGCAAACCGGTGAGAATAAGGGTTAATAACAAAAGCAGCCCTGACAAGGACGACATGATGAAAATATAACGTTCACGATAATAGAGCCACAGTGTGCGCAAACTCAACATACGCTAGGCAGTGTAACAATTTTTAAGCAAAAAAACTAGACACTCAAAACGTCAGTGACCTGGGGAAAACGTTCGATTACTCGCTCTTTGACGAAATAACCTAAGGTCGAATCAGCAATAGTGCAGTGACTACAGGCTCCGAGGAATTCAATACTCAGGACGCCAGTCGGCTCATCGAAGCTGACAAATTCCATATCACCGCCATCAGCTATCAGGGCCGGGCGGAGTTGTTCGAGGAAGTCTTTGATTTGTTGTTCCATGATGGGATAGTAATGATTTATTCTACTGTTGGCAAATAAAAGCCGCCCATCCCTGTTAGAGGTGGGCGGCTACAAAGCGTAGTGAACTACGAGAAGCGAATATCTCTTGGCGGATTGACGCGCATTTTACTTGCTTTCAAACCAACAGCGCTAATTACACGCTGTGCACCGAAGTCCAGCTCATTTCTGTAGCAATGACACACGAAATGATGGCAGCGGAATATTGACTTGGTGTCCAGGTCTTGCTGCCACAGCTGAATGTCCCAGGAATCACCTATGTCTAATGTCAGACATTTGTTTCTGACGCAACGAACTCGCAGCTCTATACGATCCTGACCAGACCCAGGCTTTTGAACCATACAGTGTCCTGCGCCAAGAAAAATCAAGTATTCATTCTGAGCGCGTTCAAAAGTTGCTACCGGATTACTAGGTTCGTAAGAGCTATCATCCTTCTGCAAGATTTTGGGGAAGGTCCAGCATTCAGTTTTGGAGATTGATAAGCCTACACGATCTCGTAAAATTGTACCCAAAATCTGAATTAGTTCTACCGTTGCACTCGGCAGACGCATGGCAGTGGCCATTGTGACTCCTTGCTCCAGTGGGAGCTGTGTGAAGGTACAGTGCAGAAATTATTCTGCATCTAATTTATTACCATCTTTTATTAAATATGTCAATAGTTTGAATTAATGAAGTTTTTGCGTTGTTGTTACTTGACGGAATGATGAGAGAAATTTAACTAAAGGGCTATAACGACATGATGTTTTTACATTTTTAAAGACGAGCGTTTTTGACGCTCGTCTTAAGTTAAATCAACTGACCTACTTTTATGCTGAGTAAAGAGTGGATCGAACAGAGTCATATCTTGCACGTTCTGCATCGCTTAGTGCCAAGCAGAGACGGGTAAACGTGTTTTGACCTGAGGCGATATAACCCCTGCGATTTATCACAAAATGAACAGTGTCACGAAAGTCCATCTGCGCGAGGGTATCCTCATGAACACGACCCCCTTCGATGATCGGCAGCCGTCGCCCATAGAGCACCACTTCAAAGATATCGAAGTACTTGGGCACACGTGGTGGCGGACAGGCGCGGCTAGTAGAAAGAGTTTCCATGAGAGCCCATAAAGTGTGGCAATTCCATGTCGTAGCGCTTTGCCCAGCGGTCCCTTTGCTTCCATCGGGGTGTTTATTGTAGTTCCAGCGACCGAGGTCCATTTTACCGAGTTGCCATTTAATATCGCAATGCTTGCACCAGGCTATATCGCTGGTCAGACAAAGATTCATCTTTGGCTCTTGCTTAGCAAAGGCGATCTTCTTACGGCACAGTGGACATCGAAGCAGACTCTGCCTTACAGAATCTAGTATCATTAGCTTCTCCTTTTGTAAGGTTTTACAATAAGCCTGTTTGTTTCTAAATGTACGAATATCCAATAAAAACACATTTACTAAGACAAGTCAATGTCCTCTTGCAATAAAATAGATCAAGCCCCACGAAAGTGCCTGCTTGATCCCATGACTAGTTGACTGCATCACCCGTACCCCTTACTTGTTTGCTCATGTCATGTGCTGAAGTTGCTTTCGCTTTTTGTTCGGTATATAATTACAGTAGTTGTGAATAACTCTATGAACCTAACCAAAAAGCAAAAAGAAATCTTGGACTTCATCGCCTCTTTCTCAATGAATCATGGCTATGCGCCGAGCTATCGTGAGATTGCTACTCATTTCCATCTTAGCTCTGTCTCGACGGTATTTGAGCATGTCAAAGCGCTGGAAGAGAAAGGTTTTATTGAGAAGAACTTCAATTCTGCCCGCTCCATCGATATTGTGGAACCGACACAGGAGTCTTCTGGCGTCATTGAGCTGCCTTTGGTTGGTCTGATCACTGCTGGTGAACCGATCGAAGCAGTAGAAACTCGTGAATCTATCGCGGTTCCCGAGAGTCTAGTCGAGAATATGAATAGCTTCGTCTTGAAAGTCAAAGGTGAATCAATGATCGGTGAAGGTATCTATGATGGTGATTTTGTTATCGTTGAACGTAATTTCTACCCTCAAGACGGCGATGTCGTGGTGGCTTTGATCGATAATACCTATGCTACGCTGAAGAAGTACTACCGCGAAGCCAATTGTATCCGCCTCCAACCAGCCAATCCGGCCATGGATCCTATCTTTGTCATCAACCCAGCTATCCAAGGTATCGTTCGAGGAATCTTTAGAAAATTTAGTACTGTCTAACTATGGACTGCATTGGCTGCCTAGAACCCAAAGAAGACGAGATAGTATTTGAGACTGATCGCTGGAAGGTAATATTAGCTGATGACCAGGCTTACTTAGGGCGGTGTTATGTGACACTCAAACGTCACTGTGAGACAGTATCAGATTTGACTTCGTCTGAATGGAGCGATCTACAGTCAGTTATGAAGAAATTAGAAGCAACACTGAAATCAGCCTTCAATGCTACGATGTTCAACTGGACCTGCTTGATGAATCTGGCGTATCAGAACACGCCACCTAATCCACATGTTCACTGGCATTTCAAACCGCGTTACCAATCCCCCGTTACAATAGACCAAGAGCTTTTTACTGACGATGAATTTGGCCATCATTACAGCGTCCAACGTCATCGCGTGGTAGATGGTAGCTTATATCAGGTAATCCGAGCTAAGATTCAAAATAGTTTGTAACAAATTTAAGAGCCGGTTCGAAATCGAACCGGCTCTTCGCTTTACATCCCACAAACATTTTCGAAGGTGATACGGAGGTGATCGGCTTTGATACTATCAAGCGATGCCGGAAATACATGCACAAAATCATTGGTACCTTTGGGATAACCAAGACTTTCCCAATAGTCCCAAGCAACAACCTCACCAGGCGCCGAGCGAACCAGAAGATCAACATGAATCCCTGATTTGATTGCCCGAACGATCAAGGCCCCGACGCGTCTGGACTTCTGATCCAAGGTCAGGTCAAGTTCTGCCCTGATTTGATAATACTCAGGTTGAGGAACTGATTCAGGAAAACTCAAGATCTCGAAGCAGTGGGGACACAGAAACAGTGAGCCGTTGGACCGCCTGCTCGACGTGAAACATCGAGTGCAGAAATCTTGCTGACAGCTGGGACATTTGAAGTCTCCGCCTGGATCTCGGCCTTCCGCCTCGTTGTGACATTTGGGACACTCTTGAGGCTCGACTACAATGACGGTTTTCACATAACCTCCTGGGCTAGAATGAAACGAACAACAGATGATTTGTGATATATACTATATAGCTATAGCTTTGTCAATAGATAACGAGCCCAAGCTTGACAAGATAAGCAATTGATGTAAAAATGCTTGCTGAGTACTGAATTTAGTCCCACCGAAGGCTGGGAACTTACAACTAAAACTTAAAACTTACATGGCACATAAGAAAGCCCAAGGCTCTACTACTCTAGGCCGCGACTCTAATGCTCAACGATTGGGCGTGAAGCTATTCGCGGGACAGAAGGCCAACAGTGGTTCTATCATCATTCGCCAACGTGGCACCAAGTTCCGTCCGGGACTCAATGTTGCTCGCGGTAACGATGATACTATCTACGCTGTGAAGCCCGGTGAAGTTTCCTTCCGCAGTCTCAAGCGTCGTCGCTTCGACGGCACCCTCAAGAGACTGACCTACGTAGACGTCAAATAATAAGAAACACCGCTCTCGGATGAAAGCGGTGTTTTTGTTTTAGATTAAATCTTGAGGTAACGCCGCAGGGCAAGATAGGAACTAATTCCATTGATGATGACCAGTCCGACAAACTGTCCCGCAAACAGTAACCAGAAATCGCGCTGGTAGAAACCGATCAGATTAAAATGCAAACCACCAAAGATGAGCCAGGGAGAAGCTGAAAATAGTTGTAGCAACGGATAGATGATAATGAAGCTGATCAAAACCGCTGTCAGGCTGTAGAAAACTGATTCCACCAAGAAAGGTGCTTGCACAAACCAATTGGTCGCTCCGACGAGCTTCATGATGCCCACTTCTTCTCGCTGGGTATAGATACTGACACGGATAGTATTGATCACCACCAGTACTCCGAGTGCTAGGAATAACAAGGCAATGCCGAATGCAATCTTATTGACGTTGTCACTGACGGCTACCGCTTGCTGGATAAAAGTACGGTAATCGTTGAAATTTTGGCTTTGAATCTTATCTTTGTAGGTAGCTTGTTTGAGATAGGTCAGGATATTGGCGTAGTCACTAAGATCAGTCATGCGGATCTTCAGTTTAAAGCTCAACGGGTTACCATCGAGCACCGGTAAGATAGCCCTACTCTCATCAGGGAAACGAAGTTTAAAGTCAGCCAGACTCTCCTCGGGTGTTACCACGGTGATATTGGCAATCTTGGGTTGTTTATTGAGATCGTCAGCAATCGATTGTACTTCATCAGCACCAATACCTTTATTGAGGTTAACCGTCACATTGACTCGATCATAGACAGCTGACAGCAAGATACCCTTGATATAACCGACCGAGATCATGACATTAACAGCGATCAGACAAATGACCAGCACTGAGATGGTAACTACCGACAGCCAGGCATTTCTCATGAAATTCTGGATAGCGAAACGTAGGATGCGAGCGAAAGAATGCATATTAGAGTAAATATTTACCTTTCTTCTGGTCGCTAATTAATTCTCCGTGCTCAATCGTCAAGACGCGTTGTTTCAAAGCGTTCACAATCTCGCGATTGTGCGTCACCAAGATGACGGTAGTACCGAGGTCATTGATTTGCTTCAGGACGTCGATAATATCTCGGCTGTTGATAGCGTCGAGATTCCCCGTTGGTTCATCGGCTACCAGTAGCTTGGGTTTGTGGATCAGACTACGAGCGATAACCACGCGCTGTTGTTCTCCACCGGATAGTTGATGCGGATAACGATCAGATTTGTCGACCAGATTAACCATCTTTAAAATTTTGGGGATGGTGACCGATATTTCATGGTCTTTGACACCGCTGACTTCCAGGGCGAAGGCAATATTTTCGTAAACAGTTTTCTTGGGTAATAATTTGAAATCTTGGAAGACTACGCCAATCTGTTTACGTAGATCAGGAATCTCTGACTGTTTGATATGGGTAATATCCCAACCTCCGATCTCAATCGTACCGCTGGTAGGATGCTCTTCGGCAATCAACATCTTGATCAAGGTTGATTTGCCAGCACCGCTCTGTCCTACGATAGAGACAAATTCACCTGGTTCAATCCCAAAGCTGACGTCTCTAAGAGCTACGATTTTGCCGGGATAGGATTTGGAAACTTTATGTACTTTAACCATTGATAACTTCTAATGTGATGGTCATTTCGCCAGAACCGGTGCTAGCTAATTGAGCGTAAGCTTGCTTCTCGAGATCGAGTATACGGCCAGTATGTTCTTCTGGTCCCCAATCATTGATGGTCACTACTATACTCTTACCAGTTTTGACACGAGTAACTTTCACTTGGGTGCCTTTGGGTAGTGTCCGACTAGCAGCGAAATTACCACCTTGGTAGTGGAAGCTACGGTAACGCGATTGATCGTACCAGCTGGCCAATCCTTGTATCACCGCTTGATCAGCGAAGACGGCAACTGTCAGCTGATCCTGTGAGGTGTAACCTGTTGCTCGTTTGGCTCGGCCATCAACTGAGGTCGGCATCGGTAACCACTGCAGACTATCGGGTTGGAAATAATACAATTTCTTGCCGCGATTACTGCTATCAGTATACCCGATATTCAGTATCAACGGAAGATTCTGAGGATTAGAAATTTCATAAGCTTTCGATACTAAGTCCAAGGACTCATTGGGATAAGCATTCATATTGCTGCTGGCAGTAACCGTTGCGACTTTCTGGCTTGACGACAGTGTCAAACCATCAATCATTTGTTTATAGCGTCCATCGCTATCAGGAACCAAAGTCGGATCGGGCAGATAGGGATTCTTCTTAGTACCTTGCACCTTGGGTTTCTTCTTCCAAAAAGACAGGATGTGGTTAGTGGTTTGGAAGCTATCCCCGATCCAAGCGTACTGTGGATTGATTAGTCGAATGGCTGATGGAGCACTAACAGTGGTAGTCAAATCGCTATTTAACGGGAGGATAGATACGTAGACGGCAGTCGCGTCCTCTGACCAATCAATAGTCGCCGGTTCGCCAGTCGGAGAACTGACGGTGACAGCGATGCCTTGACTAATTTGGCTAGGAATATTACCTTGAGTATCGACTTGGATGATCATTGCTTCGGTCTGCTGTAATCCAAATCCCGCCAAAATAAGCAAACAGACTAAATAACGCAAACTTCTTGCGCCGATGTAGCTCAGCTGGTAGAGCAATGCTTTCGTAAAGCAGAGGTCGTCGGTTCGATTCCGACCATCGGCTCCAGAAGTTTGTGTTTTTGTATTTCTAGACATTATAAATTACGGATAAATAATTCTGTTCTAACTTTGGGTTTGAGTTGATTGATAAATATTTGATCGGTCATGCTAGGGACGAAAAGTTCTTGTAACCTCCAAGTAGTAACTCCTGCTTCGTTGATCTTGTCTTTGATGATGAAGGCGTGATAGCCGTCGTTATCACTAATGACAGGGCTCACCTGCCCCACGGCCAAAGTTCGAACGACCGAATATGGACCAATGAGATCATCGGCACCGGCAACTCGTTCCACGGGCAACGATGTCTGATAGGTAGTTGCCAGAGATTTGGCTTGAGTGTCGAGCTGATCACTATGGGCCCTGATCGTCTCTACGGCTGCTTCCAACGCCCGTTTGTCAGGGTTGGGTACTCTGTCCATCAAGTTACGACGTACCGTCTGCTCACGATACCAAGGAATCATAACACGATCAATAAATTGTTCATTGGTATAGCCCAAGGTTGATGTATCTTGTGACTGAAACTGCTCTTGTGTCTTAACTACTAATTGCTGCCTGACGGCGGGGCTAATCTGAATCTGCAATTGCGCTGCCAGAGAGTCGATGAAATATTCATCTTGCAGCTTCTGCCACAGCATCTCGTGTTTCTGTTGGTCGGTATAGGCTTCGGCGGTGTTGACGCGTGTTATAGATTGCTTGTCAGCTAAGTATTCGTCAGCGGTCACCGTCACGCCGCTGATACGAGCCACTGGTAATTGCAGCCAAGCCACCAACTTCCAACTGTAGTCTGGCATCCATAGGCCGCTGTACCAGAGTACTAACAGCAATAGATGAACACCCACGAGAGCAGCGACCAAACGTGTGATCATTGAAAGAAATAGTTCCACCACATGCTCACATGTGATTGGCTAGTACTCGAAGTCGCTACTGGTGCCGTCGAAGTTGATGGAAATACTACCACTGATTCACCACTTTTGCTCAAACCCAATTTCTTACGCGCCTCTTCCTCCACAAATTGATTGGTATTGAGATATTGTATCAGATTGCTTAGATCACCGTTTTGTTGCTGCAAAGTTTCGATTTGCTTCTGTTGTTGCTTGATTTGCTGATCGAATTTGTAGCGGCGACCGACTTCATTGATCAATTCAAAGCTACTGATAATGAAAATTACCACAATTATAGCCAGAAATATGCGAGATCGTAGAAGTTTAGAGACCATGGTATGTTATTTTTTGGATGATACTGGTATTATAATGTCAAAGCCGAAAAAAGAGAATATGAAACAAAGTAAAAAAATTATCAAATGGGTCTGGGTCATAGTATCTGTCATGGTCATCGCCTCCATGATTATTATGACTGTCGGAACGGCTCAATTAATTTAGCGTTCAAGTAGTGACAAATAGGCTTTGGTAGGGATTTCAACTTTGCCCTCGGCCATCATCTTCTTCTTTCCTTTTTTCTGTTTTTCGAGCAATTTTCTTTTGCGTGTTACATCTCCGCCATAGAGACCAGCGGTAACATCTTTGCGCAAAGCGGCGATACGTTCGGACGCGATAATCTTGCCACCAATAGTTGCCTGCAACTTAATAACGAATTGTTTCTTCGGAATCAATTCTTTTAGTTTGTTGACGATATGTTTGCCAACCCGAAAAGCGTCTTCACGGTAAACAATCGTTGTCAAAGCCGGCACATACTCCTCCGCCACCATCAAATCCAATTTTACCACGTCACAAACTTGATATTCTGACAGTTCATAATTGTAGGACGCATAGCCCGAAGAGATATTTTTGATCTTATCGTAGAAATCAGTCAGGATCTGGCTCAAGGGCAGATGGTATTGTAGTAATAAACGTCGCTCATCAAGGAAAGTAGTATTTTTCAAAGTCGAATGCAGGCGAGCAATATAATCCATGACAGGACCCATATATTCTTTGGGCATGAGGACATTAATGATCACTGTCGGCTCGAGGATTTCTTCAATAGCACTGACATCGGGCAATAGTGATGGCGAGGTGACTATCTGTTCTTGGCCCGAACGTAGTCGCACATTATAAGCCACCGATGGTGCGGTAACAATGATCCGAACATCAAATTCACGCAACAAACGTTCTTGAAATATTTCCAAATGTAATAGACCGAGGAAACCGCAACGGAAGCCAAATCCCAAGACGGTAGAATTCTCCACTTCAAATTGTAAACTAGCGTCATTGAGCTTCAGCTTATGCAGGGCATCGCGTAAATGATTGTAATCAGCGCCGTCTTCGGGAAATATTCCGGCGTAGACCATTGGTTTAACATCTTTGAATCCCGCCAAAGGTTCTTGTGTTGGTTCGGAGGTTAATGTGACGGTATCACCGACACGAGCCAATTCAATCTTCTTGACATTACTAATAACATAGCCAATCTCCCCCGCTTCCAGCTTGGAAGCTGCTTGCATTCGTGGTTTGAGCCGACCGACTTCAAGGATTTCCGCTTGTTGTTGGTTGGATACGAAGGTAATTGAATCACCGGCTTTCAAGCTGCCACCGAACAGACGGACATAGATGATAATGCCTTTAAATTCGTTATACACTGAGTCAAAAATCAGTGCCCGCGCTTCTGATTGTGGCTGCGGTGCGGGGACTCGCTCTAAGATGGCGTCCAATAGAGCTGTCACGCCCTCTCCTGTCTTGGCGGAGATTAAGAGAATGTCCTTCTCTTCACAGCCGAGCAGTGATACTAGTTCTTGTTTGGCCGCTGGTACATCGGCTGCTGGCAGATCAATCTTATTAATAACCGGAATGATCGTTAAATTCTGTTCTAATGCTAAGAACAAATTGGATAGTGTCTGTGCTTGAATGCCTTGCGTGGCGTCAACCAGAAGTACCGCACCTTCGACAGCTGCCAGAGATCGCGAAACTTCATAATTAAAATCCACATGTCCTGGTGTATCGATCAGATTTAATTCGTGATTCTTCCAATTCATGGTCACCGGTTGCAACTTGATGGTGATGCCTTTCTCACGCTCTAGATCCATCGAGTCAAGAAGTTGAGCGCGCATATCACGGCTCGCTACGGTGCCAGTAGTTTCTATAAAACGATCGGCCAAGGTAGATTTACCATGGTCGATATGAGCGATGATACAAAAATTGCGAATTTGGTTCATGATTTCTTTAATCCTGCTTTGCGTAAGAAACGTGTGACATACTCACGAAGCACTTCGATTTCAGGGAAACTCCAGATAACTGAAATAGCGATATAAACGGCGATGCCAGCCAGACCTGATAGAGAACCTTGTAGTAGGATGCCTAGAAAGGTTCTTTGATCGATCAAATGCACGAATAGCCGTAATGATACATAACTAACGGCTCCGGCCACCAGAGAGGCCCCTGCGATGCGCAGCGAAGCTCTGACGAGCTCATGTTCATTGAGATGGCCGATCTTAGCCTTGAAAATAGCTACCAAAAGCAGCAGGTTTACAATAGTAGCGAGGCTAAATGCTGCCGTCAAGCCAAGTACGCCATAATGCTGCGAAAGGGCAAAGGCCAGACCAATATTTATTGCCGTGGTGATCAAAGAAATGATAACCGGTGATTTGGTATCCTCATGAGCGTAAAACCCCAAGCTGACCAGTGGGATAAGACCTTGAGCAAAGATAGAGATAGCAAATACTCCTAAGACGTTGGCAGTTAGAATAGTATCTGACCAATCAAACGATCCGCTGCCGAGAATGACGCGGACAATATGAGCACGCTCGACAATTAGTATGATGGAAGCTGGAATAATGACGTACAATATACGTCTAAATTGTAAGGAGAATATTTTCTCAAAAGCAGCGTAATTGCGATCATGAGCATGCTTGGTAATGTGCGGGAAACTAGCTACTGCCAGAGAAATTCCAAAAAGGCCAGCCGGGAAACTTTGTAAATTATTGGCCAGATTAAACACCGACAAGGCACCAATCGGTAGCCAAGAAGCAATCATAGTCATAGCCACAATATTGATCTGCGAAGCAGCCGATCCGACAGCCCGAGGAACCATCAGCTGCAACATCCGTTTCAGATCAGCTGTCCAGACAATAATTGGTTGCCAACGCCAGCCGTAGATCATGGCTTCGATGGCCTGGATTCCAAAGTGCATAGCCGACCCGAAGACAACTCCCCAAGCCAGACCAACCAATCCCCACCGCGGTAAGAACCAAACGATACCGACTATAATACCAACGTTATAGAGGACGGAACTGATGGAGAATGTGACGAAGCGGAGCCAGGCATTGAGCATACCACTCATGACATTGCTGGCAGTGAAGAAAAGTATACTTAACAGCATAATGCGAGTCAGATGTACCGTAGACTCTAGCTGTGAAGCGCTAAAGCCTGGCACGATCCAGTTCACCAACCAACGTGTCCCCCCTAATCCGATCAGGGTCAGGACGGCCATTAACCCTAGTAGTATATTGAAGGCGGAATTAGCTAAGCGATAACCTTGTTTCTCATCTTGTCGGAAGACGCGCTGAAAGATGGGGATAAAAGCCAT
Source organism: uncultured Gammaproteobacteria bacterium (assembly GCA_964540995.1). Taxonomy (GTDB): domain Bacteria; phylum Patescibacteriota; class Patescibacteriia; order UBA1558; family 2-01-FULL-52-15; genus JAZDLR01. Next base: position 159,627 of record CAZIOU010000001.1, on the reverse strand, counting down.
CGACAGGGCACCTAAGATTAAAATATTGAAAATGAAATCCGGTAATTTGAAAGCAGCAAAATAGACATCAAGGTCAGCTCCAGCACCGAAATTGCTGGCCAGCAAGCGGTCACGTACAAGACCGAGGATTTTGCTAATAAGCGAAAAAAAGGCGATCAACAAAGCGCCTCCGCCGATAGAATTACTCAAGCGGTTGAATAGTTTGTTCATACTTTATTGGCCTGCCAGCAATAATGAATGATAAGCCACTGACGTCAGCGGCAATTCGAAACTAACTTTATTGGCCTCTTGTGATAATTGGGTCGAAGGCAAAGCGCTGCTCCAGATAACTTTGTAAGCTGGGTCGATAAGCAAACTATGAGTAATCGTAGCGTGGTCATTACCAGATTGAGCTTGAGCCAAGAAGCTATAGCTATCTATCTCTCGATAGTGTGGGCTCCAATAATTGACAAACAAAGATCCGGTAGCATCAGAGATGGTGATGTGTTGCGGCAAGGTATAACGGAAATAGACGCTAGCCGTCTGTCCAGGTTTGACCTGCATCCAATTGCCAAAAACCGTCTTGCCATTTTCCTGATTGATCCGCGTGCCTGATTGATCGTCAATAGTGATGTCACCACTTACTGTTTTCAAATAGTCGTCGGCCGTACTGCCCGCAACTACTGTTTTGAAAAGATCGGGTGATGGTTGTTGCCAGCCGCCTGATTCCAATAAGACGCTGCCCGCCGGCACATAAGCGCGAAGATAATCAACGTTATTCATATACCCCAAACTGTCACTGGCTGGTGCGTCGTTAGTTTTGGTTATGCGCGTAGTTACTTCGATTGAGCCATCGTTCTTGATAACGGCCCGATGGTCGATGGTTTCCTTAATATAAGCATCGGATTTACCACCAGCTACATTGGTTGAGACAACTTGAAGATAATCACCGTCGGTACTGTATTGTTTGCCTGACCAGCCCAAAGCATCAATCTCTTTCTGAATATCTTCGTGCTGCGAGTACAGCTGAATGTCACGATTAGCCAAAGCAGATATCAGAACGTCAGCGATTTGCAATTTATCAGGGTATTGTATGATCTTATCCATCAAAATAGGAGTTAAGTCGCTCAGAATTTGCTTGGGTTTGTTGGTAGTCTTGTCGTAATTAACTTGAATCTCATCCTGTAAGAGATCATAAAAATTTTCACTACTCAATGTCATCGAATATTCAGGCATATCGATAGGACCGACCACTTCTAGCAAATGCTGGACAGCGCCGGCATTGATAGCAACCACTCCATCGACAGTGGTGCCGCCAGATTTCTGGTAGAACCAAGCGATTTTCTTGGCTGATGTCGGGAAATCGGGCCACCAATTAGCATCCCATAGATTCCATACTGGACTAATGAGCTGCAGGGCATAGGGCGGTACCAAACGGTATTTCAAGCCGCCCGCCACATCGTAGGTGCCGCCTCCAGGCAAACTAAATTTGGACAACTGGCCCGCGTTGAAATCAGCTACCGCATAGGTGCCCATAAAACCTCCGGTCGGACGCAACTCACGTTCATTCTGGAAAACGATCAGCTGACGAGACAAGTGGTCACCTCCGAGCAGCGAGTAGGCAATGGCCATAACGCGATCACCGCGCTCTAAGTCATTGATAATAGCTGGCGCTTTATCTTTGAACGAGCTGATAGCCGGTCTGATAGCAGCTGGTATCGACGCGTCAGGCACTAAGGCTATATTTTTATCGGCTTCGATCATGGCCTGACGGACATTCTTGAAGCGCTCTCGTGTCTCGGCAATTGATTCGGTAATCGACAAATCTTTGCTGGCGGCTGCTGACAAAATAGCGGCGGCTTGAGATAAATTCTGACCAACAGTAAGTATCTGGGTGCTAAAGGCAAATTCCTGTCCAATAGATGGAATTTGCTGCGTAACAGCTATAAATGTGTGATTGTAACTATCAATTTCCGTACGAATACTCTGAAAATCAGCGTTGGCCGATTCGAAGCTAGAGGCCGCTTTCTGAAAATCAGCCGAAGAAATCGAACTAACTCCCTGTTGAAGATGGGAAATGGCCGATTGACCTTGAGCTATGAGAGCATTACGAGTAGCCAATAACTGTGAGCCGAACCAGACAGATTTGATGGGCAGAATGATAAGTAGTGCCACGACCGCAAAAGCTAAAGATGTGGCCCAAGGATTAACGTCGGCAGTGATTCGAGTCTTAGGTTGGGGTGGACGCTGGTTGTCTAGACTCTTGGCAAGAGGCTTGGCTTCTTTTTTGACAGGAGTATCAAAAGAAATCCGCGGTGCCGCAGTTGATGACTTAACTATTCGAGGCCAGTGAAACTTCGGTTTAGCTGGGCGATCAAGATGATCGAAACCTTCAGCAATAATCCTCTGCTTGCGAGCCGAGCCGCGCAAATCAGTGACATGCGGAGAAACTTCGGTAGCTTTAACAGATTTGCTGGCCGCTGGAGTTGTATAGACTTGATCAGCGGCATCTTGGGCTATTAATTTACTCAAGCTGCGTTTGGCGTGCACCCGATTATGTGGGTTGGATTGCTCTATCAAAGCTGGTGCATCATTGGGATCGTAGAGAAACTGATCTAACTGCTCTAGTTCTTGAGCAAAGGCAGTTTCAAAATTGGTCTTCTTTTTAGAAGTTTTAGGCATGGTAGTTCACACCTAATTATACTGAAACTAGCCCTTTAAGTAAAGGTCGATCGTTTGCATCGTCGCCTGATCCCATGAATAACGCTGTAGCTGCTGGTAACCTCGCTGACGGAGATCAGCCCGTAGCTCAAACGACTGTAGTAGCTTAGTAATAGCTGCCTGTAAATCAGCGCAATTATTATCAGTAAAATAATAAGCAGCCTCACCGTAAACCTCTGGCAAACAACTTACGCGAGAAGCGATCACGGGCAAGCCACAACTCATGGCTTCAAGACCTGGCAAACCAAATCCCTCATAGCGCGAAGGGAAGATATACACAGTACTGTTCTGATATTCCTGTTTCAGCTGTTCATCAGTAATCGAATGTAACACAACGAGTCGTTGCTTGATGTCCTGTGGCCAACTGTCGGTAACAGTTAGAGTGTGTTGACTAAAATAGTCATCGGGAATCACCAAATGCAACCTAAGCGCTGAATTACCTTCCGCCAATGTCCTAAAAGCTTGCAATAATAGATCGACATTCTTATGCGGGTAACAATTACCAACATAGAGCAATCGATCGGCCTGATCACGGCTTTGAACAACCGACATACTACTAGCTTCTGGTATAACACGAATTTTATCCGCTGCAACCCGTGACCAGGAAATGATGTCATCTTTGGTAAATTGTGAGGGCGTAATAATAAATTGAGACCACTGTATAGCTCTGACTAACAGTTGACGATAGACCCAATATTTCCAGCGAAATAATAGGCTCGGCAATAAACTAGCCTTGGCCGAAGGATAACGAAACAAAATCAAATCGTGTATCGTAACGACGAATTTACCGCGATAGAACCACGGTAAATTGAAATGAGGGAAATGTACCAGATCAGGTTTTAGACGCCATAAGATGAGTGGTATCACGATCTGTTCACGCCAGCCATACCACGGCACATTGGCCACGATATAGTGAACATTCTTGTCTAACAGCGGTAAACCAGCAGTACGACGGACGATAATATAATACTGATTAGCGCGATCAAAGGTCCCAATACGGCTAATAATTTCTTGCAGATAACGACCGAAGCCGCCAGGCGTACCCCAGAAACGCGCATCAATGACTATTTTCATGAAGGGATTGGATAAAGGCTAGTGTTCGTTCAGCTACAACCGACCATTCAAGGTAATTAATTTGTTTAGTCTCTGGTTGAGCTGGTCGCCGAAGAACTTGCGTGATGACTGCAGCCAATTCACTGTAATTGTAGGGATTACAATAGATTGCTTGGTGGCCCAATAATTCTGGTAAAGACGTCGACCAACTAGTAATTACCAGCTTACCCCAATACGCTGCTTCCAGCGGCGGGAAGCCAAAGCCTTCGTACCATGAGGGCCAGACAAGTGCTTGCGATTGTTGTAGGAGATAGGATTTTTCTTCTGGGGTGACATAGTTTAGCCAGTAGACAGCTGGATGCTGTTGGATCTGACGTCGTAAGTCTCGAGACGACCAACCGTATTTGCCGGCTAACACTAGAGCCAAGTCGGGCTGTTGCAGGCGAACAAGATCAAAAGCTTTGATCAAGGAAGCAATATTTTTCCTTGGTTCAATAGTACCGACATAGAGCAAATAACGAGCTGGCAGTTTACCGCCCTTCACTTTGGTTACATCTACTGGCTTAGCCTCAGACACTGTGAGACCTTCTGGTATCACCACGAGCGGTTTGGCGGTTAACTGTGGGTACAGATGCCATAACCTTTGTTTGGTGGCTTCAGAGACGCAGATCAGCCCAGTAGCCTGTTCTAGCAATTGCCGAGTATGGATAGCTCGGTGCCATAGACGCTGACGCCAGCTGTAATAGTAAGGACGTTCCAGATAAGCCACGTCGTGAATAGTGACAATGTAGGGTTTACGATTCTTGGGCCAAGGTGTGGGATGCGGCAGAAGATAATAATCTATTGCGGCTTGGGGTTTTGATACCGATAGACCAAGGGCTGACGCTAAGTTAAAAACTTTGCCCGGCAGCGATTGATGTACTTGCTCTCCTCCGGCTAACAGCTGTTGCCGTCGACCGACCGTCAGGCTAATACAACGAACGTCTTGGCGTCCGAGCCAAGCTTGTCTCATGGCTTGCGTGTAAGTCGCTATGCCAGTAGGATAGCGATCTTGCAATGGACGACAATCAAGTGCGATGGTTAATGACATACCGTAGTGATGAAACTAGCAATTTTTTGACGGAAGATAGCACTGTCAAATTGTTCGGCCTGCTGTCTGATGAGTAGCGGATCAAATTCGCTGGAACGGAAATTCATCACCGTATAGGTCAAGGCTTCCCACGATTGATCAGTGAAGAAAACACCAGTGACCCCTGGCTGTACTGTTTCGGTAGCACCACCCGATCCATAGGCAATCACCGGTCGTCCAGAAGCCATAGCTTCGACAATGGTAATGCCGAAATCTTCTTCTTGGGGGTGGATCAGAGCCTGACAACGCGACAGATAATCATTACGAACTTCGTCACTGACCTCACCTAAAAAGGTAATATTGGGCTTGGCCAGGCGTTTCAGACGAGCTTCTTCTTCCCCGCCTCCAATAATGACCAATGGCAATCGTAAGGCGTTAAAAGCTTTAATCGCTAGATCGACTCGCTTGTATGGTCGTAGCCGAGAAATCAACAAGAAAAATGGATCATGATGCTGTACGACTTGGAATTTGGCCACGTCGACAGGCGGATAAATAACCACTGAATCGCGCTGATAATACTTCTTGATGCGCTGCGCAATGAAATGTGAATTGGCAATAAAATAATTGACTCGCTGTGAAGCCATCTGATCAGCTAACCGTAAGCGAGAAAACAACAATGAAAGATAGAGCTTCACTGGCTTAGGCACCATCAGCTGCTCCAAATATTCATGACTATCGCTCCAGAGATAGCGGATCGGACTATGGCAATAGGTAATATGAACGGCTTCAGGTGCGGTGATTATACCTTTGACGAAAGCCGAGCTCGACGACAAGACAACCTGGTAGTCGCTAAAATCAAAACGTTCCCAGGCGGCAGGCATGAGCGGTAAAGAATATTTGAACCAATTGCTATCGCCGGCTAACCGTTGCAAATAGGAGGTACGGATGTCAGTCTGCGGCAAGTACGATCGTCCGCGTTGATCACAAATCAAGGTATACAGCGGCGCCCGCGGATACATCTGGGTGAAATGCCGCAAAACAGTTTCAGCTCCTCCTATCTGAAACAAATGGTCATGGGCCAGAGCAATCTTCATTAGGAAGCGTTTCGGTAGTTAATCAGAGCCGCCGGAGTCTTGGCTAAGATACGTATATCCTGCCACAGCGACCAATTTTCAATATAATAAATATCTAAACGCGCCTCTTCGTCAAAGGTTAGAGTCGAACGCCCAGAAACTTGAGCCGCGCCCGTGATGCCCGGCTTGATGGTCAGCAACTTACGGTATTGGCTGGTATAGCGAGACACCTCCTCTGGTTCGTGCGGGCGCGGACCGACCAAACTCATGTCGCCAATCAGCACGTTCCACAGCTGCGGCAATTCGTCCAGACTACTACGACGCAACCAGCGGCCGGCCTTGGTAATACGTGGATCATGAGTCATTTTAAAAAGAGGCCCGTCAGCTCGTTCGTTGAAAGCTGCCAACTCCTGCTTCATCTTATCAGCGCCAACGATCATGGAGCGAAACTTGTAGAGTTTAAAAATCTTACCTTTCTGACCGACGCGCATGGCGGAGAACAGTATTGGCCCGCGGGAATCAAGTCGAACAATCACCGTCACGATCAGAAATAGTGGTGACAAGATAATAAGAGCAAAAGCTGCTACCACCAAATCAAACAGCCGTTTGCCGATTCTACCCCAGCCATCAAGAGGAGTTCGTTTGACCCGAATAATGGGATAGCCGGCAATATTGATAGCTTCGTAGTTAATAAGTTGCGTCTGAACGAAACTAGCGAGGTACAGCAAGTTAACTTGATGCGTATTGCAGAAAGTAATAACTTCTTCGGTTTGTGCCTCATCGAAGTCGGTTCGTAATTGCACCAACTCATCAAGCTTGTCCTCACGAGCCAGAGCCCCTAGTTGATCGCGAGAAGCTAATGAAAAGTCCGGTACCACTGCTTGTACATGATAGCCCAGATGTTTCTTATGATGATAATACTGCTGGATAATCTTGACTGATTCACCGTTGCCAATCAGCGCGATCGAATAACCCCAAGAGCTATGGCTGAGGATCATTCCTTTTAGGTAGCGCAGAGCTACGCGACCAGTATAGATAAATATGACTGCGAAGATCCAAGCTAGCAATATAATAAAGCGAGAAGAAAACAGTTCACGACGTAAGAAAATAGCGATGACAACAATTAGAAGCGTAGTCGAGACAGCTAGAAATATTTTTCGAAATTCATCCGCTGAGTGCAGCACTCGTTCCGAACGGTACAATCCACTCCAAGCAAATACCAATATACCAACCAGAGCTACTCCAAATAAGAGGTGAACGAAATCACTGTAGCCAACATCAAAAAAAACCGGCCTCACCTGTGTGACCAGTCCTTGATAACGCAAAGAATAACTTGCTAAGCCAGCTACGACTAACATCAAATAGTCGAGCGGTACCTGAAGAATAGTGAAGACAAAATCAAAACGTTTCATGCTTTCTGCGGCATATAAGCCGAATTCTGTTCTCCATCAAAGACGGAGCGACGATCATCTCTCTAGTTCCAGTGTCGCCACTGGAATCAAGCAGCCTACCCGTCCCGCCGTTGGCGGGAACAACTTGGCCTTGCACCAGGTAGAGTTTACCTCATTCCCTGTGTCACCACAGAGACGCGTGAGCTCTTACCTCACGGTTTCACCCTTACCCACCTTCGCTCGCCAAAAGCGAGCTACGGCGGGCAAGCCCCTTGATTGAGGCTGCCGCCGAACTCACTTACAGTGAGCGAAGGTAGGCGGTTTACTTTCTGTTGCACTTGTCCTCCCGTTCAAGACGCAAGCGTCTATGATCGGGGGTTGGCGTTAGCAACTACCATTTTTTGCGGTGTTCGGACTTTCCTCCTTTGCGCTTTCTCAAGATATCACTAGAGTTTTAGCAAACTCTTGGGAAAGCGCAACGGCGATCGTCAAACCGCAGAAAGCCCTTAATAAATACTATAAATCCTAAAAAATGTCAAGAATTACCGAGCCGATAATATACTACGTTTATAACTATCGAGATTTTCCAAAGCAATAACAGTACCCTTGCAGACACAAAGTGGCGAATCATCAGCATTCATAGCCGGCACCCCAGTCGCTTGCGATAAGAGCTTATCCATATTGCGGAGCTGTGAAGTACCACCAGAGAGCACCATACCTTTGTCTATGACATCAGCGGCTAGTTCTGGCGGCGTCTTCTGTAACACTGATTTAACGGCATTGATGATACCTTGAAGTTCATTCTGTAAGGCATCAGTGATATCATCTGAAGTCACCCGAATAGTGCGGGGTAAGCCGCTGATCATGTCACGGCCCTTGGCTTCCATCTCCAATTTCTCGCCCTTGGGTAAATATTGAGCCGATCCGATGCGGATTTTCAGCTCTTCAGCTGTCCGCTCCCCGATGGCCATATTATATTTACGTTTGACGTATTCCATAATAGCCACATCTAGCTTATTACCACCGATACGTACTGAAGTATTGGCCACGAGACCACCCAAGGAAATAACGGCAATTTCAGAGGTACCGCCGCCCATATCCACGATCATATGACCTGAAGCCGAACCAATAGGTATATCTGCACCAATCGCCGCCGCAATGGGTTCTTTGATAATATAGGCTGCGCGGGCACCGGCATTCATCGTGGCATCGATCACCGCTCGACGTTCAGTCGACGTGATACCGGCTGGTACCGCGATCATAACCTCTGGACGAAAAAGACGGAACCCGGTCGTAGCTTTGCCGATAAAATATTTGAGCATGCTCTCGGTAGTACGATAATCAGCGATGACACCATCTTTGAGTGGACGAGAAGCAACAATGGTGTCAGGCGTACGCCCGATCATTTCTTTGGCTTCATCTCCTACTGCTAGAACTTTACGATCAATAACAGAAATCGCCACCACCGACGGTTCGTTGATGATTATACCGCGCTTGGGTAGTGCTACCAGCGTAGTGGTAGTACCTAAGTCAATGGCGATTTTCTTGATAAACATTAGCTAATTTTCTCGATACGATAATGACTTAAACCAGCCGGAGTCTGCAAATCAAATTCATCTTTGACGGCTAATTCCAGCAGTGCTTGTCCGAGCGGTGAATCGAGTGAAATCTTACTGTTGCTAGGATCAGCTTCGGTAGCACCTACCAACTGGATAGTCAGAGGCTTACCGTCTTTACTCATAGTCACCGTGGAGCCGACATTGACCGTCTTGCTGGCTGACTGATCAACCACACGTCCGACCTTAAGGATGTGCTCTAGTTCGAGAATACGTCCTTCGATGAATGCCTGCTCTTCTTTGGCCTCGTGATACTCAGCATTTTCTGATAAATCGCCGAACTCTTTGGCCAAACTGATACGCTCGGCTACTTGCCGGCGACGGTTCTTCTTCAAGTCATCGAGCTCTTCTTCGAGCTTCTGTCGTCCCAAGGGGGATAATATAATTTCGTCGTACATAATTATTACGAATGATTAAAATATGATTCTAAAAATAAACGACTGGCTTTGACCGCATACCCCTGATCGCCACCTTCTTCGATCAAGATAGTGACTACCAATTCGGGATTATCATACGGAGCAAAACCAGTAAACCAAGAATGAGGAACTTTATTCTTGTTAAACTGCGCAGTACCAGTCTTACCGGCCACCGGCACACTGACACTCTGAAGGCTCTTAGCGCTACCATTTACGACCGTTTCTCGTAAGCCCTTACGAACAGTATTGATCGTATCGGCAGATAACCAGTTGACTTGTGAGCTGGCCCACGTAGGCTCTGACAGCTTGGCATCAGACTGGCCAAAAAAATGGGGCTGCGTATCGCGGCCACCTGAGGCAATTATAGAAGTATAGTGTGCTATTTGTAAAGGGGTGACCGTAATATCACCTTGACCAATAGAAATATTGTAGGTATCACCGAGATACCAACGTTCACCCTTGGTCTGAAGCTTCCAATCTTCCGTCGGCACGAAGCCGTCGGCTTCTGCCGGGAAATCAACGCCCGTAGGCTTAGTCAAGCCAAATAGCTGGGCGTATTTATTGATACGTTCCACACCCAAACCAGTCGTTGTCTTACCGTCGCCTCCGCCGATAATGTAAAAAAACGTATTTACCGAGTCAGCTAGGGCATAATAGATATTGGTCAACCCATGACCACTAGGGCGCCAATCGGGAAAGAAGGCGTTGCCAATATGCACTCCGCCGGTACTCATGACGGTAAAAGCGGTATCAATCACCTTCTCTTGCAGGGCTGCTGAAGCCATAATGATCTTGAAAGTTGATCCAGGTGGGTATTCGCCCGCCACGAAACGACTAAAGAGTGGCTTGTCCGGATTGAGAATTAAATCTTGAAAATTACTCTTGGTCAAACGAGTGCTGAAAACATTATTATCATAATCAGGTAGCGACACTGCAGCTAGGATAGCACCTGTCCGCGGTTCCATGACTACGCCCGCCGAACGCTTCTTGCCATAATCACGGCTGATAGTTTCCAAGGCATCGTAGAGCTTTTTCTGCATATCAAGATCAATCGTTAGTCGGACGTCAGAGCCTTTCTCGGGATCATGTGAAGCTACCATGGAGACGTCACGGCCGACGGCGTCGGTTTCAAATTTCTGATACCCATTATGGCCGCGTAACCACTTCTCATACTGTGTCTCCAGTCCAACTTTACCGACGACATCATTGTAACCATAGTCACGATAGGCAGGATTCTTCTGATCTTGATCAGTCAGTTGACCAACATAGCCAATAATGTGTGACAAGCCAAAACCGGTTAGGTATTGCCTACTAGGTTCAAGCGAAACTTCGATACTCGGGATCGTCCTCGACAGGGCCAGTAATTTCATGGCCTGATCATAGGGTAATTTCTCACCGATCAATAGTGGCTGGCGGCCTTGCAGCTTGGGATTGGTCTGCCAGGTTGTATCGCCGATGGCCGAGCTTATCTGGTCATAGATGGCCGTACGTTGCGTCTCGTCCTTAGGTAGACTTTCTGGATGCACATACAAAAAGAATAATGAACTATTGTAGACCAAGGGCTTACTATTGCGATCATAGAGAATGCCGCGAGGTGCTCTAATAACAATTTCTTTCAAACGGTTACCCTCAGATTGACCAAAATAATTGACCCCATGAACCAGTTGCAAAGAAACCGCACGACTAACTAGAATTCCAAAAATGACGATAACCAACCCATAGAACAGCCACACCGTCTTGTGACGTAAGCTTTTACCGATCCAGGAAGCACTATAGCTAAAAAACACCGCATCACCTTCGGTACGATCGGTATTGAAGTTCTTAATATGACTATCGCGGAAAAGCGAGTCTTTAATTTTGAAAGGATCTGAGTTCATCGTTTTATGACAGTATGCCAGCGCTCACCAAGCTGATGAGCTAACCAACAGATAACTACAGTGATGCCAAGAGCCACAAGCATAAGCCATACCTGGCTCCAATTGAAACTAATATAGCGAAATCCTAGAAGTATTCCTTGGGAAAAAATCAATAAGCCATTAAACAGTAAGCTGCCGACCAAGGACAGAGCAGCAATGCCGAGGAAACTATTTTCGGAAAATAATGTAACACGCAGGAAGTGCAGCGCCGCTAAGGTTACCAGCAAGAGCAAAGCTCGTAATCCGAAGGTAAAGAAATGCAGATCCCACAGCCACATAGCCACAGCTCCATAGACAAGAGCCCACTGAAAGCCCCGCCGAATATACACAGCCAGAGTGAAAATCAATGGTAAGGAAACTAAGGCCCAAGGACCGAAGTCAAGAAATAATACCTGCAGCAAAACGACTACCAAGCTGGTAACGGCATAAAGGTAGCGCATATTATTCGGTAATTACGGAAATTAACCGTGCCTGCTGATAATCCATAACAGGCTTGATGTAAGCTACTTTGTAAACTTCTGAAGCTGGTGATTCGATACGTTCTATCGTACCGACCACCAGTCCTGCTGGCACCGCGTTCTCGAGACCTGACGTGACCACCAATTCTCGCTCGGTCAGCTGATTCTGCGTAGGGATATATTGCATTCGCAGGGAGTTTCCTAAGCTACCTACGAGCAAGCCAGAAGTCTCTTTCAGCCCGGCAGTAGTTACTGGTAATTTACTTAAACCGCTCGTCAGAAGCTCCGCGACTGATTTGTGGTCTTCTGTTTTAATAATTTTGGCGATAATGATTCCGTCTTTGACTACCACTGGTTGTCCCGGCTGAACACCTTCAGCTGAGCCAAGATCAAGGGTAATTAAATTATCATTAAAAGGATCACGGCTTATGATATAACCGACTTGAAAATGATAAGCATGACGAGAGTAAAATTTCAGCTGTTCTCGTAAGGCATCATTCTCCTTGCGAACTTGCTGTAGATCAGCCACTTGCAATGAGAGAAGGGCTAAGCGTTGCTCTTGGTCGCTGACATCAGTCTTCTGAGTTGAGGCTTCAGCCTGATAGAGCCAGCGCAACCAAGAAGCACTAACCAACTGACCACCCAAGAGAAGGGCGGCCAGGATTAGAACTGAAGTTACAATGATAGCTAAGCGATTGGAGGGCATAATTATTTCCAGGCACCGTCACGAGTAGATGGTAGGAGAATTTGTTTCAAGGTATCAAACTCTTCCAACACAACTCCCGTACCTCTGACAACACTAGTTAAAGGATCATTAGTTATATGTACTGGAATCTTGGTTTCATGCTCAATAAGGCGATCAAGTGAACGAAGTAAGGCTCCACCACCAGATAAGACGAGGCCACGCTGGTACAGATCAGCTACCAGTTCGGGTGGAGTGTTCTCGATAGTTAATTTAATATTGTCTGTGATAATACGCAAGGGCTTAACCAGCGCCTCTCGGATATCACTATCAGAAACGTCGATTTCGCGAGGTAAACCACTGATAGCGTCTCGACCGCGAACGGTGACAGAAATTTTTTCTTTTAGGGGCATGGCCGAACCAACATCAATTTTGACTCGTTCCGCAGTTTTGTCGCCCAAGATCAAATTGTATTTATCACGAATATGTTGAGCAATGGCTTCATTGAATTTGTCACCCGCTAACTTCAAAGATTTCCAAGTGACGACACCGCCCAGAGATATTACAGCTATTTCAGTAGTACCGCCACCGATCTCCACCACCATATTAGCCGTAGCCTCCTGGATCTGCAGCCCAGCGCCAATAGCTGCTGCAACCGGCTGTTCGATCAACAATACTTCTCGCGCACCAGCGCTCGTAACAGCATCTTCGACCGCCTTATGCTCGACTTCAGTAATATCTAGAGGGATAGCTACCACGACACGAGGCCGCGGAATGAGGGTGAAACTTTCTTTATGCACCTTATCGATAAAATAACGCAACATCTTCTCAGTAACTTCAAAATCAGAAATCACACCATCGACCATCGGTCGAGTGATTGTAATGTAAGCCGGCGTCTTGCCGATCATAATCTTGGCATCTTGACCTACGGCCAATATTTGGTCAGTGCGGTTATTGATGGCTACCACTGACGGTTCGTTGATGACAATACCTTGGTCTTTGACGTATACCAAGGTATTGGCCGTACCAAGATCAATGCCGAGATCCTTGGAAAATTTACCGAATAGGCGCTTGAGCATAAAAAGCTTCTAATAATTGCACAATGTCAGCCGCTTCAACAATGGAAGTTGTCATATCGCGACGCAGTTTCCATTCAACCTGCGGCAAGTTTTTCTGTCCCACAATTATCTGTATTGGGATTCCCAAGAGATCTGCATCATTGAGTTTCTGACCGACAGAAGCATCACGATCATCAAGTAAGACATCCCAACGGTCAGCTAATAACTGGCTGATCTCGTGTCCTTTGGCAGCTACTTTAGTATCGTCAGATAATAAAATCAAGTGAACCTGAAAAGGAGTTACTTCTGGCGTCCAGATGATACCTTTGTCATCATGGCTGGCTTCAACGATGGTACCCATCGCTCGGCTCACCCCGATACCGTAAGCGCCCATAAACATAGGCTTAATAGTACCATCAGCAGCAGTGAAATTGGCACCCATCTGTTCGGTATAGATAGTCTCTTGGTCGAAGATGTTACCGAGTTCAACTGTCTTCTCTTCAGCCAATGGCTTACCACATTGCGGACAAGGATCGCCAGCTTTGACTTCAGTAATTTCTTTATTCTGCGCCCAATGACAAGCGCGACAGAAATAAGTAATATCCTCGCCGGCCTTGGTCACCACCATGAACTCATGTGAATGCTTCTTACTCATAGTACCGCCTGAAGCTTCCACCAAGAAAGCTTCTAGTCCCAGCCGTCGGAAAATGGCAAAATAAGCATCTTGAACACGTTTGTAGAAGGCATCACTTTCTTCCTTGGTTGTGGTGAAAGAATATAAATCCTTCATGAAGAACTCACGACCACGCAGCAAGCCTGATTTGGCACGGGGTTCATCACGAAACTTATCCTGAATCTGATAGACATAGAGTGGCAAATCTTTGTAGGATTTGACGTGTCGTTTGAGTAAATCCACAATAACCTCTTCGTGGGTCGGCCCCAAACCAAACTCATGTCCACCGGAATCTTGGAATTTATACATCGTGCCACCGACGGCATTCTGCCAGCGACCCGTTAGACTCCAGACTTCTTTATTCTGCAGTGCTGGCATCAGCACTTCTTGAGCGCCAAGCTTGTTCATCTCTTCACGTATAATATCTTCAATCTTGCGTAAGACTCGCAATCCTAAAGGCAAGTAAGAATAAACACCTGCCATATTCTTCTCAATATAGCCACCTCGTATCAATAATTGAGCATTGATACTTGCTTCTTCTTTGGACACCTCTTTGCGAGTGCGGCCGAATAGTTTTGATTGTAATAGTAGACTCATATACTTTGTTGTAATCGATTAACTTCTTGTTCCACTAACGGTCCGTCATATTCACCGTTATGAGCGTGGGTGGGATTATAATGTCGTGTATCTGGTTTCTGATCGACATGCAGATCGCAAACCATGGTAGTGCCTTGCAGCGAGATGTAGAGATGATATCGTGGCCATAGCTGTCCTGGTCGTAAACGACGGACATAATTGGGCTGAGCAGAACGATTATCATTAGGCGAATAACCCCAACTACGCATCAGCTGTTCTGGCGAGCCTTGAGGTGCGTTAACCGTAAACTTCATAGTCTAAAATAAGCTAGTAATGCGCTGTAATATCTGTCCACCATAGCGCAATACATCATGGAAAGTAACTACCGCCATCAACAGCAGCAATAACCCGAAACCAATATTATGAACAGTACCTTCTACTTTCTCACTTACAGCCGAACCTTTGATCTTCTCTATCAGGACAAAAAGGATTCTACCACCATCCAAAGCTGGAAATGGCAAAATATTGATGATGCCTAGATTGATAGACAGAGCTGCCGCAAAAGTTATGACATAGGCCCAGCCAAGATTGACTACTTGATTAGTCATGACAGCTACGCCGATTGGTCCGGCGACATCGCTACCGACTGAACCAGAAGCAAATAGGTTGCGTAGTAGTCCCAAGAAAGCCAAGAGTATAGCGATAATCATAGTCACCGTGGCTTGTAGTCCTCGCCAGACAGCTTCCCACACGGGATATCTAACAATGCCCACTCGCGATAAACCTACTCCAATAATCGGATGATCGCTGCCGCTTAATTGTTGTGGTGTAATCGTTAGGTCTAAGGTGGCTGCACCGCGCTGAATCATAACTGCAGTCGGCTGGTCCTGACGCTGTCGTAGGACATCTTGGGCTTGAGCAATAGAGCTGACAGCGACTGACTCCACCGAAGTGATCTGATCACCCACTTTCAATCCTGCACGAGAAGCGGGACTATCATCCATAATTTGAGAAATTACTACCGGTGCAGCAGCGAGCTTCATGCTGGCAGCATCTTCATCACTCAAGGTTTGCGGCAATCCAATCGTAAATCCTACCGTATAGAGCAAGAAAGCAAAAGCAAAGTTCATCAGTACTCCAGCTGACAGGACAATGATCCTTTTCCATGCTGGCTTGCCGGCAAAGCTTTCGGTCGATTGTTTATCCTCGCCTTGTTCACCATGAATTTTGACGAAACCACCGAGTGGTATCCAATTGATACTATAAAGCGTCTCGCCCTTCTGGATACCCCAGATCCGTGGCGGGAAACCAAAGCCGAACTCCTCTACTTTGATCCCGAAACGGCGGGCAGTCATAAAATGGCCAAGCTCGTGTACAAACACGAGCAGTCCAAGAACGATAATAAATGTAATAATGGCTATAATCATCGGTTAGATAGTCATGATTTCTTTTTCTTTGGCCTCGGAAATAGCTTTGATCTGATCATGGAATTCTTTGATAATTTTATCCAGCTCTTCCATGGCTTTAAACTTCTCATCTTCACCCATGGCACCATCTTTGTGATCGCTACTGATCTGATCGCGTAATTTCTCTCGCTTCTGACGCATGCTGACACGAGCCGCTTCGGCCTTCTGACTTAATATTTTGACTAGCTCTTTGCGCTTCTCTTCTGTCAGAGCTGGAAAATTCAATCGAATGGTATCGCGATCAACGATCGGCTGCAGGTTGAGCTCACTTTTCTGTATCGCCTGTTCGATACTCTTGGTCACGGCCTTATCCCACGGCTGAATAGTGATCAGACGCGGTTCCGGCGCTGCAATACTAGCCAGCTGGATCAAAGGCATCATGCTACCGTAAGCATCAACCATGATCTCATCTAATACTGACGGCGAGACACGACCGGTACGCAAGGAAGCAATATCGGTTTTGAAATGTTCGATTGAGGCTTGAAATTCGTTCTTGGCTTCTACACTATAAGACATAATTATTTCGTTTTGAAAAAGGTGACATATAATTCGTTGGCATTGGTTGGATTGGCGAGCAAGAAACGTGGAGTCCCCGGAGTCGGTAATTTGCGCACCGTCCAGTCAGTGCCACCATTTTTGGTTTGATAGAAGGCACCATCGGTGACAAAAAAGAGCTCTTGACCATTTGTCTGATTGATGGCAATGGCCAAAACACGCTCTTGTTTGGGCTTATTGAGGATCTGTATTTCCTGCCAAATATTACCCTTTGTCAGTCTGAACATACCATAATTGTTGCTGTAGAGCAATTGACTAGTGCCGCTCGGATCGTAGGCAGCGTAGAGATAATTCTGACTACCCGCCAAGTCCTTCAGTGCTTTGTTGGGTTTGCCATTGGCGGCAGTACCTTCTACTTCCAAATCACCCAAATTCTTCCAAGTTACACCATTGTCATTGCTCAAACGCAAGCCCGAAGAAACAGTAGCCAAGTAGAACTCTTTGGCTTTGGCTGGATTGACGATCATCCAGCTGATGCGGCTGGGCTGATAGCTGATAGCTTGCCAGCTAAAGCCTGAGTCGGTGGACCGTAGAATCGTTCCTTTGGAAGTCCCCACATAAACTATTCTCGGATTCTGAAAGTCGATGGCCAAGGCAGAATAGTATTCACCTTCCAACGAGCTCAATTGAATTGGTTTCCATTCACGAGCGCAATCAACTGTCTTATAGACTTTGTTATAAACCAAAGCATAGATAGTACAGCGGCTCTGCGGGTCAACCGCCACACCATTGATAACTCCCAAACCAGTTAATGTTTCCTGCCAGCCTTCACCACGATCATGAGAAATTAATAACCCTCGATCAGCCGTTCCAAGATAAAGCGTTTTGGCGTCGGTCGGATCCATGGCCATAACGGTCACATTGGCTCCCGAAAAGCTCTTACGATCGCCGTTGACGGCTAATATACTGCTTTTGATCGACCAATTGTCGCCTCGGTCAATAGTTTTATAGAATCCGGTCGATGGCGCGACGGTAGTATTGGAAGCACCTTTATTCACTTTGATCACCGTACAGCCTGCAACGATCAATGGTAAGCACAGAAGGAGGATTAATTTTTTCATGCGGTTGGTTTTATTTGATTGATTTGAAGGAAAAAATATTCCCACGCCAACGAGACGTTGACATTCTGTCGTATAGTATATCGCAATTGGCGCAGCGCCGCCATGATCCTCAATAATTGAACTACCGACAATCGCGTCAAATTATCAACGCCGTTGGTCTGTCTGATACTCGGCAGTGTGAAATTAGAGTGAATCTTGCCGAGCAGACAATCGCGTAATATAAGCTCTAAATAATTGATGCGATCGAGACTGGCATCAGCGGCCGAAAAGGAACTACCTTTCTTGACCTCACGAGCAATCTCGTCTAGCCATACTTTGAGCGAATAAAAATTATCATACGTCCTATTGGCGAGAAGCTGCCAGCCCTGATCTATCTGTTGCTGATACGATTGAAGATTATCCTTGATTAATTCTAGAGCTTTACCTGGTCTACCCATAGCGATAGCCATAATCGTATCCTGTTGCTCGGCCGGAACATTCATGGTCTGCAACCAGCCGCGCATCTCACTGTCTTGCAGCGGCAATAATTTGAGTAACGTACAGCGAGAGCGAATCGTAGGTATAATCCCGTTTACATTCTGGGCTAATAGTATAAATAGTACTCGAGCTGGCGCTTCTTCTAGAGTTTTGAGCAGCGCATTGCTGGCTTCCGGGGTTAAGTATTCGGCTCGCTCTAAGATGATACATTTGTAGCCTAACTTACTTTCACTGGAGCGCGAGACAAAATGCAAGATTGACCGCACATCGTCGATCGTGATAGCACTCGCTTCTTCCTGCGGCAAATACATAACATCTGAATGACGCCGTTCTGCTAGCCGTTGGCAGGCGGAGCAATCGACACAATCCACCCGACCAGTTTCACAGTACAACTGCTTAAGCCAGCAACTAACAAAATATTTCTTACCAATGCCTCGCAATCCATACAATACATAGGCATGAGACATAGTCCCCTGCTCTAGAGAACGCTGGATAATGGAGATTTGGCGGCTATGGCCAAAAACCGGCCACTGCCCGTAAGCTGCTGTAGACATAAGTAATATCCCTATCCTAACCCCGAGCTAGTTGTTCATCAAGTGCCTCATTGACCAGCCGGTCGGCTACCGCATTTTTGGCGCGAGGTACATGCTCGAAGTTGACTCGTTCGAAAGCTTGCAAAGCAGCTATCACTTCACGCACTAGGAGTTGCAAATCCTTATCTTTGACTTTATATTCGCCTCGGAGCTGCTTGACCACCAACTCACTATCGAGATAACAGGTGATGGTGGGGCTTAGGCCGGATGCCTTCTGTAAGCCCGCTAGCAAGGCGCGGTATTCTGCTTGATTATTGGTCGTCTCGCCAATATAGCGCTTTAATGTCCAGAGCTGCTCGCTGCCGCGATAACAGACTACACCGATGGCTGCTGGTCCTGGGTTACCGCGAGCTCCACCATCAGAAAATAAGGTAATATCACTCATGATGTTTGACGTCTTTTAATTGTAACTGAATGGCGCGATTGCCATTCCATTCATTGATCGCTGCCGCATATACAATATCAATATGATCGCCCGGCTTCAAGGCTACATGCATCTGGTCAAAACCTATAGCCGGCAACTGACGCCCTTGATGTTCTAGTACTAACTTCCAATGATTCAAATCCTTACCAACTGGTTGAGCCGAGATGACGATAACATCATCAGTTTCAAATAGTGGTTGGTCATTACCGATGCCAAAAGGAGGAAATAAAGCTAAAAAATCTAATAACTCCCAACTAATATCGGGAAATAACATCGTTGTATCGATGGACAGCTTCTGTTCAGTATCAAGTGTAGCTAGGTTAGTTCCAATATAGTCACTAACTATTTGCTGGAAGGTTGGTAACTGTTCCAAAGGCAGACGGAAACCACAAGCCTGATTATGCCCACCAAAAGCCAAAAGGATCTTCTCGGCTTGTTTGATCGATTGATAGAGATCGATTCCGGGGATACTGCGACCAGAGCCAACAACCTTATCACCATCATGCCCCATAACGAAGCAAGGACGATTGAATTGACGCACCAATTTCCCCGCCACCAGACCAGTCAGACCAAGAGTCCAGTTTTCGTTGTAGAAAAATAGCGCCGGTGCTTCAGCGTCAGGCTTCTGCGCGAGCGCTTCTCGTACCGTAATTTCCGTTTCTTTCTGTCGCCTCGTATTAGCTTCATTCAATGCCAGTGCCAACTCATCAGCCTTGCGCGGATCTTCCTCAATCATCAGAAAATATGCTCCATTAGCATGATCCATACGTCCGGCAGCATTGATGCGAGGAGCGATCTGGAAACCAATCGATGTCTCGGTCAATTGCTTGGGGTCGAGCTTGGCGCCACTGAGCAAAGCCGCCAATCCAATACGTTTGGTTTTGCGTAATACCATTAAGCCGTATCTGACCAAGGCACGGTTCTCTCCTGTCAGCGAAACCATGTCAGCCACGGTAGATATAGCTACCAAATCCAGCAACCATTTCTCTTGTGTCTCTTGCTCATGTTCATTCCAGCCCGACCTAGCATCATGAATCAAACCTTGCGCCAACTTGAAGGCTACTCCTCCGCCCGCCAAATCGATAAAGGGATAGGTCTCACCTGGCACACGCGGATGAATAATAGCGTGTGCAGCCGGTAATACTTTCCCCATCTGGTGATGGTCCGTGATAATAACATCCATGCCCAGTGAATTGGCCAAAGCTACTTGCTCGACATTACTAATACCACAATCACAGGTGATGATCAGATCCGCTCCGTTGGCGTGTAAATCCTTAACCGTATTAATATTTAAGCCGTAACCGTCTTTCTCACGATGAGGTAAGAACACTTCGACTTGAACACCCAGATTTTTCAAAACTGTATGCAATATTGTCGCGGCAGAAACTCCATCAGCATCATAATCACCGTGTACTACCACTTTCTGATGTTGGTCACGTGCTGCGAAGATCCGATCGCAGGCCTTATGCATATCTCGAAATAGATACGGATCGAGACAATCAACGCTGTATTCCGGATGCAAGAAACGATCAATTGCTACTTGGGTGGTCAGTCCTCGATTCCACAGAATACGAACAACCGGAGTAGGAATCTCCGGATATTCAGCATAAGGAATATCATTACTTTGAGGTGCTAGCTGCCATTTCATACGCAGACAGTCTAGCAGAAATTAGTGCTTTCAACTACTTGGACTTTTGACGTTTTCGTGGCTTAACTGTAACAGTCGGCAGTTTGTCAGCGAAGGCCTGGCGTAACTCAACTTCTGCTTGCTGTCGATCAAAGACCGGCGTCTCTGCCGTGCGACGTCGCTTAGCTCGCCTGCGAATAGCATTGAGACAACCTAATGCTACTATTAAAAAAAATAAAAGCAGCCAGAGTTTAGGCTCTGACCAATGAAATATTGAGATCGGCTGTATCGCTTGGTGATTCTTGATGGCTTGTAGCTCCAGCTGCGCCTGCTGTAATTGCTGACTCAATTCGGCCGAGGTCGAAGTCACAGCTTGAGCTAGCGCCATACTAGATGTTGAGCGACTGAATCTTCTGTGAGGTCAAGATACCCGCCTGCGCACCATAATGCGTCACCACCGAGCCAGAATTGTAGATGGCAAGACTCAAAGCCCGACTCATATTACCTTTGTAGCGGATCAGCCCGCTCACCAAGCCAGAACCGAAAGCATCACCCGCACCAGTTGTATTGACGACTTTCAAATTCTTCAGGGCTGATTTGAAAAGCAATGTCCGACCATCATACAGGTACGAACCCTTATCGCCATTAGTAATTACCGTCATGGTCTGGCCGAAAGCCTGCAATTTCTTGATCACACTTCTCGGTGGTAAGGAGGCAAGATTCTTCTCTCCCGCCGACTGCAATAATTGCAAAGCTTCGTCTAAATTAACAATCAGGATGTGAGTTAAGGCAAAGCATTTCTTCAGTTTACTCCAACCCAATTGCAATTCCCCCGCACCAGGGTTCCAGACAATCTTCTGATCATGTTTACCGGCGTGCAAAAAAAGCGCTTGCAAAGCTGTGGGTAATTTCTTGACACCAGTCAATGAAGTACAGTAGATCCATGGTGTCCTAATCTGTTTGATCTTCTTAACGGACAAATCTAAGTCGGCACGTGCTCCTGGATAGAAGAATATGACGTGATCTTCTTGTTTCAGTGAATTGATCACCCACGAGGTAGCGGTGCGTTCCGTCTTACTAACTTGAAGCAACTGATGTCCGATTTTATTATGACGCAGGACAGCGTAAACATCTTTACCAGCCGGATCGTTACCGACACAAGTCATCGTCTGCACTGGGATACCCTGCCGAGCGAAGGTCATCGCAGCATTCAAGGCTCCGCCGCCATGAGTAAAATACACTTCATCACTGACGATTTTGGCACCAAATTCAAAACCAAGAAGTTTCTTACGGGTTGGATCTTGGGCGTTGTTGATAACACTCAATTCTTCCGTATAGAACATCACGTCCATAACTGCGCTGCCAATTGTTGTAATCATTTTGGAACTGAACATTTTTTTGGTTTTGCTACTGCCTACGACCTACAAGCTACCACCTACTCTTTATAAATTTCATCCCGCTTCTCACGCACGAAGCCAAAGAGATTCTCCATCAATGCTACCACAAGCTTGACCGGAGCTTCTAGTACGAAATCGAAAATGAATATAAATATATTGATGCGGCTAATATTACTAGAGAGTAGATGACCCAATTTGATAATCGGTAAGGAAAAGAAGTTCAATAAGAAACCAATAATTCCTTGTCGTAGTCGTACCACGCTATATTCACGTGCCTGCAGACGTATACGAGTAGCAAAGAAGCTAACTACGGTGACGAAGAAAATGAACAGTCCGCCGCTCATAATGTTGAATTCAAATCGTCGTAACCAGTAGATGATAAAGCCAAAGACAACTGCGTAGAGAATGATGTAGAGCGCGTATAAGAAGCTCAAAAATATGGCCGAGCGACGCTTCTTGCTGGTCAGGACGACAAGCGTATGGCTTTCGGGATTATTGTAGGCATAGCCCATGAAAGCATCAATAATAGCCTTGCTATTGGCCACTCCGGGCATATGGACTGTCAGAGCCACGAAGAACATGAGGATCGGCGGGAAGAAGACGTTAATAGCCAGTGGTATCCACTTGACATGATGCATAACGATCAGATCATAGGGATACTCGAGAATAACTGCCAAAACCATCTTGGTCAGGAAAATATAGAAGATGGCCCGCACAGAACTGCGACGAATCTTGCTACGGATACGCTTATTCATAGCATCCAAGGACTTTGTAGCTTCAAGCTTCAGCAACTCGGGATCAGCTATGAGCTCTGTCAGATCGAGATCAGGGTTGAAAATTATGTCCTTGAGTATCTTAAATATTGCCAGCTCCTTGCGCATGGCGATCCGAATCTTGGAGCCGTCAGGGTATTTGAGATGCTCTTTGATCCCATGATAAATACTAGGAAACTTGTCAGCAACATAGGCCACCAGTCGCTCGTCAGCTTGAGACCAATCGGGGAAATAAAGCTGGAATAGATGGAAATTGATGATATTTTCGTCTGAAACTACGAGATCTTTGTGAATAGCTATGTACAGCTGTACATTCTTCTCTCGTATCGTCAGGCCGTCACCTTTGATTTTGACACGGTCTTTGACGAACTGATATGCAGCTTCAATTAAGGCGTCATTTTTGAACTCTGGGGAGAGAAAAAGATCGATTTCACAGGAAATTGTGCCAATAAGAAATTCTTGATACTGCTTGCGTTGCTTGCGATTATAATTTCTTTCATTCAATAACTGCAATAAACGACCATATTTGTGAATTATGGTTTCTACTTCGGGAATGATCGTTTCTGGCAAAGTGTTATTGGGGAGATATTTGCCGCGAATCAAACCCTCTAGCAATGATTTGGCTGTCTCCGCTTTGAGATCACCGCCGAGTAACTCTTGGCGCAGATAACGCTGAATAGCAAAACGACGAAGCAGATAGTCTTCGCGATAATCAATCGTGTTACGAATTTGCTCGTACAGAGTAGCTAATCGACTAGCAATTTCATCGACTTCAATTTTGGAAACATCAGGGCTGATGGCTTCAGCTCGCTGAATCGCCGCTAGTCGCTGATACAGATCCTTAATCCCTTGGGATAATTCCATGGACATTATTATACAATGAATTGGTGGGAAAATCAAAGAGAAAACGGTGCTCGGTGCTGGCTACTCGATGCTCGGAAATCCAACATGTTACATCGTTGCCAAATGCCAGAAAACGAGTGACGAGCAGCGAGTACCAAGTCGCCTTTAAATAAACCACCCTCCATCGCCGAAGCAATAAAGGGTGGATGTGGTCAGGCAGCAACAGATGCCACTGCCACGGTGCAAGTTGGCTCGAACGTCAACCGTTCAGTTGTGTCGCACCAGGGACACCTGGTCTCGGTAGGCAGCCTGTCCTGCTCTCGGTGAGCGATATAAAATGGCTTACTGCACGTCGGCTGGCCGCAACGCACTGCGATCAGCTTGGATTGGGGCACAATCCTATGGTCCACCAGAACCTCCTTAACCGTTTAGTACGACGTTGAACCAATGCAACCTAGGGTTGTAAGATATCTTCGGTTTCGCCGTTGATAGAAAGAACAACTGACTTAATTGTCGGAAATTGTTTCAATGTCTGCTCGATCTGCGAGCGAATAGCGGTGACTCGGCACGATCCAGCTACTCCAGCCTGCAACATATCACCGAAATCAACTTTGGCAACACCATTTTCTATCGTAATAGAGTTAATCTTAACGTCGGGATTAATGTTGCTGAAATACCCCTGGTTCAATTCATTGAAACTAGTTCCTTGCAATAATTCAGTCAGAGCTGCTTGAGCTACGCCTGTTGTTTTAGCAATTCGGCGAGTGACAGGGAAGATTTTGGAACAATCTAAAATTTTGGGATCTTTCAAACGGTTGCCGAAGAAAGCTTTGACGGTCTGTGATTCAACGGCTGCGAATTTAATAGCGACAGTCGTCTTATTAATTTCAGCACCGTCTTTGGCTGAACGGCTAAATATTTCGACACTACCGACAGTACCTTTAGGTTGCGGATAGGACACCGCTACACGATAAGGACCGAACTGACCGACATCAGGAGCTTGCGCGCTAGCGAAACCTTCTACCAAGACTGAACCGTCAGCATCTTTCAGTCGATAGTTCATTACATTTTCAAATACTCGAGCTTGACCGGAGATGACCAAAGGTAATCCAATCTCTTGATCTGCTGCTGGCTCGCTGACAGTAATGTTCTGCTGGGGCTTGGACGGGCAAGGGGCAAATTCACATTTGGGTCCACGGCGTCCTACTGGTGTGCCATCAGGGCAGACCATAGCTTCTTCAGTACAGACTACCTGCTTGAAAGGCTGCTGGAAAATGACATAGCTAACAGCAGTCACGATGATCAGGCCGATGACTACGGCTATAATAGTTGAATTTTTCATACCTCCTAGTATAGAAAATAGCCGCTATTTGAGCAAGCCAGACTCACTTGACATATCTAGCAATAGTTAATATAATAGCGAATCACTGGTTAAAACGTCTTTTTGAAGGCAAATTGACGATCAAAGACTAGCCAACAGTTCATTTCAACCGGCCCACCTTCTTCTATTCGTTACACCCATCAAAGGAAGTACCGGTGTACCATGACACTCCACCAACTCCTAATGTCGGAACAAGGTAGGCTGATAGAGCACTATTTCGAGCTCTGGCTGACTGATCCGACCAAATGCCCGTCTGAAGTGGACGCCTTGCTTAAGCAAGCGGCTGTAGAAGAGCTCCGAGCTCAATTGCCGCGAGTGCGTTTCCTGATCGACTTCCGGAAGCGACTGGAAGGTATTGCACTTCACTAAAACATGCCCCGATAGCATCACTATCGGGGCCTCACCCAAGTCTATAACTCGGTTGTAGATTTAGGCGATTACCGCTCTTTACAATATCAGACATTTTCACTCCTTTTCCTGGAGGTGCGTCAAAATGGTTCGGGGCATAACAACAATTCTGTCGATACTGATACTAGTATTTGCTTTCGTCTGCTTAATGGTAGCAGGAATTTGCATCGTGTTGCGACCTGAACCCGAGCTGATTGGCTTGCTGACAGCCATGTATTTGGCGCTCTATGGCAAGAGCCATATTTTATTCACAGATGATTTGACAGTTCGTGGGTTTCTCAAGGCAGAATCTACAGCTATGATGCTGGCTGCTCTATTCTTGTATGTAGCCACACAAATACTCAGCCCACATATGTGGTTCGTGATAGTGGTAAGCATAATACTTATGACAATTGCGTTAATCATTAAGTTGCTTACCTTATCACCTGCCAAGGAGAGGTCATGATAACCATAGCGATGATACTTGCAATGCTTTCAAGTTTTCTAGTCTGGGAAGCATCACAGAGCTTCAGCTATGCTTTGGCTACGGCTTGCGCTCTAGGTGCTGTTGCTATGCTTATTGCCGAAGCGCGGGACGAGATCATAAGTGAATTACGTGGTCAGAATACCGAGACCAAATCCAAGGAGGAGAAGTCATGAACAAGAAGCTGTCCCACGGCGTGATACTTCTGGGGATATTTTCGATTGGCGTAGCACTGTTCCCGCCCAGAGACACTGACAACGTGGCTGTTATTTGCCTGATGGCACTGGCCTTCCTTCTGATCGGACTCGGCTTCAGTCTAAGAGTGGCAACCATGTCGCTGAAGGAGCTGCTGGCGATCGTCGCCCCCATCATGATGGCGGTAGGACTGACGACGGCAGCGGTCTGTCTGTTTCACAATCCCCGACTGTATTTCTGGTTGGGACTGGCAATCATGGCCACGGGTGGCTTGTTGCTGTTCGCGTCCAATCAGATGCCGCATAAGCCGCTGGTTCGTAAGTCCGTCAAGGACTCGAAGCCAACGACTACCGGCTGAACACTTCCCGCATCAACTTCACTTAGAAGCTGATGCGGGACTCTCTCGAGCTTATGATAAAACTCAATCGTAAGCTCAAGAGAGTCTAGCTCTTTCACATATCGGAGGAATCAATGATCACACCACTGATCGGTGGTATCGGTATCATACTACTACTTCTGTTCGCGCTCTGCCGTATCCTCGGTAATGGCGCGGTGCAGTGGTACTGGCGGACGTTGCGAATGGTCGGATTTTTCTTCCTGCGTCTCCCGTTTTATTTTTTCCGCTGGCTGGGAAATCTCGGCCTGCGCTTACTCCATTGATAAGGCGAAAGGACAACTCATGTCACAGCCGAGGGAAATAGTACTCCATATTCATACTAGGACTGATAAACTACCAACGCCAAGTGAGATTGAGAAGACAATTACAGAGTTCCTAGAAGAGAACCACCTACTTCGTGATCAATGGGGCATCAAGAACGCAGTCACGGTGCCATATTCTGTGTTTTTAGGCCTATGGGAATCCTCTGTCACTACGATCGTAATCGAAAGGAAGGTCTGAAATGCCCATTCTGCAAGTAATGGGTCTGTCACAGATGGACCCTGGTGCCGAAGCGGGTCTGATACGAGCACTGGCTCAAGGGGTAGCATCGGTGTCTGCTATGAAGGTACACCCAGGTCTGGTAACACCTTTCTTGCTCTGGTCGCAGATCGAACCAGGGCAAACTGATACCATCGTGGTGAATTTCGTCGGTCTCCTGTACCGGCCTGAGCGCACCCTTGAGGTGATGCGACAAGTGGCTGAGCAGGTCACCCAAGTTCTCACCTACTGGATGAATGAGTATCCGGATTTCTTCCGCGATGAGGTGAAAATCGAGGTTATTATTGATCCTCTGTGTAAGCCCGGACCAATGGAGTATATCTACTACTCCATTGTCTGGGTGAAGCAGAAATAACAACACAGCGGTTCGCGAGCACGACAGTGCACAGCACACAGTGCAACGCGAACCGCTTTTTTATTTAGGACGTAAAGCGTAAAACGTAATGCGTAAGGCGTAAACCGTAATAGATAGTTTGCGATTAAAAAAATGATTACACTACGCTTTTAACCTTAACAACCGGCGATAAAAAATCTGCTTAGTAAATTGGACGAGGATCAAGTAAGCAACGACTAACCCTGCTATTAGCATTAAGATTAATAACGGTAGACGCTGCAACCCGAAGTAGCTACCAATCGGTGTGAACGGCAATACCCAAGCGATGATTACTGCCAGCAGTGTATTGGTCAGCAGCAACATACTCGGTCGACTCTGGATAAAAGGAATCTTCTTAGTACGGATAACATAAATGACGAACACCTGCGTGGCAATCGACTCAATGAACCAGCCAGTTTGAAACTGTGCCTCTGATAAGTGAAAGATGAAATAGAGTAAACCAAAGGTTAAGAAATCAAAGACTGAACTGACGAAACCGAAGACGTACATATACTTACGGATAAACTTCAAATTCCACGAGGTCGGCTTCTTAATATCGTCATCATCAACGGTATCGGATGACAGTGAGAGTTGCGAGCTGTCATACATGAAGTTATTAAGCAAGATCTGTGTTGGCTGCATAGGGAGAAATGGTAGCATCACCGAGGCGCCCATCATGGAGAACATATTGCCGAAATTGGAGCTTAACCCCATCATGATGTACTTGAGAGAATTGTGGAAGGTGCGGCGGCCCTCGATAATGCCGTCTTTGAGTACGCGCAGACTTTTCTGCAACAGAATCATATCAGCCGATTCCTTAGCCACATCAACAGCATTATTGACTGAGATGCCGATGTCGGCTGCTTTGAGCGCTGGTGCGTCATTGATGCCGTCTCCGAGATAGCCTACTACCCGACCGCTCTTGCGTAGAAGCGTAATGATCCGTTCTTTCTGATCCGGCGTCACGCGTGCAAATATAGTAGCCTCATTGGCTACTTGCTGTAGCTTGAGATCAGACATTTTGGCAATCTGTTGACCGGTATAAGTACCTTTGATCGGTAATTTGAGATCACGGCAAATCTTCTGGGTTAGTAATTCGTTGTCACCTGTGAGAATCTTAATTTCTATTCCTAGTTCCGCTAATTCTTTGATCGCTTCATCGGCCGTTGGCTTAGCTGGATCAAGGAAGGCGATAAAACCTTGGAAGACCAAGTTGGTTTCTTGGTCATGAGAATAAGTTTTGGCTTTGGTGGTTAGTGGTTTGGTGGCGACTCCAAGGACTCGGAACCCATCTTGGGAGAGAGCTTGAAACTGTTTGTTGGCTTTCAGGATTATCGCGGCGCTCAATGGCTTGGTAACACCGTTTTCATCGTAATGAGAGCTGACTTTAAGTATTTCCTCCGGCGCACCTTTGCTGATAAGGACATGCTTGCCGCCACTCTCAACTACTACCGATTGACGTTTGCGCATGAAGTCAAAAGGAATCTCATCAACTTTCTTCAAGGCAGCCAAACTAATTTTCTTGAAATTTTTGACAGCAGTGTCGAGTGGATTCTGCACACCGGTGTGATAGAAACTATTGGCGTAAGCGTAAGTCAATAATTGATCGGATGCTTGTCCACGAATGTCGACATATTTAACCAACTCAATCTGATCTTTGGTTAGTGTGCCAGTTTTATCAGTACAGAGGACATCCATACTGCCGAAGTTTTGAATAGCTGGCAGGTGTTTCACGATAACGTCTTTGGCCGCCATTCGTACGGATCCGCGACTAAGGGAAACAGAGATTATAACTGGCAGCAATTCCGGCGTGAGTCCGATGGCAATCGCGATAGCGAAAATAAATGAAGTAAACAGATCACGATGACCCAAGACGTTAACGAGGAAAACGAAGCTGACGAGCAGCAACGTCAACCGCATGATAAATAAACTGAACTTGCGGATATTTTTGTCAAAATCCGTTTCTGTCTCGGTCTTCTGCAATTGCTTGGCGATCTTACCAAACTCTGTCTGAGTACCCGTGCGTAACACTTCGATAGTGGCAAATCCCGTGACCACACTCGTACCCATGAAGACAATTTGTTTCAAATCGGCTGTTAATTCTTTGGGTACTACCGAACTAACCGGTTCCTTCTCAGACGGAAATGACTCTCCTGTCAGAGCCGATTGATTCACGAAACAGTCATCACTTTCAATAATGCGACCGTCAGCTGGTACGATATCACCAGCTGATAAAAATATTATGTCGCCGGGGACAATGTTTTTCAAAGAAATTTCTCGCTTCTTGCCGTCACGCCAGACTGTAGCGGTAGTAATAACTTTGGCGATTAGACTGTCGACCGCTTTCTCTGATTTGTAGGTGTTAACGAAATCTAATACCGCCGATAACAGAACCATGAACAGTAAGATGACGGTATTGGTCCGCTGTCCTACGAAATACGATACAATGGAGGCAGCGATCAAAATAAGTAACAGTGGGCTGTTGAACTTTTGAATAAAAGCAACTACCGGACGTAGATGCTTTTTCTTAAACACAACATTTTCGCCGTACTGTTGCAGGCGAATCTTAGCTTCAATCGAACTTAACCCTAACTTTTTATTTTTCGTTTTAGCTTTTGATTTCACCCTAATAGTATAGCGCAGTCAAGTGAAGTTGGCGATAGTTTATACGCTATCGTTGTGCTCCAGATAATCTTCTGGCAACAATCGTAATTTGATCAAGCGTAAAATAATTGCTGTTTTCTTGCGGCCCATTTGATTCATCAACATCGGAATCTCCATACCTTCTTTGAATAACGCTGTCAGCTGGTCATCTTGCTGTCGATCCCAGCGTCTATTGGCATTGGGATGGGTTTTGCGGATCTCATCATAGCGAGTACTTGGTGCTTTCTTGGACTTAATCTTGATAGACACCGCTTTCTTCTCACCAGAAGCTTTCAAGTTGCCACCACAGGCCAAGAGGAAATTATCTTGTAACTTCTGCAGCTCGGCCGATACGAGGGCTTCAAAGGTGCTGACAGCAGCTAATGAACCATCGCGAAACGCTTCATCCTGCCGCAAAATCTGCGGATGCACTTCAAAGGTCCGTTCATTCCATCCGAGCAAATACAATCCTGACAATCGCTTGACTCGAGACAAAGCCACATAGCCCTGACCGTATTCAAATACTTGCCGCAAATCCATAATCGCTTCATCAAGGCTCATACCCTGACTTTTGTGAACTGTAATGGCCCAAGCTAGACGCAAAGGGAATTGGGTAATCTTGGCTTGAATCTTGCCACCGTCCTCCACGGTCCAATCCATCGGTTCCACGGTGATACGTTCTCCTTGCTTCGTCTTGACGATGGGATAATGATAGACCGGATCAAATCCTTCGACCACTCCGATCGTGCCATTGACGAAACCAGCGGTAGGATTATTTTTGGTAAACATTACTGATGCACCGGTTTTGAGTTGCAACGTATCAGGTGAGAGACAACCTTTCTGTAAATTCTGCACCATATGAGCTTTGCCTTGAGACTTCATGCTATAGGTATGAGCATTACCGGGTAACTGATCGAGCAAGGCGTCATTGACGGCGTCGACGTTGGCATTGTGAGAGAACAGCTTGGTTACATCGGCTGGAGCATTAGCTATTTCAATTTTGCGTTTAGCTATGTGTTTCAGATGCGCTTCACCGAAATCATGTCGCCTAATAGCATTGAGGACTTGCAAATATTCCGGATCGTCTTGGCGATACTGTTCGTCCAGATAACAGACCAAGGGATTGGCATTGGCCCAGGCAGGAGATTGATAGGCAAAAATTACTGGTTCTTCTTCGAAGAAGCCACCTTGCGATGTTTCGTTGACATTGGAACGATTGATCGGCGGCAGCTGGAAGAAATCGCCGACGAAAATAATCTGGATACCGCCGAAAGGTTCATCGGTGCGCTTGATCTCCCGACAGACTTGATCAACCATGGTGATAGTCTCAGGCGCTAACATAGAAACTTCATCGATGATAAGCACCTTGGTGCGAGTCACCCGTTTGACCAAATACTCATTGCTGGACAAGGTGTCGAGGTCACGATTGGATAAAAAAGTTCGGATACCGATGCCACTCCAGCTATGAATGGTCATGCCGCTGATATGGGTAGCCGCTATTCCTGTAGAAGCGGTGATAGCTGGATCGATGCCATGGCGGCGTAAATAGTCCACATATTGATTGATAGTATAGGATTTGCCGGCGCCTGGCTCTCCGGTCAGGAAGATATTGGCACCGGTTTTCATGATGGTGAGGGCTTGGGATTGGGTCATAGAGATGTTTATTATATATGATTTCAGGTGATGGGCAATGATGCACGGCAGGGACAACCCTACCCGCTTCGACGGAGCTTCAGCGAGGCGAGGGGTTGTCCGAACTTACCGCGGAGACGCGAAATGATACGCGATAAAACTCATTCGAGCGCTCCCAACTCGCCTCCCGTCGGGCTAACCCTAGGGTTAGCCGAGTCACCATATTTAAGCGTCCAATTATAGGGATTGTTGTAAATATATTCTTGAATCTTTTCCATCGCATCTTCTACGCGAATTATCTTGTCGTGATAGGATCTTTTCCAGCGGAAATCGGTCTCGCCTTGAAGATGAATAAGTTTCGAGCTGGTTGTCTTGAAGGCGCAGACTGTGCGGCAGAGAAGCATACGTCGACGATCTTTCGAACTCAACCGATCATCATCTGCTCTTGGTTTGGCCAACCCTAGGGTTGGCCGGACTACGTCCCGGGGGAGTCGGTCGTCCCCCACATCGTCGACGTCCTTAATACAAATAATCCCATGCACGTGATCAGGCATTACGATGAACTGATCAAGCTCAATCTGCGGGTATTTCTGTAACCACAACCATTGATTGTACACGATCTGCCCCAAGGCATTTATACAAACAACACCATTCTGAATAGTTCCGAAATACGGATAGCGCTTCTGTGGTGTGATAGTAATGAAATAACAACCCGGCTGATTGTAATCAAAATCAGTCATGCGACGAGGTCTGCGACGATAATATTTATTTGATAACATAAAACAGAGATTAATATCCCTGTTTTATTGTAATTCTTAATTAACGCCAGCTGCTCAAAATCAAACCATAGACGATAAACAACACTAACTGATAACCGCTCTGAAGTAAGAACCGTGTCCACTTAACCTTGCCAGAGTCATTGTTCCACATGCTAGCGCCAGCGACTACTGGCATAACGAAAGCCGCCCAGATCCATAAGGCGTTGACCACACCAGGAGCGTCCTGCCAACCAGCAATATAATAAGCCAAGACCCAGACTTGGAAAATACTCAAAACAAATTGCACAACATACAACGGTCCAGCTGTTGCTTGCATCTTCTTACGTTCTTCAGCAGTACGCGCTGTAGCGCCAATAATCTCTGCCCACTTCTTACCAAATAATGGTCCGTACCAGATGAAACCAATCACCATCGAAAGAACGGCACACGCCGCAATCGCCCAATAATTTATCACCATACAATATTATTAATTATAACTAGAATAATTATAGCACCAGTTTAGATGCAGCACACTAGAGCGTTTCCACCGGCTCAACGTCATCAGGTAAATTAGTTGCAGTGAAGCGTTTCCGGAAATAGAAAATAATAAGTAAGGCACCAACGGAAATTATTGAAGCTGCTAAGAACGGTCCTGCGGGATGACGTTCAAAGAGTAAACCAGCGCCGACAGGTCCAATAACCATACCAAGCGACATAACGGAGGTCATAGTACCAAGTACCTCTCCTCGCCTATCCGGTCGTAGAGCGACCAATTGACTGGTCATGACCACACGTAACACCGATTGAGCGAAGGTTAGCAAGATCAATCCAATGATAAACACCCACAAAACTTCAACCGACATGAAGAGGAAACCAGCAGCTAAACCGATAAACATTATTACTTCTAGCAAGGGCTCTTTGAATTTCTTGAGCCAAAAACGTCTCAGTAGCACGGCTTGGTTGAAAGCTAGCAAGATACCAACGCCTGTCATGAACCAACCAGTAGCTACTGCCGTGTAATTGAAAGCTGTCCCGAGGAAAAGTGCGAAGACTGATTGCTGTGTGGCAATCGCTAGACTGAAAAGGAAGAAAGCAACAAACCCAGGCAGCAAAAGCTTGTCACGCATGGCATTGATAATTGGCTTCAAAGGATTGACCGACATTTTCTCCACGCTGCGCTTATGATGTGATTCCGGTAAGAAACGTAAAGCCAGGAGGAAATTGATGGTGGCCAGGATACCGACAAACCAAAATGGCACGCTTGGTCCAAAAGTAGCCAGTAGTCCTCCGATCATCGGTCCAACGGTCAGAGCGATACCGAAGATAGCACCGATCAAGCCTAGATTATGAGTTCGCTCTTTGTCGTCTTTGGCAATGTCAGCCAAGTAGCTCTGAGTAATAGGGAAATTTCCAGCTGCCAAACCATCGATAATGCGAGCGATGTATAAGACGATTAGACTGCTCGCAGAAGCGAAGACCAGCCAACCCACGGCCGTCGAAGCGATACTAAGTAACAACACCGGACGTCTGCCAATACGATCCGACCAAGCACCAAGGAACGGCGCGCTAACAAACGAACACAAAGAAAAAACGGTAAACAATAGTGTTACCATCAAGGCGCTGGCGCCAAACTGTTGGGTATAGAAAGGTAAGATCGGTATGACGATGCCGAGGCCGAGTACATCGACGAAGGCAGTTAGGAGGATGAGAGTTTTTTGGGACATGAATTTAAATCGGAATTATGCTTTAGGAATTAGGTATTGGGTTCAAATACAATCACAATTGATTGTATTTGATTTCAGAGTATAGCAGACTAATACTACTTCATCAATAAAGGGGGTTATTTCACGGTTATCTTTGCTTGATTTGACACAATAGGTGTACTTGATAAACTACCAATATTACTACGAAAAGGACCCTATAGGGCTAGTCTCTATCGGGGGCTTTTTCTTTTCCGTGAATAAGGGTTTGACACATTTATTATTGCTGATATACTATCTGAGTAATACACACTCAAAAATACCTCCTAATTGGTTTCGTCCTTGGGCGGTGTTTTTTTATATTCTAGTTTTGATCTCAAAGTATTCATGAATAATAGCTTTTCTCTAGCCGTTTTTCTGAGCAAGAATGAACAGGTTCTAAAATAGGGGCTTAAGACTGCAATTAGTTTACCTTTTTTGTAAAGAAAATTAACTGTTGAGTAAAAATCACCATCACTAGTAACAATTAAAGCGCTGTTGAATCGATGTTCATAAAAATCAACTATTAACTGTAAGATTAGATCGGCATCAACATTGCCTTTGTAGTTACCCTCCGGATTCGCAAAAGTGGGTTTGAACTTTAAGATGAACCCACTTTGTTGGAGTGCGGTATATAGCTTATTTTGTTCAGGAATGAAACCAATAAAGAGGTAAGCATTGATAATACCATACTTGTCTTTTAAATAGATACGAAATCTTTTATAATCCAATTTCCAACCTAGACTTTGAATACCGAGATTCAGGTTCTGCCCATCAATATAAGCGTAATTATTCAGGTTTTTAGACATAAAAAACAGAGATTATTTCCCTGTTTTTCAATTATATCATTATGCTAACAAAAGCGATCTATTTAATCAATACCCTCAAATCCCCCAACACCTTATCAGCGTGTTCTGCCGGCTTCACACCTTCGTAGATTTTGGCAATCTTGCCCTTCGGGTTAATGAGAAAAGAATTTCTGACAATGCCCATGTATTCCCGTCCCATAAACTTTTTCTTCTGCCAGACGCCGTATTTTTTCACCACTGTTTTATCTTCATCGGCCAGCAGGGTGAAAGGCAGCTGATATTTCGTCACAAACTTTTGATGGCTTTTCACCGTGTCGACACTAATGCCGAGTACGACGGCCTGCAGCTTCTTGAACTTGGGAAAGTTGTCGCGCAGACTGCAAGCTTCAGTGGTGCAGCCTGGTGTGTCGTCTTTCGGATAAAAATAAATCAAAACCCACTGACCGAGATAGTCTTTGAGAGCGTGGGCTTGACCGGACTGGTCAGGTAATGAAAAAGCCGGAGCAGCTTGGGACTGTTTTAGTTTCATGGGGTGTTAGAAGTATTTAGCTAAGCTCTTGGGCGCATCTTTGCGGCAACCGCAGGCTTTCAGATGTTCTTTGTGCCAAGCCACGCGTTGTTTGATCGTCGCGTTCTTAGGCATGCGGTTGGCTAGGTGCCATGCTTTATTAATCATAATTATGCTGTCTGTTCAAAATTGATAGCATCTATAATCTCTTCTTTGAGCTTGTTTGGGTCTAAATTGCTATGATTGGGAACTCTTAAAAGTGGCAAGCCAGCCTCACGGAGGATACATTCCACTTCACGATCGCGTTCTTGTCGATCCGCGCGTTCATGTGATTTATCATCCAGCTCTATAGCAAGTTTGGGTGAAAGATATGC
This sequence comes from uncultured Gammaproteobacteria bacterium, assembly GCA_964540995.1. Taxonomy (GTDB): domain Bacteria; phylum Patescibacteriota; class Patescibacteriia; order UBA1558; family 2-01-FULL-52-15; genus JAZDLR01. Next base: position 123,510 of record CAZIOU010000001.1, on the reverse strand, counting down.
CTTGTCGCAAAGAACAAAATCAACAGACTTTCGATTGATATGCGCCAGAGCAGCACGCCAATCCTGTCCGCGAATAGTATGATCGACCAGTGTCGGTAAATGTACTTGGGCGAATATGCGATAATCCGACCCTACGGCCTCTACTAGAGCGTCATAGCATCCATGTTCTGCTTTGGTCATGAAGAAGTTCTTACGAGTATAGTAATACTTAACTTTTTCTTCTACATTAGCATCAGCTCCATGCGAAACTGAACGCACTATAACGACGATCGTTATTATGCAGCCGATAATAAAAAGTATTGGGAGAATATAGAATATTGCCATATTTATTTGTGATCTAGGCTTTCAACCAAGGGGACGCTGAGTTTTGCTGATTATACCTTTTTTTGGTAGACAACAAAATGGGGCAATTTATCTAACCCAACATAATTAAACATCCAATAATTTGCTCGGCGAGCGGTTTTAGATAATCGATGTTTTTTTAGATTTGCTTTGGGGATAAATGGATAAAAACGAATTTCTTGATGTTTACCGTTTTTGTCTGACCACTTAAAATTTGTAATCAGAGGTGGGGTTATAAATCCCGATTTCAGAACCTTATTCATAATCTCCCAACCAGCACCAAATATCACTTTCTTTGGCTTTGTTTGATTAGTTTTTACCTGCGCTCGAAACGAACATCCAGTACACTGGACATCAAAAAGAGGATACCCAGTTGGTAACCCCATTAATTTCTTGCCACAGTTAGGACAAAGTACTAATTGTATAACCTCTTGTTCCCCCTGATCGCCAGCTTTCTTATTACCCGCCATATACAGGTATTAGATCATGAAATGATCAGGAGAGCAACTTTCGCTTATTCTGATAACTAAAATTGCCAGCAGTTTTACCTCAGGTCAAAGTCGGAAATCTGGCGGGGGCGCTATCTAGGAACTTTTAACCTAAAAAGCGCTTAAATCCGAGTATCTTGATAAAATAATACGCGAATTGAGGGCAATCTACAAGGTTTACCTCGAATGGTTTGAGGTGCCGAGACCAAAATCCGATAAGGGGCAGACCGCAGTCGAATACTCGATTTAAATAGGGTAGTAGAAAACTATCCACACATCCGTGTTTACACGAACGTGGTAAAAGTACTATAATTCAATCATGCAAATTCTATCAAAACATGACATCTCTAATACTACTCCCCGATCCTCTAAATTTTCTTCAAAAAATGAAGCCTTGACTCGAGCACTGTTGATTCTTGCCAAGAATGAGAAATTTGATCTGCTGCCTAATATACATAAACAAATAGAATATCTTACCCGAAAAAATTCAGACGCTTCCCCGAGTTCAATTAGTAACACCCAAATCGATATTGAAGATGCACTCGCATCATTGCGGACCTCAATATTATCTGATGAGGATCAGAAAAATTCTGGTGCAGTATTTACTCAAAAATGGTTAGCGGATAAGGTTACTCAAACAGCATGGCAACACTGGAATAAATTACACAGGACAGGAAGAAAGGTTCAAAGAGTTGGGGATATTTCTTGTGGTACTGGCGTCTTTTTATCTAGTGCTAGAGAATTTTTTGGTAGCGAGGTATCACTTTATGGAAACGATACAGACGAAACATCACTTATATTTGCAAAAATATTGAACGAGACACTTGGATTGGAAGCTAAAATTGAACACAAGGACTCTTTACTCGCCTTACAAAACAACTCCTTGTTTTCCTCTGAATTAGAGAACGAGAAATTTGATATATTAATCGGAAATCCGCCTTACGTTAGGTCACAAAACCTTCCAAAACATTACACTCGATCAATAAAAGAAAGATATCCAGACATTACCTCTGGCAATTTTGATCTATCAATAATATTTATTGAGCACGCCATAAGAAGTCTTACGGAGGGTGGAATCTGCTGTTACATCACCACTAGTAAGTTCATGCATTCCGAGTATGGAAAGAATATGTGCAATCGATTGGCAAAAGATGTGAGAGTGCTCAACATAATTGATTTTAAAGATTCTCAAGTTTTTCCTGATCATACAACTTACACAACGGTTATTACTTTTACAAAACTTCCAGCCGCAAAGAAATTTACAGTCACCCATTTCCCAACTGGAATAGTATCTGCTGGCGACCTAAATAAATCACAAACCTTTAGTTTAAATACTAACATTTTAGAAAAGTTTCCATGGAATTTAGCGACGGACGAAGCTCAGAGTATTATTCAGAAATTAAACGATCCCAGCCATCCTCTTATTGGTCATATATTTCCAAATATTCTCCAAGGTCTTCGTACAGGCCAAAATGATATCTTTGTACTAAAAAAAGAAATTGGGGCGAACCTGGAGGAATCTTTTCTAAGGCCATTCGTAGGTGGAGAGGAAATAAAGAGACTCGTTATATCTAGAGAGAAATATAGGCTAATTTACCCATACGAGGTTTCTTTAAGCGGTAAGGTTAGCATTGTGGAAGAGAATGATCTTAAAACTAATGCACCTAATACATACACATACTTATTATCTAATAAACAATCACTTTCCGACAGAGATCTTGATAAAAATAGCTCTTGGTATGCATTTAGTCGAGTTCAGAATTTACACCTACCCCACACACCAAAAATCTTAGTAAAAGAAATGATGCCCTCTTCTCAATTCGCTGCGGATACTATTGGTGATGTTGCAATCGGATCTGGCTACGCATTCGTCAATAGATCGATGAGTGAAGCAGACCTAAAATTCTGGAGTGCGGTGTTAAGTACCCCTGTAATGGAATTTATTCTTCGGCACAGTGGAACGCAACTCCATAGTGGATGGTTTAGGTTATTAAAACACCATCTACAATCAATCCGTCTACCAAAATTTGATGAGAAGCAAAACATTTTTGCTCGGAAGATTGTCGATGAATTATATAAAAACCCGGAACATCAAAAAAGTTGGATCTCATTGGACAATGCCGTTGCCCTAGCCTTCAAACTTTCTCCTACTGAACATCAATTTATAAAAGACCACATTATAAATTGTCACAAAAGGTCGTTACCAAGTAAAAATAACTCAAAAGAGGAGAAGAGAGAACGAGTAATTGACAATAGTGAACTGCTTCAAAAATTCGTCCCTATCAATATTAAGAAATATCAAAACCTACAGGAAGATAAACCGGAATTACGCAGATCTGTCACTTTTCAAATAAATAAAAAACTTCCTGTTCATCGATGGTTCCCATTTACACAAGGGTATTCCGAACCTTTAGTTGATTTTCTTATAGAGTATCTGGGCGTAGAAAAAAATAGTGATGCCGTCATTCTTGATCCATTCGTAGGTTCAGGAACTACCATACTTACAAGCAAAAAAAGAGGCATTAATACTATATCATTTGATATATCTCCTTTAATGATATGGGTCAGTAAGATTAAAGTATCTTCTCTTGATATAAAAAGTTTTAAAAAAATAAATGATTTCTTATCTAAATTAAAAGTTGAAAAAAAATCATTGAAAAACGAGGATGTTTTTCCAGAATTCCTCAGTAAGGCGTTCTCCTTACAAATCTGGGAACAAGTCAAAATGATTAAAAATGAAATTAGTAATTCAACACTCTCCCAACAAGAAAAAGACCTCCTAGTCCTTGGACTAGTTGGCATCCTAGAGGATATCAGTCAGATTAGGAAACATGGCTCGCATTATCGCTACATGCTTAATCCAGATAGTATTGGACTTCAGAAGTTGAATATAAAGATCTTAAACCCGGAGTCAGACATCCTTCCAATATTCAAGAAGCAAATTAATAAAATGATCGAGGACATAGAGATTACTGCAAAAGTCTCAAAGAAACATAATTCTCGACATCAAATATTATTAGGAGATGCGATGACATTTAAACTAGAAAAAAACTCTATTGATTTTGTAATAACTTCACCACCCTATTTAAATAGGAATAATTACATTGCCCAACAAAAAGCAGAACTATCTTTATTGTCACTTGTAAAGAATCGAGTTGAGTATAAGAAACTTGTTAGATCCACCTTTAGATCACACACTGATAGCGATTTGGACTTGAATATTTCCGAGGCACTTCCTGAAGTTCAAAAAATTATCTCTGCAATGGAATTGACTGACGGCAATAACGGTAAAATACCTCAAATGATTGCTGGTTATTTTTTCGATCTCGAACAGAACTTGGTAAATTTATTTGACGTAATGCGAAGAGGAGGGAGAGCGGCCTTCGTAGTTGGAAATTCTAGATGGGGCGGTGTTGTAGTACCTGTTGACCATTTACTTTTACTTCTCGCGGAAAAGCAGGGTTTCAAAGCAGAGAAGATTTTCGTTACTAGGATGAAAGGAAATAGCCCTCAGCAGATGAAACAGTTTGGTAAGATTCCAGTCAGAGAATCTGTTGTGATATTTAAGAAGCCTTAAATTGATTCGCAATCAAGATCATTTATAAGGTGATTAAGTAAGGGGTTATTCTTTTTCATTGGGGTTAAATCGTCCTCAAGTATTAAGTTTTGTGCGCCATAGATCTTGTCGTATCCTGCTATTTGTAACATATGGATATATTTGAATGACTCTCGACTGTTGACAGACCAATTGCCATCTAAAATAGAGATCCAGTAAAATTTCTTCTCATCCAGATACATTTCCCCGTCTTTGAGTGAACTCCTATACAAAATACTACGAGTGATCTGCTCTTTTGTTCGATTTTGAATATTTTTACCATGTTGATCTCTTCCTCCACCAGATGACTTACATTGAATATATACTTTTTTGTTAAGTTTTTTGGAGAACAAGACAAAATCTTCTGATACGCGAGTTCCTTTTAATCCGAGCTGATGGAGGAATGATGGAACTTGAATATCTCGAGCGACACCACCTTCAAATTTCAACTTTGAATCTGTCAGCAAAATTTCAATCAATGATTCCATTGGGTTAAAATAATTTCGAGACATTTCGATGTTTTGCCACCGATTTTTTAGATACGAGTCCCATTCAGCCCCGCTATAATCCTTTGATCTTTGCATGCAAAGACGAGCAACCTCATTCCTAATTAACGAAGGATGAAAAACTTTTGGTTTTTGAGACTTAAAATCATCCAGTGTTTTATACCTAAATAGACTATGTGGAATAGTAAAATCTTTATCCGAATAAAACTTAATCCTGCCCCATTCAGTGGTTATTTGTTTCCAGAATTCAACATGTCTTTGTTTGACTGACTCATGACTCTTCTTAATGGATAGTAAGCGTTCTGAGCCATCTTTTCTCCACAAACAAATTACTTCATCAAAGAAATGCTCAAACGCTTTAAGAACATAAGGGAGCCATGCTTCCTGATTGCCGCCAAGCACCAAAACGACTTTGATACTTGGGTATGCAAATTTTAGAAGGGCAAGTTCACCGACTTTTAGGTGTAGCTTGTTTTCATTACTATGACCTCTTAAATCTGGGTCGGTGTAGGTAACCGACATGATCACCTCTGGATTGTTTGTGTTTGGATATGCGGCATCTACTTGTACCTTGTACCCTCTTGTGCGGTCATAGACAACACGACCTCCTTTCCACCCCAGTTCTATTTGAACTTTCTTTTCTAATCCACCTCCTGTTTTTTGAACGGCGACAAGACTATCAGACTGATTTGCCCAAGCTTTGGTTTCATTCAATATTTTCTTGAGTTTTTTCTTGTCCACGTTTTATGCTTAGATTGCCCTTATTTTGCTTGGGTTCAAAGTTGCCAATCTGGCAGAGATAGTACGATTCGAACTCTGTCAAATTATAATAAATCTGCTCCCATCATCCCATTTTTAGCCAAATTTTGCAATCTTTTGACTAGCTGAATATTGTAGACAAAACCCCTTATTTCTGCTAAAGCTACGATATTCTCTTCCCCTCCAGCTTCCTGCCTACGCATTGTGCGCGGTCAGAATTTCTGGAGGGAATTATGAAAGCTCTGTTCTTTGTCATTTTGATTGCGCTTTGTTGCGCAGCTAATGTCTCGGCAACTACTCTTCATGTGCCGTACGAGTACCCCACGATTCAGGATGCTTTAGATGCATCCGTCTACGCAGACACCGTCCTGATTGCCCCGGGCACCTACACCGGAGATCGTAATATCAATCTTGACGTGTGGCATCCAATTCAACTCGCCTCCGAATCAGGAAACCCTTCAGATGTCATTATCGATGGCGAGAACCGTGCAGCTCGGGCAGTCATTTCCCATCAAGGTTTCGACCTAGTCGGCGTGACGTTGACGAGATTCAACAGTGAGATGGGAGATGGGACTTACGGTGTTTTTCTGAATAACGTAGGCTATGAGTCTGCAATCATCAACTGCGTTATTAGGGAGTGCCGTAATGGCATTGTGTATGTAGGTCCCTTCAGTAATAGCAAGATCTACATACGTAATTCTCTCATCGAGAACAACACGGTGGACATATCGGAACGTGCGCTGATCGTATCTCAGAATACCGGATCGGTGTTCATGTGGGATACAATCATACGGAACAATCAGTGCGCTGGTCCGGCCTTGGTACTCTTGCTTTCCAATTCAACAACAACTGTGGAACGGTGTACCATCACGAACAACACAACACCAAGCACTGACGTTGCAACCATCTGGGCACGTAATGGCGGGACACTGGCAATTACCAGTACCGCTATCACCGGAAACGGAGCAGTTGGGCTGGCCAGATCTTATGGCCCGGCCGTGCTGGTTAATACCACGATTGCTGGTAACGTCTCACCTCTCATCCAGTCTGGCTCGGGAATCAATGGTCATGAGGCAAATTTTAGTCTCGACCATTGTATTGTCTGGGGCAACATAGGTAGCCCGGACATATTGATTGATATTGGCGGCGTGTCTGCAAACTGTTCGGACTTTCCGAACGACACCCCTGATGGCAACAATATCTCAGTCGATCCCATGTTCTGCGATTCAGTACATGGCGACTACAGTCTCCGGGATGTGTCTCCTGCGTTACATCAAGACTGCGGTCCGATGGGAGCGTACACACAGCCCGGATGCGTAACTCCAACCGCGGTCCAACCAACCACCTGGTCAGCCATCAAGGCTCAGTATCGCTAAGTCCAGCACCATCCCAGAAGGTATTCTGGAAGGCGCTGGACAAAGGAGGCGAGAATGAAACGGTTCATGTATCTGTCTGTTGGTGTGTTTTGTCTGGCACTTGCCACGCTGATCGGATTTCATATCGGTCAGGGTACGGCTGGGGCGCAAGGCATGACAGGCTTCCGAGTGCTCGGAAGTAGCGGAAACAGTCTTCTGGTGGCAGTCGGCGAAAACATCTATTACGTTGAGGTTGGGCACGGTTCGTGGCAGATTGGGGCAATTGAAGAACGGCCTCCGGTGCAGGTCTCCAATTTGGTCTTCTTCAACGGGCTTTGTGCAATCACTGATGCCGGAGAAGGCTGGTGGAGCCCGAACTATCGAAGTTGGCAAAGTGTCGGATTTCTCCCGACTGGTCCGACTGCAGTTCAGTCTTCAACCTGGAGCGAAATCAAAGCCAAGTTCGCTCCGCCAAAGTAGTGTCATTACGACACAAGGCAAAACAAATAGGCGCGTCGAGCTTCCACCAGAGGTGGACAAGCAGCTCGACGCGCTTTTTACATTAGCTCATAGGCCCACATTCGGAGTTTAAGGGCTGACATTGACAAAAATGATTTAATATGTTAATATCTGAAATTAACTCTAGTCCTTTTTTTCGCCCACTTCGGGCTTCACCAACCCCCATAAGGAGACCAGTCGTGAAAAACGCCCTGTCTCGTATCTTTGATCTGTTCCTGATGATCGCCTCCAGCTTCGTCACCTGGCTGGCGCTGTTCTGGCTCTATACCCAGATTTTCAGTCACAGTCGTGTCAGTCATATCGACATCGGACTGTTGACGACGATCACCGTCATCTCGGTCCTGGGTCATGAACTGGGCCACGCCTTCTTCATGGAGCGGTACGGTCTGCGGGCCAGAATCCTACTGCTGATTGTGATGGGCGGCGCTTTCACCAGCTTCGAGAAGATGTCGACATTGAGCTGGCGTAAGCAAAGCACTATCACGCTCGCCGGTGTCTGTGTCAACGCTCTGATTGCGATGATCAGTGTGCTGCTGTACTTCTGCGGCGTACTGGATAGCGACACGACGCGATTCATAGCCATGATCAACGGCAGCATGATCGTCTGGAATCTCATTCCTGTCGGTCCATTGGATGGCGGTCGCTTCTGCAAGCTACTGTTCAACAGCATCCCCGAAGACCAGGATCTGACCATCGCTCGCCACCTGAAACGAGCAGCGCTACCGGCATTCATGGTATTACTCATGTTTGTCTATGTCGACATGATGATTCCCATGACACTGACTGTTCTGGGGCTGACCAAACAGGCTACCCACGACGATCCCAACGGCAGCTACAGCCCTCAAGCCATGAACAGCGGCGAGATCAAGGGCGTGAGCTGGCTGTACATCGGTCTGCTGTATAGCGGAGCAGCTATGATGCTGGTTTACGACCTACTGAAAAAGTAAATAACGAGAAAACCCGCGCTAGTATCACCAACTTGGTGAGAACGCGCGGGTTTTATAATATATTTTTATACTATCGTCCGAGTAACATCACCACCAATTGAACCATCTTTTCTTTGTCCCGAGGATTACTTTCAGCTATGAGTAGTGTCAATGAAGTTAAGGCCGATGGAGTCAGGCGGGCAAGGTTGAGTAACCCAGCACGGCGTAAGAACCAGACGAAAGCAAAAGCAGCCGAACGTTTGTTACCGTCGGTGAATGGATGATTCTTAATGATGAAATAGAGCAGATGAGCCGCCTTAGCTTCCAAGCTGGGATAGAGTTCCTTACCGCCGAATGATTGCATTATATTACCGATGATACCTTGGATAGCCCCGGTACTTCGCTCCTGGGCAAATATATCGGTAGCCTCTCCCCGCTTGATCAAGCTCTGCTTGAGCTGGTCAATAGCTAAGATAATATCATCCGAGGTTAGAGAGACTTTCTTCTTGGTAACTTTAGCTGGTTTCAGCTGACCTTTATCATAGGCGTCTAAGGAGAACCAGGTGTCGGCAAAAGCGGTAATCAGATCGAGCACATGCTGTGGCGATAACTCTGCTGTTTGAGCTGGAATTAATGTTCGTATGTCGTTAATGGCTGCGGCAAAGGCAGTGTAATTCTTACTCAATTGCACACGATTAACCGTATAGCCCTTGGTAATATGCTGGCGTAAGGTTTTGGTTGCCCATTGGCGGAACATAGTGCCTGTCTTCGAGCTAATTCGGTAACCGACCGAGATGATGACATCAAGATTGTACAGCTCGACTTGACGTTTAACGCTACGATTTCCTTCAGTTTGAACTTGTTCCATTTTGGAACAAGTTGCCTTCTGACTTAATTCCCCTTGTCTATAAATGTTTTGAATATGTTTTGTTATCGCTTGCGAATTGACACCAAAAACAGCCGCCATTTGAGCCTGAGTAGCCCAAATAGTCTCTTTAGAGTTATCCCCACGAAGCTCAATTGCCCCGCTTGGTGCCTGATAGATAACAACGTTTCCCTTCTTTTGAATGATTTTCTTCATAAAATAAAAAGACTAATAAATCCGCCTTTGCGAGGCGTTAGTCCCTGTTACTTCTATTTTCTCATATCTCCCGTAACTGGGCAACTATTGCCCTTGCTGCGCCCGATTAGTCAACCAGAAACTAATAATCGCCAAAGCAATCAGACCAAATCCTACCAACGCTCCCCGAGTCATAAACTTCTTCCGAGCGGCAATTCGCAAAAACCAATAGACTTGGCTAAGTACCGTGACGAAGACGATCAGCGTCAAGAAATATCCAGGTGCATTCTTGATGGCTACCGGATGGACGAAGAAGAAATGTAACATTGCAGCGATGAAGGCTAAGTAAACGAAACGATGGATAAACTTCCACTTCTTGGGTTTAATCTTGCTGACCATAGTATCAGTCGAGATACTAGCCATAACTAGTAGAATAATATAGGCCACTGTACCAGGGATGATCAGATTGACCAATGGATTAAAGCTGAAATAGAGATAGGTCAAATTGAAATTGAAGAACAAGGCGATAACCGACAGCATGTGCAGGGTGATGAAGATGAAGGCCGAAACTCCCAGCCACCGACGCCAGCGCCATAATCGAGCTGTGCGCGGAAACCATTTGAAGATCGTACTGCTGAAGAGCGACAGCGAGAACAGCGTCATACCAGTGAGAGCAAAGCTTCTTACCCAGGCTCCAGCGCTATCCCCTACGCTATAGAGGTAAAATTGGGCAGCGTACTCGAGAGCCCAGAAGATGACAGAAGTCACGGTAAAAATCGTGAAGTTACGCCATTGTTTCTTCTTGAGATCAGCTCCGACAGAAGCTATGGTCGGACTAGGCGCAATACTTGGAGTGACGGTTGGCGTTGGTTGTGGGGCTAATGGTTGATCCATATTATTTTTGATTATCTAAATAGGAACCGAAGCGACGCACATGACAGGTGTAGCCGTCAGGATTCTTGATCAGATAGTCCTGATGATAATCCTCTGCCAGATAGAATTGCTTCAGTGGTTCCAAAGTCGTCACCACGGGATCGGGCCAGCGACCAGAACTGTTCACAATGTCGATGAAATCTTGAGCTTGCCGCTTCTCCTCATCGTTAGCATAGAAGATAGCTGAGCGATAGGCTGTGCCGCGATCATTGCCTTGTTGATTGAGCGTCGTCGGATTGTGAATCTGAAAGAAGAAATCGAGAATATCGCGATAGGAAGTCTGGCTGTCATCAAAATCAATCTGCACCGCTTCCGCATGACCCGTATGATTCTCATAGGTAGGATTATCCACCGATCCTCCGGTATACCCGACACGTGTCGCCACAACCCCGGGTTGCTTACGGATCAGATCTTGCATACCCCAGAAACAACCGCCCGCTAATACAGCTTGTTTGATCATATTAGTTACCAGGGATAAATTTGAGCGACAGCGAATTGACACAGTGACGAGTATTTTTGTCCGTCAGATGTTCACCAGTGAAGACATGTCCTAGATGTCCGCCACAGTGAGCGCAGGTAATCTCGGTACGGCTACCATCGTCATCGGGCGTACTTATGACGGCGCCTGCTATCTCTTGATCGAAGCTAGGCCAACCGCAGTCAGAGCGGAATTTGGATTCTGAAGTATACAAAGGTGTATCACACTGACGACAGACATAGATACCAGTGTCCATGGTATTCACATATTCACCCACGAATGGTGCTTCAGTGCCTTTATCGATAATGACGTGTTTCTCCTCGGAAGTCAGTTGATTCATAATGCAATTAGCCAATAATAATGCCTCTATAGTAGCAAAGATGGGCTATCGGCACAATTACAGTCATCTGGTTTCAAGATGAGCCACTTTTTGCTAGAATGACCCCATGAGCAAAGTTACAACCCCCAAAACACCACACCAGCTCCCAGCTGATCTGAAGCAAGCCATCGCTACTGTCCCGGCTGTCCAAGCTCTGTGGGACGACATCACGCCACTAGCACGTAATGAGTGGATCTGTTGGGTTACTTCGGGTAAATTAGCCGAGACCAGAAATATCCGCATCACTAAAGCGTTATCCAAAATGAAAGGCGGCATGCGTAGACCGTGCTGCTGGGCCGGCTGCACACATCGCTAGAACGATCAAAACTAAAACAGTGTAATACAATGAAAGCAACACTCGGTATCATTGCCGTAATTTTAACTTTTCTAGCCTACATCCCTTATTATAGGGATATTTTAAAAGGCAAGACTCATCCCCATGTTTACAGTTGGTCGCTCTGGGGACTGCTAACTATATTAATTGTTGCTCTACAAATTAAGGGCGGCGCAGGTCCTGCAACCTGGGTAACTATTTCAGCTGGCTTGTTGTGTCTAGGTGTTGTATTTCTTAGTCTCAAAAATGGCAAAAAGGATATTACTATTTCTGATACCATTACCGCCATCTTATCACTCCTAGCTATCATATTCTGGCTACTAGCGAGCCAACCGATAGTATCAATCTTTCTGGCGGTGACTGCTGATGTGTTAGCCTTCTTCCCGACATTCCGCAAATCTTGGCATCAGCCGTACACTGAGACATTATCACTCTATATAACGAACTCATTTCGTTTTGGCTTAGCACTACTAGCAATCGAAAAATATACTATCCTTTCAACTCTATGGGTTGCAGCCTGGGCAACGATGAACGCTATCTTCTCAATCATGTTGATAGTAAGACGCAGACAGCAAAAAATCTCAAAACAGTAGAAAACTGTTCTTAAAAATTCGGGATACTGTGATTATTTTCTAGACTTTTAACACTTCCTTCTCTACCACTTTGCCACTCTCATCCAAGCTATAACAATGCACCTCGCCAGTACCGATCTCCACTCCGACAATCTCTTCTTCGGTCAGATCTTCTAAGTGTTTGACTAGGGCGCGTAATGAATTACCGTGAGCCACGATAAGGATATTTTTGGCTTGCGTTAACTCGGGCTTGATATGCTCTTCGTAATACGGCTTCACGCGGTCATAGACATCTTTCAAAGTCTCGCCTTCAGGAATCGGTGTATCCCAGCCGCGGCGAATACTCTGGAAAGCTTCCTCGCCAATCTCATCTTTGACCTGCCATTTATTCTTGCCCGTGTGTACACCGTAGTGCCGTTCAATAATGGCTGGATGCTCTTGGATATCCAGCTCCGCCAGCTCCAAGACTTGTTGGATATGCTGCAAGGTTTGTCTGGTACGTTTCAAAGGCGAGACGAAAGCGCGATGAATCGTCTCATGACGCATTGCTTGACCAGCTTGGCGAGCCTCCTCCTCGCCTTCGGGTGTGAGGTCGACATCAGTATGACCGGTCCATAAGCCGAGATCGTTCCAGGTTGATTTGCCGTGACGTACTAAGAAAAGTTTGGCCATAGATTATTCTTTGATGATAGCTTGGCGACCAGCGAAAGCAGCCTTGTCTCCCAGAAGCTCTTCGATACGCAATAACTCATTATATTTCGCCACACGATCGGTGCGGGACATGGAGCCAGCTTTGATCTGACCGCAACCCAAGCCAACGGCAATGTGCGCGATAGAAGTATCTTCAGTTTCACCGGAACGATGCGAGATGACCGCTTTCCAACCAGCTGCTTGAGCCATCGTAACCGCGTCGATAGTTTCTGATAACGTTCCAATCTGATTGACCTTAACCAAGATAGCATTAGCAGCTTGCTCCTCTATTCCCCTTTTCAAGAACCGAACATTGGTTACCAATAGATCATCGCCGACAATTTGTTTGCTCGCACCGAGGCTGGCCGTCAGCTTAGTCCAATTGGCCCAATCATCTTCGGCTAAACCATCTTCGATCGAATACACTGGATAGTTGGTCGTCAACTGTTGGTAGAAAGCAATCATTTCTTCAGCTGACTTCTGGGTCTTCTCCGTAGCTAGTACATACGAGCCGTCTTGATATAGTTCGGTAGCAGCCACATCGAGTGCGTAAACTACATCCTCACCAGCACGATAGCCAGCCATAGTCACTGCTTCGCTGATAAGTGACAACGCTTCTGAATTGCCCTCGCGAACAGCTGGCGCGTAACCACCTTCATCACCGACGGTAGTGGCGTAGCCTTTCTGTGATAACAATTTGCCCAAAGCGTGGAAAATCTCAGCCGACATCTGTATAGCTTGTCGGAAGGTACTAGCACCGACCGGCATGATCATGAACTCCTGAATATCGGTCGAGCCAGCAGCGTGCTTACCACCGTTGATAATGTTACATAGCGGCAAGGGCAAAGACATAGCCGGGTGGTTGGCCAGTTGATTGATATGTTGGAACAAAGGAATATTCTGACTGGCAGCAGCTGCTTTGGCTACGGCGAGAGAAACGGCTAATATAGCATTAGCTCCTAGCTTTTCTTTGTTCTCCGTACCATCAAGCTTGATCATAATATCGTCAATATTCTTCTGATCAGCAGCATCGACACCTTGTAATGCCTGTGCAATCGGTCCATTCACATTAGCCACTGCTTGCGATACTCCTTTGCCGTTATAACGATTAGGATCGCCATCACGGAGCTCATGAGCCTCATGAGAGCCAGTGGACGCTCCGGAAGGTACAGCGGCTCTGCCCATAGAGCCATTATCCAAATAAACGTCAGCTTCTAGGGTGGGGTTACCTCGTGAATCGAGGATTTCTCTGCCTTGAATTCGTTGAATTTTCATAATTACTTAATAGTCTATTAATAGGGTCAAATCATTATAGCACAACTCATATGCAGTGAGGTTAGAATAAAAAACAGCCCTTTCAGACCTTTTAAAAATTGCTTTTGTCACCCTTCGCTAAAGCTTCGGGTGACTACCCTGCATGAGACTTCGTCTCGTCGTGTGGTCGGAGACCACCCGAAGTCGTCTCTTGACGACGCAGGGTGGCTCGGGGACATGGATTCGAACCATGATTGATGGCTTCAAAGGCCACTGTCCTACCATTAGACGATCCCCGAATATATAATTAATACCAAGATAAAGTAATATGTTTCTATGTCTTTGTCAATTGAATTGACCAGACATGGTGGCTATGTTTAAATGACTCAGCTTACTGTCCCTTATCTCAGCATCAACTCTCAAGGAGGTCACCCATGGCCAGAGACGTCGAAACCCTCAGTCCCAAAGCAGCAGCAATATTTGCCAAGCTTAAACTCTTCTATCCTGTCGGCGCTTTCAACATGATACAGTGGGAAGAAGTTGGACGCGTTCACAATAACGGTTGGTATGATCTGAGATTACATGCTGAGCGTGAGCGATTGGAAAAGAATAGACTGTCTATGATCGGTTATCTGGTTCGTGCCGAAGCCAGTATGTTCGTCAAAACTCACGGCTCATTGGATGACTTCACCCGCCATCACTTCACTACACACATGAAGGAGCTGGCGGAGCAACTTCTGATCCTGGATGAACTCAGTTTCCAGATCGAGACGCTAGACATCTGTGAAGAATAAAAAACACCCCGCGGCGAGCTGTGCTCGATCGCGGGGTGTATGTATTTACGCTTTCTGTTCTTGCCGTAGCTTCTGCAGCCGCGTCAAAAACTCAACAGTAAGGACGACGTAGTCCCAGCATTTATTCAAGCCAAGCACACGAGCGTGCCACCTTATTTCGCTAAGTTCAACTTGCCTCTCACTTTCCGCATCGTTAGAATAGATAGCAATAATGGCTTTAATCTTTTGGATTATGCCCGCTACGTCCGCATCATTCAAAGTTGTTCTCACAAACTTCACTCGGTCAGCGGGGATGCCAACGTAAGAACCGAGTTCAACATCTCTCGGTTGGAAGAGCGCCTTGGCCTGCCAATGGGTCAACCAATATTCAATAACACCGATGCTGGCTTCGAATTTGAATTTGACACCATACTTGTCATGATGAGTATCAAATCCAGCGCTAACCGCCCAACCCTAAAAGTCCGATTACGACCAAACTTAATAATTGTCTGCGAAAAATTAATTTAATATTCATAGTGTAATAGGTTAATAATTAGAAGAACTATGAGCAAGCTAAGCGCGCTTATCTAGTTACATAGTTCCGAGATCTATTCGACCTTGCATATGTAGTGACGCAGTGGTGGCCATACTATTACCGCCCCAGCTAGATAGTGACAAAGTATAGCAAAAAACAGGATAATTCCTGTTTGGCATCTTACCGATTTTGCGCTTAATGACCTCGTTTCTTGGCGGCCTGCAATAACCCGACGAACAAGGGATGTGGTCGTAAGGGTCGGGATTGTAATTCGGGATGGAATTGAGTAGCGATGAAATAGGGATGAATGCTTGTCGGTAATTCAATCACTTCTACCAGATTATTATCGGGACAAATACCAGAGAAAACCAAGCCGGCCTTGACCAGTGGTTTCAGATAATGATTATTAAATTCATAACGATGGCGATGCCGTTCGACGATTTTGCGCTGACCATAGAGCTTACGAGCCAACGTACCTTCTTTCAAAATACAAGTATAACCTCCGAGACGCATCGAATTGCCGAAATTTTTCTCTGCCATATTTTTGGCTTGTTGCTCGTTCACATGAATCACCGCATCTCTGGTCTTGGGATCAATCTCCACTGTTTCCGCGGTCTTGATACCAGCGACATTACGAGCGAATTCGATCGTCGCTAGCTGCATACCGTAGCACAAACCCAGATAAGGAATCTTCTTAGTCCGAGCATATTCGATGGCTTTGAGTACACCTTTGATACCGCGGCTACCAAAACCACCAGGGACAATAATGGCATCGACGGAATCCAATACTTTCATCGAAGCGCGCGGTGTCTCGAAATCAGCCGAATCGATCCAGATCAATTCTGGCTTCACTCCTGCTGCTACACCGGCGTGCTTGATCGCTTCAATAACAGAAATATAGACATCAGACAAAACATAATCACCCGACATGAAGTACTTCCCCACCACCCCAACTTTGACTTTGCCGCTTTTCTTGGTGCTCGCATTCTTGGCCAAACTTTTCAATTTACTTACCATCGCTCGCCACTCATGCATATCTTTCTTGCGAGGTTTCAGACCAAATTTGACCAAAATCTTATTGCCCAGATCATTCTTCTCGAAATTAACCGGAATATCATAGATACTTTCTACATCCGGTGCCGAGATAGCATCTTCAGGATTCACATTACAGAAAGTAGCGATCTTCTCTCGACGCTTACGGTCTAGGGGATGCTCTGACCGGCAGACGATGAAGTCCGCCTGGATGCCGGCGCTATTGAGAGTGCGTGAAGCGTGTTGCGTCGGTTTGGTCTTCATCTCCCCGACTTTGGCGGGGATCGGTAAATAGCTAACCAAGACAAACAAAACATCACGCGGTGTCTTGAGCTTCATCATTCGCGCTGCCTCGAGGAAAATCAGATTCTCATATTCGCCGACGGTGCCGCCAATCTCAACGATGGTGAAATCAGCCTTGGCTAGGCGAGACGCTCGCTTGATACGCGCAATAATTTCATTAGGAATATCCGGCACCACTTGAACATTGTCGCCGTTATAGCCTAAGTTACGTTCTTTCTGAATCACCGACAGATAGACGCGGCCGGTAGTCATATAATTGGCCCGAGGGATATCGACGTTGAGGAAGCGTTCGTAATTGCCGATATCTTGGTCCGTCTCGTCACCATCAATAGTAACAAAAACTTCACCATGAATGGTGGGATTCATGGTGCCGGCATCGACATTGATATAAGGGTCAACCTTGATGGCAGTGACGCTAAAACCTTTGGACTGCAAAATCTTGGCGATGGAAGCAGTCGTCACGCCTTTGCCGACGCCCGACATCACTCCACCAACGACAAAAATATATTTGGTATTAATCGCCATGGGTTTCGGCTTTGACATTTACGGTTAGCATCGCTTTTTCTTTACCACTGACGACAGGCAAGCGGAAATGTCCTACGTGTTTCAAGGATTTGAAGTCTTTCAGATTTTTCTCTGTCAGCGTGATGCCCAATTGTTGCTTGATCTGCTTGATAATTTCTTCAACGCCGATACCAGCATAAAGATTCTTGGCCCCAGTTACTTTGGCGCTGATCGATATGGTGGCGCCATCAAGTCCTTTGAGTAAACCACTAGCCACCGCTGTAGCTACTACGTCACTAATTTTCGGTGGGATATATGAGTCATTGACCGGTTGCGCCAATTTCTGAGGAATCAAAAAATTGGCCGCGAAACCGTCACGGACAATTTTGACTTCTCCTTTGTTCCCAATATTTGGTACCTGCTGTAGGAGGACTACTTTCATGGCTTCTTAGTGCTAATTATTTCGATGGCTTTATCCATTTGCGGATCTTTGTCGGCTTTGGAATCATCTTCCGTATAAGTCACCACTACATCTGGTTGGATACCCAGATCTTGGATAGAGCGGCCCTTAGGTGTTAACCACTTCGCGACAGTAACTTTGAGCGCCGAACCGTCAACGAGTTGCTCCAAATTCTGCACCGAACCTTTACCATAGGACTTCTCGCCGACTAGTGTAGCCAGGCCATAATCTTGAAGTGCACCGGCTAGAATCTCTGAAGCTGAAGCCGAACCACCATTGATCAAGACTACTGTCGGGACTTGAGGTGCGAGGACCGATTTCTTGGCGCTATAGCTAATATCTTTGCCGGTGTCGGTAAACGACTCTTTAACCACCAGATCACCTTCTTTGACCCAAGCACTGGCGACCGTAACTGCTTGATCGAGATAGCCACCGGGGTTATTGCGTAAATCGATAATCAAACCTTTGATATTTTTCTTATTGATGTCGTTTAACGCCGAGATAAACTTCTTATCAACTTCTTGATTGAAGCTAACGATACGAATGGTCGCAATATTCTGATCATTGATGGAAGTGGTCACTACCGGGAAATCAATAGTATCACGCTTGACCACTATCTTCTCCGGTTTGGTATCAGCCTTGTGCAAAACCATCAAAGTAACTGACGTGCCTTTGGCGCCACGGATCTTAGCTACCGCTTCGTCTAAGTTCAGATCTTTGGCCTGCGTGTCATCGACCGAAAGGATAATATCGCCAGCGCGGATACCGGCTTTCTCGGCTGGACTTCCCGGCAAGGGTGCTACAACTTCGAGATTGCCATTCTTGCTACTAATTTCTGCTCCGATACCATCAAATGAACCATTGAGATCAGTAGTGAACTCTTCATTTTCTTTGGGTGGGAGGAATAGAGTGTGAGGGTCACCGACGGCATCAACCATGCCTTTGATCGCACCATAATACAGTTGCTGTTCGTCCAACTTGGAACGGTCGACGTATTCAGTTTTCAACAGGTCCCACACTTTCCAGAAAGTAGTGAAATCACGAGCATGATTCTGAGCCAACTGGTCACCACTTTGTTTAAAATGAAACCAATTAAACGGCTGATCACTAGATCTGCCGTCGGATAAGGCGAGGAAATACCCAGCCAAGAAAGCCACCGCGACGACCACAAGCCAGCCTATCTTGTTGCTGCGTTTGGGTTCGGATGTAGTAACAGTTTTAGCCATGAGGAAATTTATACTTGGGTAGTATATCGTACTTTGAGGCTGGGGGCAAAATCATGACGTCTGGCCACTACCGTAGTCATTTCGACCGACTTTGGGGAGCGGAGAAATCATTACTCTAGTCCATTAACTATAATAATGATTTCTCGTGCGAGAACACTCGAAATGACAGAGGGGTTAGGCCAGACGTCCTACTTCTTCATTCTACCGCCCCACCACACCGCCGGAATAGACAATAAGACGAGCAAAACTGGGTACCACTCCTGCCCGACCGATTTATCCCAGTTGGCCACTGCACCAAGTGTACCCACGATCGTACCGAGGATAAGCAAGATAACCGCATGTTTCATCGGCTTACTAGGCGCCAAACGTGCTACTACGTAGCCACCTAATACAGAATAGGCACAGCGATAGACCAAAGCTAACACTAACATCCAATCAGCTGACTTCTCCGTCAGCGGCGGGAAAACATGAGTCATTTCTAATATCGTGTCTGTGACGATACTCAAAACTGCGATAGTGAGGAAACCGGCGACTACTGCGAGGATGGATTTAAAGATTTTGAGCATATTATTATTTTACTTTTGTTATCTTTTTTATCAAAGCATCTTGAAATACTCTAAAGGCTTTACGTTTTTCTTTCTCGTAAATATAGGGCATTCCCATAATAAATCCACATTTAGAACATTTCAAAGGAGCTATATCTTTGAGGTTGTGCTTCTGCAAATCAACCAATCTTTCGGGAGAAAATATCCTATCCATATATAAACGTCGAATAGTACCAGGGCCATCTTTCTGATAGGTCAGAACTAAAAACTGACATTTATAACAGTGAATATCCAACAAACGCGAATAACCGCCGCGCGAGCTTTTGTATTTATCCCTTTTCAAATTTACTTTCGACATACTAATTCCTAATGCCTACTTCCTAACTCCTAGAAATTTCCGCCCCCAAAGCCTTCAACCTCTCATCAATCGCCTCATATCCCCGATCAACTTGATTGATATTGGTAATAGTACTTTCGCCTTGGGCAATCAGAGCCGCGATCACCATAGTGGCGCCGGCACGCAAGTCAAAGCTGATAATTTCTTTGCCGTATAAAGGAGTTGGGCCAACGATCGTGACTCGGTGTGAATCCAGCAGCGTCATATCGGCTCCCATTTTCTGTAACTCTTGGACATATTTCATCCGCCCGTCATACATCCAATCATAGATCAGACTGACACCTCTGGCTTGGGACAATACGACCGCCATTGGCTGCAATAAATCAGGACTAAACCCAGGTGCTGGCATATCATGCAATTTGGCTAAGGGCATTAGCTTGTCCGTTTGCTTAGTCACAACCGAAAATAGTTCATAGTGATGCAAGGGATCCCAACCTTCAGATTGCAAATCAAACGTAACTCCTACTTCAGCGAATTTGGCCAGCTCCAGAAATAGCATATCTCGTGGTACATGTTTGATAGTAATCGCCGAATTACTCGCACCAGCCATAGCTAGGAATGTACCAGCTTCCACCGGATCAGGCACGATGGTGTATTCGGAAGCACGTGGCTTAGCTAGACCATGAACTTTAAGTGTCGCTGAACCAATGCCTTCAACTTGAACTCCTAGAGACTGCAAATACCAACACAAATCTTGTACTTGATGATCAGCTCCGGCGGCAATTCGGATCTCTAGGGGCTGCTCACTACCAGCGGCTGCCAATAACAACAACTCCGTGGCTGTGACGCTAAATTCACTCAAAACAACCCGCTCGGGCTGCGCTTGGTCGCGTACGATATGCATCAGACGCTCCTGGGTGGTGATGGTGCATCCAAACTGCTTAAGTGCGCCTAGATGAGCATCCAATGGCCGAGAGCCGATCTGACAGCCTCCTGGTGTGGCTATGGTGATCTCACCGAAACGAGCTACCAAAGAGCCAATAAGGATAATGGAGGCGCGAATCCTCTTGACCAAGACGATATCCAATTTGTGCGGATCAAGATTGGTATTATCAATGGTTAATGAATGATCGGCGCCCCAAGTAACGATCGCTCCCATGCTCTGTAATAATTCAATCATGGTCAGCACATCACCAATCTTGGGCACATTGTGCAGCTGACAAACTCCGGGCACGAGCACCGTAGCAGCCAAAATAGCCAAAGCTGAATTCTTGGCACCACGGACCTCGATCTCTCCGCTTAAGCGGCGTCCGCCTTGAATAATAAAGGTATCCATTGTAGGATGCGTCAATTAGGATTATTATTGATAAAGGTAATTTTCGCCTCTATCGTAACGCAAAATATGACCATTGTACAACGTCGCCTCATCTATAGCCTATTTTTCTTGGCTTTTTTTGTTAGCGCGCCATTACTCATACTCTATGCTTCAGGCTACCGTCTGGACCTCAATTCTTGGCGTATTTCCAAAGTCGGCGCTCTCTATATCAAGACCTATCCCGCCGGTGCCAAAGTCTATCGTAATGATGTCTATACCAAGCGTAAGACTCCTACGCAACTCGTCAATATGCCTACGGGCAAACATATTATCAGTGTGATCAAAGACGGTTACCAGACCTGGTCCAAGACGCTCCGTATCGAAGCTGGTAAGACTACCTTCGTCGAGGATATCGTTCTGTTCAAAGACAACCTAGAATCCAAGAAATTAGCTAGTGGCGGCAATGCGTTACTCTTGAGCCCAGATGAGGAGCTGGTTGCCTATATTGATAACGACAACAAGTTGACTATCGCTAACCTGACGACTGCTACCGTCGACAATAGCATCACGCTGCCTGCTGGCAGTCAATTGCAATCCTGGTCCCAAGACCAATCACGTATCGCCTACCAGACTCGTGGTAGCTGGAGCATCGTCGATACCCGTAGTCAGAAAATCTGGCCACTTACTACCTATGTCAAAAGTCCCATTACAACCGTTCACTTCGGACCAGCCAGCGATGATGTCTGGTTACTGACCAACAATAGTCTATGGCGACTCAATCTCCTAACAGCCAAGAAGACGGCCATCGCCAACGGGGTCAAAGATTTTGCTCTATCAGGTGAGACGGTTACACGCTTGACCGAAGACAGCCAACTCATTGTCAGTAACACAACCATTGGTGGCGAGCAGGCTACGAGCTTACCAACTGGAGATTTTCGACACATTGCTGACTTCCGTAATGATATTGTGCTGCTTCAAGGGTCCAGTCAGTTCTTCATCTGGAAAGACGGACAGATCCAAGATACGATCTCGGCTACGCAGGTTGACTGGCGTAAAAATAAGATGTTACTCACCAACGGGTATGATATCTGGCGCTACGATACGAGCGATCAGACCACCACCCTCCTCGATCGCACAGGATCAGGACCGAGCGTTATTCGTTGGCACCCCAGCCAAAGCTATATCTCCGAAGTCGTCAACCAAAAGATCCAGATCATTGAGCTGGATAATCGCGGTGAGAAACGACACGTCATCGACATCGCACCACTCACTAAGGGAGATTACGTCTTCGATCCCAAAGGCGAAAAAATCTTCATCCTCACGGATCAAGATTTCTCTCAAATTCAGATTCAATAACTTGGACAGTCTCAGCGCTTATCAATTGATAAGCGCTTTTCTTATAGTCTCAGCCACTGCTTCAGCCTCTCCTGCTCCGTAAGTCCCTTCAGGCCAACCTTTGAGCCCGTCCGTGTGATACCGGGGTATCAGGTGAATATGGAGATGTGGCACATCGAGACCAACAACATCAAGAACGACGAAATCAGCTTGAGTGCCAGCCTTGACGGCAGCCATCAGTTTCTTGGCGCGGATAAATAGCTGTCCTACCACTTCATCCGGTGTCTCCAGCATATGAACGTGATGTTCGCGCGGAATAAGCAATAGATGTCCTGGATGTACAGGATGAATGTCGAGGAAAGCCAGTGAAATCTCGTCTTCATACACCTTGGTAGCAGGGATAGCACCAGCTACGATAGAACAAAATATACAATCAGTCATGTTGGTGTCGTAAGGTAATAATTAGAAGCCATAAAACCGTGATAAGCAAAACGACAGTACCAAGAATCCACCATAAGCGTGGTAATTGCGCGAGACGGAAGATAACTTTCAGCACTAGGCTACCGACCAACACCGTCCAAATACCATAGTACCACCGCGTCCAACCAGTAAGAGTCCGCCTTGACCCCAGAAGTGCAGCAACGATAACCAGAAATATTGTCACGATCAATATCAGATTAAGATCCAAGAAATTACTGATCAGACCCGGCTTGAGCCACTCCAAAGCTAAAGCAGCCAAAGCAGTCAAGCTCAAACTAATAGCAGCTTCAGTTAGAAGGGGGCGATAGTTATTGAGTTTTGGCCAAACCATAGAGTTCAAGGCGTAGGGCGTTAACAATATCAGTCACTGAAGTGAAGGGCTTCTTATACAGACTAACGGTAATATCGCGAATGATCAACTGATTTCCTTGCTGATTATAGTTCGGTGCAGACACCATGAAACGCAAAGCCCGTTGATCGACCGCCGCTGAAGCGGTGTCGAAAACAACTCGAGCCGAATGACTACCATCAGCCTCCACTGTTGGTGGGACATAGTTAGCAATGACGTAATCTACGTCCAACCCGGAATCAAATGATTTCAAGGTAATAACTTCGGGGTTGAAAAATTGCGCCGGATCGAAGAAAAATAATCCGTCTCCAGCGATCATGGTATCAGCTCGTGTCAGCACCACCGGTGCCAAAGGCGAAATTATAGCAGCAAAAACTGGCTCGTGAATAGTCTGTAACTGATAAGACTTACCATCTACCGCAACCGCTTGCAGGCCAGCCGGATGAGCAGTAGAAATACCGATTGACCGAGCAGTAGTATAAATCGTTGTCGTAGCTAGATCCAATTGAGGTAAACCATCACGGTATTCAGCATTATTGGCCAGATACAAATGATCGCTAAAAGCAATCAGATGCTGCTTGGTTTCAATCTTTGTGACAAAAATGTCGTTATTTACCTGCCAATCCAAACTATAGACACCCTCCGGCAGATCATTGGCTCGGATCTGTAACTGACGAATTGGACTAGCACCGACGGTATTGCCACTTCGGCCATCATCGGGCAACTCCCAACGTTTTACTTCCTGGCCTGACCAATCACGAACAATCAAAGTAATAGGATCGGCACCGACCGTACGATTGAAATCGACTAGTGAGATATTCCATACAAGAGACTCTTTCTTGACATAGGTATAGGTTGTCCACGGACCACGGATTAAACGATCAATGGTCGTCGTAGCTGAACTAGCCACATAGTCAGCCTGACTATAGCGGCGTAGTAAATTGAAATTATAAGCGCCAACTTTGAGATCATAATACCCGCTCAAAAAATCATTAACTGAAGAGTATCGGGGCTGACGTTGCCACAGCGACATCGTGCCAGAAGTGACACGCGACCAAGGAGCACTGTCAAAGGTACTATTCTCAATCGGTCGTAAAAAATAGCTCCACTCTTCACTTCCCTGCACCTGCAATCCTAGCTGGACCAGCGATTGACCCTGATTGTAGTAACGAATATCCACCACCGCTTGATCGTAGGTCTGAGGATAGCGCACGCGGAAGTAGACTGGTTCGGCCAAAACTTTCTGGCCTTGTGTCGTCACTCCGTCCAGACGATTAGCTGGATAAAGCCGAGATATTTGGGGACTCTCATGCAAGAAATCATAATGCATAATCCTGACACCCGAAGGGTTGAGATCATAGACTCCGGCTGCTCCCAAGATAACCACAGGGATAGCGGCGATGCACCAGCGCAATAGTCTAATCATGACGTGCGACCGTTAGCTGATAAAGACCTAGGCCGTCTTGCTCAAATAAAGCCGCACCCAACTGCAAGCCTTCTGGCTGCCATTGTTGATTGAAAAACTGCCGTCGCTCGGTGTCAATGATAGGATTCAAAAAGACCACATGATAACCCGCTTCTACTAGCCCAGCTGTCGCCGTGAGATAGCCATCGTCACCCTGCGGTGTGATGACATTAAAGGTTGGCCACAGATATTTATCACCTTTTTGAGTCATAATGATGGTATCGGCCGGAACTATCTGCTTGGTCAAGGCTAAGATACGTTCGTAACTATGAAGGTCACGACGCTGCTGCAGCCAGCCTTCCTGTGGTTCTGCCAAGACACGCTGCGCCGAAAATATGAGCAACAAACCAACGATACTGACAGTAAATATCTTCTGATACTGCGGTGCTAACTGTCTGGTTAAGCCAATTATCGCCCAAGCCATAAATGGCGACAGTAGGGTAAATAGAGGTAATAAATAACGAACATAAGAGGTACCAATAGTTGTGGCTCCGGCAATAGGATTATCTTGCACCAACCAACTACCGTAATAACACAAGAGGAAAGCTCCGACAAAAATCGTTAGCCAACAATAATGTCGGTGACGCTGCTCATGAAAATTCTGTCGAAAACTAGTAGCCCCAACCAAAGCCAAAACCAAGAAAGGAAGTTGCCACCAGATGACATAGCGCTCAGTCACCCACCAGATCAAGCGCGGGTGAAAACCAAAGGGAAAGAGTAGCGTCATTCCGGTCTGCCATAAGGACATCGGTGTCTGGTGTAATAGCTGATTGCCTCCACCCCAAAGCAAAGACCATTGACCCATAATCGCTAACAGCAAAATGACGATGGCCGGAATCGCACTGACAGCAGTTGCGGCGATATATTTGATAAATAAACGACGGCGTTCAATCACCACGAAGCTCAAAACCGCTACCGCGATCCAAATCGCTTCAGACGGTCGAACCACAACCGCCGCTGATAATGCCAATCCAGCTCCGACATAATCCCATAGGCGGCGACGTTGGGAAATCTGATAGATATAATAACTAGACATCAGCATTAAGCTGACGAATAAGACGTTGGGCAAGAGACTGCGTTGGGTATAATACAACCAAGCCGGATGAACCATACAGATAAAAACGGACCACCAAGCCATTTGTGGCGAGAAGACTCGCTTTAGCAACCAATAAAAATGCATTAAACCCAACAAGGCAAAAAGCAGTGTCCAGTAGGGTAACAAAGCTACCGCTGTAAAACCACTTAAAAATCCGTACAAAGCTATCAAGCCGATGAATCCAGCCGGTATGATAGTTCCTGAACGCACCACAGCACTGCGAGGGGTAACATATTCTGTCATCACCGAGATTGTCGAGGGCACACCGAGCGGCAATCCTTGAGCTAGACGAGCGGCAAAATGATAGTTGATATTGGCATCCGGTGACTCAAAAATGTGTAACGATCCCCCATTCCAAGTAAGCAAGATCTGAGCAGTAGCAAAGAGGAGAAAAATTATAAATACACCATACTGTGTCAAGAGCTGTATTTTGATCTGCCGCAACATGAACATAGTATATCACGTTTACCCTGATTTCGACCGTGGGAATCCCCGAGTCATAATTGTCTCTCGGGGCCTAAATATGTTAAACTGCTGTCATTAAACGCCATGAAATTACTGATCGCAGCGGTCGTTAGCTTCTTCCTCCTAATCATACCTTGGCCTATAGCGCCTCTGCATTGGATAGCGCTAGCACTCTATCTGGGCTGTCATAGCTACAGCTTGGGCCAGAAATATTCTCCCACCGGTGAGAAATTTTTTCGTTTTCTTTTCGGTTTACTGCTGACGTTATCAGTCTTAATGATTGGAGGCACATTAAGTTTTTATGCTTGGTCAATCACCAAACTGGCACTCATACTCATTGCCTTTATTCCTACGGCTTTAGTCGCTTTGCCCTACCAAAATAAAGCTACTGCCACTCACGACAATTGGTCGTGGAGCAGTTTAGTCCTACCCCTACTCCATCTGGTAAGTGGTGGATTACTACTATGGTTTGTCGGTCGTCATGCTACTGTCGAGCCGATCCAATCCCCGTGGCTGATCATACCTTTATCCGCCTACGTGCTCATGGCTGTCACTAGCTTTTGTGCTTTGGTAATCGTAACGCATCAAACCATACCAGCCTGGCTCAAGATGATCTCTCTGAGTTGGCACACTTTTATCTGCACCTGCTTAGCGCTCTTGATCTATCCTCTGGGCTTTGGCTTTGACCCTTTCATTCACCAAGCGACAGAAAAAATATTGCTCCTGACAGGAACCATTCATCCTAAACCCTACTACTATTTGGGACACTATACCCTAGTAGTTTGGATCCAAACCTGGAGTCAGCTACCGCTAGCCCTGATCGACCGCTGGCTCTTGCCACTCCTGACAGCTCTCCTACTTCCGACTATCATCTACTATTCGTTCCGCTGCAATTTCCGCAGCGAGCCGCGGGCCTTGGCGTTGTTACCACTGAGTCTTTTTTTATTGCCGTATCCTTTCTTTATTCAGACCACACCCCAAGGATTATCGCTTCTCTGGAGCTTGCTCCTGATCATGCTAAGCCTGTTCTACATCCATCGCCAACAGTTATCAGCTGTCTGGCTTCTGGTATTGGCAGCAGCCGCACTCACGCTCCATCCGCTATCAGGCATCCCTATGGTGCTTTATACTATCCTGTTAGTAATCTATCATCGCTCGTGGGAAGCCAAGAAGCTCGTTCGCGTCATTCGCTTCAGCCTCTACGGCATCCTGACGATCATTGCTGCACTCGCTATGCCTTTGGTTTTCGCACTGCAGGCGCGACTTTCGCCAACGACCGCTAGCAGCGTCTCACTTGAAGATCCCCAATCTCCGCTCTGGCAACTACCGCACTACTACCGGTTTATCCGTTGGGATGATTTACTCTATCTCTTCGATGGTTCTGCCAAACTCCTACTGTTTCTTCTGGCTGCCATCGGTTGTTGGTACGTCATACGTCATCGCCGAGCGCATTATTTTGCCCATTATTTAGTAACCTATCTGGTGCTGATCAGTAACTATATTTTGTTAACGCTCTATGTACACTTTGACTTCCTCTTACCCTACGAACGTCAATCATATCCAGAACGAATATTAACGTTAAGCTATTTCTTCTTATGGCCCTTTGCTTTCATAGCCCTCTATTGGTTGGCCAAGAAGATCTTGCAGAGTGGTCAGGCAATACGCACAATCGTGCTATTACTGCTGACCGGTATCTTAACCTGCAGCTGGTATTTGAGCTATCCCCGTTTCGACTATTATTCCCAGAACAAGGGTTTCAACACTAGCACCTACGATCTAGCGGCGGTTGACTGGATACGCAATGTAGCCGGCAACAAACCGTATATTGTACTGGCCAATCAATCAGTTTCGGCTGCGGCCGTGCAGACCTTGGGATTCGAACCAAGCTACCGCGGTCATTACCTCTATCCCATCCCTACGGGCGATCCACTGTATCAATCCTATCTGGATGCTGTCTACAATCGCAAAGCCACCGCCTCCATCCTCCAAGATGTCAAAGCACTGACCGGCGTATCCGATGTCTATCTGGTAGTCAATGATTATTGGTCTGGTTATGAGGACATCATTCAAAGATTAAAAAAATCCGCCACAACCTCGACGGCTATCAGTGGCGGAAGAATCTATATCTTTACTTTCTCGACTCGCTAAGTAGGGTCAGCAACTGCAAGACATACCGCTTCACTGTTAAACCGGACACCGATTGCAGACACGCTTGGCGCATTGTATTAATACTATTTTTATCATCGGCTACTTGCTCGATTATTTGCTGTAACTGTTTCCAATTACCCGCTTCGAAAACCCAACCGTTACGTCCTGGTTGTATCAATTCAGCTGCTCCACCGGTATCGGATGTGATGACGGGGATGCCCAAACTCAAAGCCTCCAAACTAACTGTTGGCAGATTTTCGTAACAAATCGACGGCATCACCAAAGCATCGGTATGCGTTAATATCTCTAGTAAATCTTGGCGATTACGCCAGCCGTAGAACTGTATGCGCTCGTCCTCTTTGGCAAGTGCCAAAGCGCGATGCAACTGCGGCCCCAAGCCAACGACTCGCAAACGAACATCCGTACGCGGTAAACGCTGTACTAGTTCAACCAGTCGTAATATTCCTTTGGGTTCACTTAATTGACCGACATAGGTCAGACGTAATTCTGGCGCTTGACTGTGCTGCATCATGTGATCAGGGAAATCAACTGGATTGCGGATAACAGCAAAATCCGATCGAGGGAAAAAACCTTTCTGACGATAAAAGTTGTTGAGAAATTCTGAAGGTGAAATAACCATCTCCGGAGAACCCATCAGCTTACGCATCAACAGTGGATAGCCCAACCCATTAGTGATTCGTTGCAACCAACTGTTCTCGCGTCCTTTGATGATAATTCCGGAAGGATTATAAAGCTGAACATCATGAATAGTATGAATATGTCGGATACCACGGCGTCGTAATAGCAAGGGGATGAGAAACCCGATACCCATCAAATTGTGAGTAATGACTACGTCGGGTTTTTCTTGATCCAAGATTGACCGCACCGCGAAATAAGAGTGAAAATTGAAAATATCCATCACATGCCACAGCAGTCGCACGATTGCCGGATAGGCATAATCATTCATATAGTAATAGAGATTCCAGGGGAAGAAGCGGTAAACTTTGATACCACGTTGTTCTCGTAACTCTGGCCACAAGGTAGACAGGCGACCTCGTGGTTGCGTCGAAATAACGAACACATGATGTAAGTTTTCGCGTAATCCTTCTGCCACAGTGCTCACCATCATTTCAGCACCACCACGGACAAAAGGAGGATACAAATTAGAAATAATACCTATTTTCATAATAATTGCTTATAAACGGCTTCTTGCTGTCTACCGACGACAGCCCAATCATAGGTTGATAATACTTTGGCCCGACCAGCTTCCCCGAATTTGGCCGACATCTGAGGATTCTTCAGCAACCAATCCATGTATTTAGCCAAAGAACCAACATCTTTGGGTTTGACCAGGAATCCGTTGACCTTCTTCTCAATTAAACTACGGACACCGGGTAGGTCAGAAGCGATCACCGGAATACCCGAAGCCATACCTTCGAGAATAACCAGACCAAAGGCTTCCGAGCTATCAATCGAAGGTAAGACCATGACATCAGCTAAATTGTAATACAGTGGCAGCTGATCATCGGGGACAAAGCCGGTGAAAACCACTTTCTTTTCCAAACCAAAATTCTGCACCAGACTAAAATAACTTTTCATCAGATCACCAGTACCGATAATCACTAACCGATAATCGTCATGGGATGCAATCATCTGAAAAGCCTTTATCAAATAGGTCACACCCTTGAAGTAATGGGCTTTATCCAACGCACCGATGAATAAAACAATACGTTTATTTTGCAGACCATGGTGATCAAGGATAGATTTATCTTTACGGCGCGGTTTGAAGGTATCCGCATCAACACCAAAGGGAATCTCCACGAATTTCTGCGGCTCCTGAACCAAACGATCGCGCAGTCGTGAACGGCGAATATAATCTAACGATGACACTACGATTTTATCAGCACGATTGAGAACCCGAGGCATAATCTCCTGGCTATGCCAACGGAAAAACTTCTCCGAAAAACCCTGCCCAAAAATATCCATGTGATAATGAATAACCATCGGTGTATCAGCTAAGAAATCTCTGACGTAGAGCACCTCAGCACCACCATAAAAGGGATAATGTAAATCAATAACATCAAATCCCCTTAGTTGCCAGGCTAATTGTGGCAAAAGGGCGGCATTGCCATAACGCAACCACGGTCGCAAACGCTTAACCGCGAAAGGATACGTCTGATCCAATTTCGGACGATTGGTATGCGGGGTAAAGACCGTTACCGCGTGCCCCAAGCGAGACAGCTGCCAACTTAAGTGAAAAGCGACATTGCCCATGCCGGCACGATACGGCGGAAATGTAGAGACTACTTGAGCGATTTTCATACCTTACCAGAAAAGAATCAAGAGTAATAAACGACGATACAGAGCGAAGAAAGGATTAGCTACCGCACGCAGCAGCCACGGTGACAATGGTTGAAACAGAATCTGACCAGTGAACTCACGTATCATCGCTCGATCACTTATCTTACGACTTCTCGCAACCTGCTGACGCTGCGACAATAATTTACTCCACTCGCTTCGGGATCCCAACCAACTATAACTCCTAAGCTTGGCGCCGAGCCACTCCCGCCTCCAAGCAAAAAATAGTTGCCCACACTCCATGATCAGGAACGCCGGCAACAGCAACAACAACGTCGCTAGACGATAATTCTTGGCAATTACCCACAGACGATTGCGCTCAAAATACATCACCTGTTTCATGCTGCGGTTAAACTCATATTGATGATAAGCTACCGCTTGCGGCACGACATAATTGCGATATCCCGCCAGACGTAAGCGCCAGCCAAGATCCAAATCTTCCATATACATGAACATGGCGGGGTCAAAGAGGCCAGCGCCCAGTCTCTCTATGGGGTCTGGACGAAGCATCACCGCCGCTCCAGTACAGTAGTTGACCGAACGAGGTACGGTAGCGATATGCTGATCAATTTGATCATTACCATCGGTGTAACCAAAGCCCAGATAGTGAATACGGTTACCCAAAGAATTGATAGTGCCTCGATCGGGCCATAGTAATACCTTGGGTTGAGCTGCCACAGCATCCTGATGTTGCTCCAAGAAATCAACCAGCTGTGTCAGACAATCTTCAGTCAGATAAGCATCTTGATTGAGTAAAAAAATATAGTCAGCAGTACCCTGTTTCATGATAGCTTCCCAGCCCAACTGATTGGCACCAGCAAAGCCCAAATTGGTCTGGCTGTGAATCAATCGAACTTGCGGATAGTGACTGGTAATATATTCAGCCGAACCGTCAGTAGAATTATTATCCACGATATAAACCTGACGCTCGATATCAGTTTGGCGCGTACCCAAAGCAGCCGCTAGACATTGCGGCAAATAGCTCAAACCGTTGTAATTAATGATCAGTAGGGCGACTGTTTTCATCGTCTCGTAAAGCTAATTGACGGGTCAGGGTAGTAATAGAGCGTTCCATAGTATCTAGACGAACAAATAAGCGGAAGGTGATATAGAGCAAAATAATAATAGCAGCATAGACCACGACGTCAGCGCCACGACCGATATGAAGCCAATCAGCCAAACGACTGGTGACTTCCGGCCACCAGAACACCACTGCTACGCCGATCCAGACCACACTCCACATCAACGCTAAGTTGAGTGATAATTTGAGCTCACGACGTCGACGCCAGACAGCCAGCAAAGACAGCGCCGAAACCACCGACATTATGAGAGATAAGGTCATAATTATTTGATAAGTTGTTGCTTAAGTAAATCGCGCAAAATTCGCAAACCACCGAGCATACCTTGTCCGTAATCAAAGTAACGGATAGTGACTGGCATTTCTTGATACCGTAGCCCCAGCCGTTTGACTAACAAAATAATTTCCGAAGCATGGGCCATGCGGTCTTGCTTAATTACCAACAGCTTAGCGGTCGCGGCAGTCATAGCACGGAAACCATTGTGAACATCAGTCAGCGGCAAGCCGGTAGTCAATCGCTGAAACCATAGAGCTGGTTTTTGAATCAAATATTTCTTGGTCCAAGGTATAGCATTAGCCTTCAGAAACCGAGAGCCTAAGACAATATCCAACTGAGGATTGGCTTGCAAAAGACTAACCGCCGAGACGATATCAGCCGGATCCATCTGACCATCAGCATCGAAATGAACCAAAATAGTTGCTCCCTGTCGCACGGCATAATCCATTCCAGTCATCAAAGCAGCTCCCTGTCCCCGATTGATCGGATGTCGAATAACGGTAGTAACCAGTCGTCCAATTTGCGCCGTAGCATCAGTAG
Organism: uncultured Gammaproteobacteria bacterium; assembly: GCA_964540995.1. GTDB lineage: Bacteria > Patescibacteriota > Patescibacteriia > UBA1558 > 2-01-FULL-52-15 > JAZDLR01. The sequence goes on along the minus strand of CAZIOU010000001.1, from coordinate 90,699 downwards.
ATCCATCATCAACCACCACGACACGATAAGGCAAAGCTCGTAGCTGCTCCAAAACGCTACTGAAACGGCGAGCAGCGACATTATAGGCGGGAACAATTATATAGACCGTTGAATCTATGCTCATGACAACAGTTTAGCTTCAGTGGCCGACATTACTGTCGCCACAGCCATTTGATCAAGAATCGATTGTTTATTGGCGTCCACCTGTGCCGCCAGCGCCGCATCGGTCAAAGCTCGCACCAAAGCAGCTACCAAAGCTGACCGATCGTCGACAGCCACCAACAGTCCAGTCAGCTGATCGGTGATAATCTCACCATTACCACCTACGGCAGTCACTACCGGCACTGTGCCAGCAGCTAAAGCTTCAATCACCACGTGAGATAATCCTTCATACGTACTATTAAGCACGAAGACACGAGCTTCTTGCAAAGCTTCTAACACTTGGCCATGAGGCAAACGCTCTGTTAGTTCAATAGTAGTTTGTCCTGCGGCAGCGGCCTTGAGAGTGATTAATTCTGGACCATCACCAATAATACGTAGTCGCGCTCCGGGAACTTGCTGTATTACTTCAGGCCAACAGGCAATCAGTTGATCATAACGTTTCCACGGTACGAGACGTCCCACGGATGTAACCAATAAGGGACGCTGTGACCATGACGATGCTGGTTGCTGCGCTGCCGTGAACGAATTGGGTATCACCACTACATCAGCTGGATCAACTCCCCAACCGCGCACCAAATTAGCCAAGTAGTTACTTGGTACGATCACGCGTTTGGCACGTTTGACCACCCAATGTTGTATGAGACGTAATAGTTTAATACGAGCAGGAACTTGGGTCTCGGTTTGGAACTGCTCAATCGTTCGTCGGTAGTGATAACGAACACCAGCTTGTTCCCAGGCATAGTCGCCAGTTATTTTGACGGTCAGTGGCACTCCCCAGAGACCAGAGACGATAACTGCTGGCCAACCGCCAGCAATAGGTCCTTGAGCGTAGACAACATCACAACCCTGCGACACGCTGGCCAAAGTCCATAAATATTGTAAATGACTCCACAACTTGGCTCGACGCTTAATACGATGAACCGTGAACGATGATTGCGTCTCGGGAATAATCTCATCAGAAAAACAAACTACCGTCACCTGATGATGACGATTTGCTAGATAGGTAGCCAATTCTTGCGTATAGGTAGCCGGACCGCCAATATCAGGCGGAAAGATGCCGGCAGCAATGACGATTCTACTCATAAATAGGCCCAAAAAGTGAGATAAATGCCCAATAAAAAGCGGGCTCGTAACCCAATACTATACGAAACCCGGGAAAAATCAACCAACAAAATCTAATCTTGGCTATCGCCGGCTACACCATAGGAGGGCTTCAATGTCAACGATGAACGAGCGTAGGCAATACTTTCGGCTAAGCCTTGATCTAGACTGACCAAAGGGAACCAACCAAGCTTGTCTTTGGCCAAGGCAATATCGGGCAGTGCTTGCCTATGAGTAAAAGCTAAACCTTCAGCAAAATGGATTTCTGATTGGGATTTAGTCAAATCAATAATTTTCTGAGCCACTTCTAACAAAGTATGGAAACTATCACCACCCAAATTAACCGGATCTTTGACTGAGCTGTGCATCAAGGCTACAACCCCCTCTACCATATCTTTGACATAACACAAGGAGGAACCAGTTGTTTCAGAGCCGTGAATCTGTATCGGCTGATTGCGTAAAGCGTTATTGATGAAATCTGGAACGTTACGGCCACTGGATAACATCATACGCGGTCCATAGGTAGTAAAAACGCGCGCGATACGCGTATCCATCTGATAATGATCGCGCCAACTACTGACCAAAGTTTCGGCGAAACGTTTACCTTCGTTATAGCACGCCCGCGGTCCGATAAAGCTGACATTACCGAGGAAATTTTCATTGATCATATCGGCTTCATCCGGCGGTCGCCCGTAGACAGCCGATGAGGAAACGAGTAAATAACGAGCATTATAGGTACGAGCTAATTCCAAAGAATTAATAACTCCCACAGAATTGGCCTTGGCTGTTTCGATCGGTAATTTAGTGAAATCTTCTGGTGCTGTAGGGCAAGCTAAGTTGTATATTTCTTGAATTCCTTGAGCTCGAACTTTGAATTTCTTCAGTTCTGGTAAGTCACCCAGCTCCAACGGCTCGGTGATATCATGACGGATAAATTCGAAGCTGGGAAATTCCAACATCATCTTGATATTCTCGACATCAGAAGAAACAAAGTTATCAACACAGATAACTTGATCTCCACGCTTAAGCAAGAACTCACACAAATGAGAGCCTAGGAAGCCAGCTCCACCGAGGACTAAAATATTTTTTTTCTCTATTGGATAACGTACGGTCATAATGTATAGCGATGAGTAAGATAGTTATATTGTACACTAAAAACAGCCAGCAGTGTAGTCACATAGGACCACGGTTTGACCTTAGTATCGAAGTTATTGACCCAGCGTACTGGCAGCTCGATTACTGACAAATGACGTTTACGAGCTAAGAACAAAATCTCGAAATCAAAAGCCCAATCATCACGTCGTTGCTGCTCGAATAGTACCTTGCACGAGGAACGGAAAAGCTTGAAACCACACTGAGTATCTTTGATGCCCGGCAGCAGCAAAACTTGAATCATAGCATTACCCAAACGTCCCAGAAATTGCTTCAACCATGGTTGGGGCACAACAATGGCTGCTTGATCGACTTGCCGAGAGCCGATGACAATATCATGCTCCCCGAGAGCTTGTACAAAGGCCGGTAAATGCTCAATATCAGTAGAATTATCAGCATCAGTGAAAAGTATCATCTCCCCGCGCGCAGCCAATACTCCAGCCCTGACCGCCGCTCCCTTACCTCGATGGGGCAACGTCAGCAAGGTAACATCCGACTGAGTTCGCACTAAAGCAGCCGTATCATCAGTTGAACCATCATCTGCCACCAACAACTCAAAATCAGCACCATAGTGCTGCTGCATAAACGATCGGATTCTCTGAAGTGTCGGGATAATAACCGCCGACTCATTGTAAGCCGGCACGACGATGCTAATCATGAGAACGGAAAGTCCAGTATTTATTCCAAGTAAAGTTCCAGATCATAACGATAATAGCAACTACCAGCTTAGCCACCACATCGTGTAACGGTGTGAAATCCACCAACAGATAGAGCAAGCCCGTAGCCAACACCAAACCACCGGTGCTGACTGTCAGAAATTTGCCATACTGCTTACCCATGTGCCCTGCGCCTTGTCTAAAGGTCCATAATCGATTGGCTAGGAAACCCCACAGTACTGCCACTAGGAAAGAAACTGTATTGGCTAACAAATAATACCAGCCGGCCCAACGAGTAAGTCCCAAATATATCGACAGATCAAGAATAAAACTAGTAGAGCCTACCACAGCAAACTTGGTGAGCTGCGACAACACAGGGTAACGTCGAACCAAGAAGAAACGGTACCATAGGGAACGTAATTGGTGGTAGAACTGCCTCATCGATTCAAAATACTTACTGACCAACCGCGACCATTGACCAATTTACTGGTCAGTCGATTGAGCAAATGACCGCTATAATCGTAGGTATCAATGCTCTGAATTGATCGGTCGGTGGCGTAAAATAGCAGATCAGTCAAACCATCACCGGTAGTATCGCCAGTAACCATGCCAATCTTATAACTTTTGGGCTTCAGCTGCGGAAATAACGGCCAGGTATTTTTCTGAGCACCGGTACCGTCGAAGACGCGGACATTGACTTTGGCACTACTCATGTCGGCAGCCACAATTTCTGGACTACCATCATGATCAACATCGCCGCTCGTTAAGGCGAAAGGACCTCGTGACTTCGTATCAAAGGCCATGAATTGTGCTTTGACCGCACCCTTAGCATCAAAGACGCGGACATGGGGGCCACCAGACTGCCGTGGTATAGTCATAATATCGGCCAGACCATCGTTATCAACGTCACCCACGGCCAACAAACTGCCACCTCGGAATTTCTGATCGTAAGCTAGAAACTCAGATTTCTTGTGTCCTTGATAATCAAAGACTCCCACGGTGCTGGCCGCACCACCATTGGGGGCGACTATGATTTCATTGACTCCATCACCATCGACATCTCCCAGAGCTAAGCTAAAGCCAGTTTTCCATTTACCGCCAAATGCCATGAATTGACCTTTGAGATGACCGCTCGCGTCAAAGATACGAATATGTGGCCCACCATTGCTATACGGCGCCGTGACAATATCTGACTGACCATCGCCATCGACATCACCCGTAGCTACTATGACCCCTCCTGTAAAATTGGCTGCGTAGGCCAAAAATGATGACTGAACTACTCCTTGCCTATTGACTAATGAAACCTCCGGTTTACCCGCCAACGGTGCAATAGCCAACAATTGAGATTGCTGCTGTTGCAATCTGTCGGCCACCATCAAGGCTTCACCCATATTCAATAAACCACCGCCCAACGCTTTGGGATTACTGGGGTTAGCCAGCTGCACATTGGTGGTGTTATTGATAATAATATTGTAAATAGTATCAAGCGTCAGCTTCGGTGCGATACGCTTGATATTGGCAATAGTAGCGCTGACCATGGGCGCTGCCACTGATGTACCAGTCCAGCCGCCACTATAGAGCTGGGTAAACTGCTGATTGCCCGGAATGATCGGGGTGGTGGAATAGATATTGGTGCCAGGGGCAGAGATGTCGACGCAGTGCGAGCCATAATTGGAGAATTGACTCAGTACATTATCACTATCGATGGAAGCAACTCCGAGCACCTGATTGACGCCCGATGCGTCACAGACCGGATAACGTGGTGAACTATTGAGATCATTTCCGTAAACCTCTTCATTACCAGCCGCAGCCACCACGGCAATGTTCCGTGAGTGAGCCCGAGCAATAGCATCAGTGAGACGCGGATCGAGTACTTTGCCCACCAAACTTAAATTGATGACATCGGCGCCATTATCTACTGCATAATCGATAGCCTGAGCCAGTACCAGCGTATTGCCCGAGCCACGACTGTCCAGCGCCTTGATCGGCATGATCAGTACTTTAGGAGCTAAGCCAGATATTCCGACACCGTTATCAAAGCCAGCACCAATAATACCAGCGACGATAGTGCCGTGACTGACCGCATCGCCCTGAAAGGCGGGAGAAATAGTTGGCTCGGGGTCATTATTGCCATCGATAAAATTCCAACCATGCACATCGTCAATATAGCTATTATTATCGTCATCAATACTGTTGCCAGGGATTTCCCTCGCATTGGTCCAGATAGAATCGCTAATATCAGGATGGGTTAGGTCAACGCCAGTATCAAGAACTGCGACAATAATAGGCTTACTCACTGGGTGCTTCAGTACATAGTCCCAGCCAGTGAAAGCATTGATTCGTTGTAGGTAACCCTGCTCATCAATGTGCGGATCATTGGGAATATAAGCTTGAGCCGATTGACCAATAATCAAACTGCTTACTACGAAGCAAGCGACGAAAAGAGAAGTAATTTTTTTCATGAAATCATTGCAATTATACAAGAGTTGAAGCTTCCTATCAACTGGATTTGACAAATTATTGTTTTCATCTTATATTATAGCTATTATTCTATGATTACCCTCAAGAAACTACTGTTATTTGCTGGTGACGTCCTTCTACTCTATATAGCTCTGTGGATTACTCTAGTTATTCGTTATAATGACAGTTTTTCATCTCAATTGTACCAACGTCATTTCTTGCCCTTTACGTTGGTCTTTTTTATCTGGATTACTATCTTCTTTATCAATGATTTATATAGTGTTCACTCCTCCCAGAATGATTTCCGCTTCTATGGCTATTTGCTGCAAAATCAGGTCATCAACACAATCCTGGGTTTCGTCTTCTTCTATGTCGTCCCTTCCGGCTTTACTAGTTTGCGACCGCAAACCAGCCTCCTCGTATTAGTAGTCGTCTACACCCTCTTATTCTTACTATGGCGGAGACTATTTTATTCCATCAGTAGCAGCTCACGCCTAGCCAATAATGTCCTATTCATTGGGATTGATAAAGAAACTGTCAATCTCGTGATCGAGATGCAACGCAAGCCGCAGTTAGGATACAAGACCGCCGCTTTGATCAATCTGACCGCCTTCCCCCTGCCGATCGAGCTTTCTTCTGTACCGCAAAAAAAGGATCTTATCAGTCTGCGACAGTTCATCCAAGATAATCGCATTGCTACTGTAGTGACAGCTACGGATCAGAAAAATAGCGGCCAAGTTTCTAAATACTTATTCGATACGTTGGATCTTAAATTGCGCTACTATTCATTCCCTGATTTCTACGAAGCTATTACCGGTAAGGTACCGGTAACTTCTCTAGAAAAAACTTGGTTTTTACAAAACTTAACGCAGGGCCGAAAGAAAGCTTACGAAGTAATCAAACGACTTGAAGATATCCTCATGTCACTGCTGCTCGGATTGGTAACGCTGCCCATAACCATCATATTGATGATCTTGATTAAGCTCGAGTCCCGCGGCCCAATCTTCTATTCTCAAGTGCGCACTGGTAAGGGTGGCAAAACTTTCAAAACCCTTAAATTCCGCTCCATGCGTGTGGATGCGGAAAGCTCGGGCCAAGCTGTCTGGGCTAGCAAACAAGATCCCCGTGTAACTGGCATTGGCCGTATCATGCGTACTAGTCGTCTCGATGAAATCCCACAAGTAATCAACATTCTCCGCGGTGAGATGACTTTCGTAGGACCACGGCCAGAACGTCCAGAATTTATTAAAATTTTAGGTGAACAGATCCCGTTTTATAACGAACGTCTGTTGGTCAAACCAGGACTGAGCGGCTGGGCACAGATCAACTATCCCTACGGTGATTCAATCGAAGATGCCTTGGTCAAATTGCAATATGATCTATTTTATATTAAGAACCGCTCGTTTACACTCGACGCTTCAATTATTCTGAAAACTATCAACACGGTTCTGAACCGTTCACTAGGACAATAATGCGTCTAACCGAATCACAAGCTAAGTCAATACTACTAACTGAAGGAGTGCCCACCCCTCGTCAATTTGCATTACTCACCAACCTAGCAGACATCGACCAAGTGGTGACTGATAATTTCCCTTGTGTTGCCAAAGTGCAAACCGTACAAGGTAAACGAGGTAAACGCGGTCTCATACGCACCGTGCAATCCAAAGAAGAGCTTCGCGAATTCTGGACGTCTCTAACGGCGCAAGCAGATATAATGCAAGGTGGTCTCCTACTTGAAGAACTGATTTCCAATAGCAAGGAAATCTATTGTTCGATCAGCTATGATTACACTCAGCAATCACCGATTATCGTGTTCAAAACAGATGGTGGTACTGATGTAGAACAAAGCGATCAACCATTATGGTCTCTTCCTATACACGTCCAAAGTACGATATCCGCAGCCGACCTCCAAGCTCTCAATCTCGATCAAACACTGATCGCCCTTTTAGTGAAGATCGGGAACCAACTCATATCGACCTTTTTTAAATATGATTGCCTATTTCTAGAAATTAATCCTTTAGCAATCACCAGCGAAGGGAGCATAGTAGCCCTCGATGCCAAAATCGAGCTCGATAATCGAGCAAAATTCCGACAAACAGAACATTTTAGTCGCTTTGCTGAAGTACGAAATCGCATTCCATCGGAACGAGAGCGACTCATCACAGAAATCAATCAGAAGCCTGAATACAAAGGCACCCCCTGTCGCTATACAGAATTAGACGGCGATATAGCATTATTACTATCGGGCGGCGGCGCCAGTATTCTTGTATTTGATTATCTCGTCGCTGCTGGTATCAAACCGGGTAATTATTCTGAATTCAGTGGTAATCCGGTAAAAGAAAAAGTAGAAGCCCTCACTCGAGTGGTGATCTCGAAACCAGATCAGCGAGGCCTCTTGATAGCCGGGGCCGTAGCCAATTTCACTAAAATTGATGAGAGCATGAAGGGTATTGCTGCCGCACTAGCAGAGGTGAAGCCAACCTATCCGATCGTGATTCGTCGTGGAGGTCCTGGTGAGGATGAAGCCAAACGGCTCATGCTAGAGTGTGCTGCTGAGCATCACCTCGATATCACATGGTTTGGATCTGAAACCAGCATACCGGAAGCATGCGATTATTTCTTGAAGAAATTTATATGAGAAATATCTTTACCCATTCGCAAAATCTGAAAGTGATTGTCCAGGGTGCTACTGGCACTGAAGGCCAACGAGCCGTACAATTCATGAAAAATTACCACACCAAGATTGTGGCTGGTGTAACTCCTGGCAAAGGAGGTCAAATAGTACACGACGTACCGATTTATAACTCTGTCGCTGAAGCAATCGCTCTCTATGGACCATGTGATGCCACCAGCATCTATGTACCGCCCGCAGCAAACTTGGCTGCTGTCAGGGAAGCGCTGGAAAATAATATTGGAATTATCCACATTTTAACGGAGGGCACACCCTACAAAGATCTAGCCCTCATCCATGAAGTGTGCGATGCGGTTGATGCCGTCCTACTCGGACCAGGGTCGCTTGGCTTGATCATGACCGATACGGTGCGACTCGGGATGCTTGGCGGCAATGATCCGCAAAATCTCTACCGTCCAGGACATTGGACCGTCATTTCCCGCTCAGGCGGCATGACCAATGAACTTGCAAATTATCTGTATCATACCAACACGGGTATTCGCGGCGCATTGCATCTCGGGTCGGAAAAAATTTGCGGACTCCGGTTACCTGACATTATTACTATGACAGAAGAAGATCCAGAAACGCACGCTAATATTATTTTTGAAGAGCTCACGTATAGTGATCTACAAGAAATCGAACTCTATTATCAACAACATCCCCACCATAAACCAACGTACCTGATTATCGCCGGATCTTCACTTGATTCACTCCCGAGTAATACCGCGTTTGGTCATCTCGAATCATTACAAGCAATGCACACAGGAAATCTCTCACAGAGAATTCAAACATTACAGCAACTAGGCATAACGATCCTAACCAACTATAATGAATTAAGTCACTATCTCCACAACCATGAATGAATCAACATTTTCTCGTCTCGAAGATAATCGTATGACCATCCATGGTCAATCGTTGATTGCCTTGGCACAAGAGCAAGATTTCGTCACGAACGCCTACTTTATCATCACCGGAAAGAGGATCACACCAGCCATACACGAGATATTGAATCTATTACTCTCATTGTGTCTCGATCATGGTCCTGACACTATTTCAGCCCAAGCATTACGCCAAGCTGCACGTGACGGACAACGCTTAGAACATTGTCTAGCTGCTGGTCTCCAAGCAATGGGTCCAGCACATGGCGGTGCGACCGAAGATGCTGCACGCTGGCTACAACATCAATTAAAAAAAAATGTAAGCGCTCATGACGCTGTAGCTACAGCGCTACGTGACGGCGTCAGGCTCGCGGGTTTCGGACACCGAATTGTCACAGAAGATGAACGCGCAGTCATACTCTTTGATGCTCTGAATCGACATGGACTACCAATTGATCACTTCCGTTATATGCAGGCAGTCGAAAAAGAATTGGCCGAACAGAAAGGTAAGCCCCTACCTCTGAATATTGATGGGGCTATAGCAGCTACCGCACTCGATGTCGGGATTCCAGCAGAAGCTGCGACGGGCTTATTTATCCTTGGACGAGTACCAGGACTTATCGCCCATACATTAGAAGCGAAACAATGATTACTCGACTACGAGCCTTTGCCTATCGCCTATTACGACGCAGCGAGCAATGGACCAAAACCGACATGATCTATTTCGCGAAAAGCGTATCATGGCTAACACTTGGCAATGGCATCAGCTCCGTTGTCGTTTTCTTGGTTGCTATCGCCTATGCTAATTGGTTACCGAGAGAAACCTACGGTACATATCGTTATATTTTATCCATTGCCTCAATTCTCGGCATCATTTCCTTGCGCGGTCACTATACAGCAGTTGTCCAGGCAGTTGCTCGTGGATATGAAGGGACACTTCAAGCCGCCAACCGCGCTCGGTTGGCTTGGAGCAGTATCGGATCTGGTGTAGCGATCCTTATTGCGCTCTATTATCAATGGCTGCATAACTATCCGTTAGCCGTCGGTATGGTTCTTGTTGCCCTATTTTTGCCATGGCTCGAATCATTCACAACGTTTGATGCTCTCCTTCAGGGAAGGAAAAATTTCTCAGCCTCAGCTCGCTATCAAATCATCGGCCGACTCATCAATGGAACACTCACAATTATTACACTGTTCCTAACCGACAACCTCTATATCGTTACGCTGACCTATTTAGTTTCTTGGGCAGGTATTCGCTTATTCCAACACTGGTACGTGATGCGTCACCATCAACCGAATAATCTGGTAGACGCGCCGTCATTGCGTTTTGGCTTTCATCTCAGTATCAATGGGGTGATTTCGAGCATCGCAAACTATCTTGATCAACTGCTCATTTTCAATTTGCTTGGACCGATTCAACTGGCTGTGTATTCATTTGCCTTGAAGCCAGCTGACCAACTCAAAAGTATTCTCCGTCTGGTCGGAGATGTTGCGCTTCCCAAATTTGCCAGCAAAAAACAGCAAAATGTCGGAGCACAAATTCTTAAAAAGGCCTTACTCTTCGGTGCAGCCATTGCGGTGATTGTTGCTATCTATATTATTGCAGCGCCATGGCTCTTTACCTTATTCTTCCCCCAATACCAGGATGCGACATTCTATTCGCAATTGATTGCAATTTCATTACTTAGCAGTCCTCTATTCCTGATTATTTCCTATTTCCAATCACGAAAAATGCTGAAGGAAATCTATACCTTCAACACTTCAGTAGCAGTCATCCAGATAGCGATGACGCTCATACTGATCCCGCTTTACGGCGTATTTGGTGCAGTTATAGCTAAACTGCTATCTCGTTTCGTCAACTTGGCCGTATCACTCATCTTGGTCAAACGTGCAATATCTACACCTGATGACGCAGCACGTGATGCCTAAAGTTGTTTGATCTCTTTGGCTGGAGCACCGACGACGACGGTATTTTGGCTAACATTAGTTGTCACGACGCTACCAGCACCGATAACTGCCCCCTCACCAATCGTTACACCGGGCAAGATCACCGCAGCTGCACCCACCCAAACACCATCACCTACCACGATAGGTTGGGCTGTATGCTGTCTTTTTGTATAATCTCGAGACAGCGACAATCCTCCGGTATGCAACTGGCAACCGGGCGATAAATGACAATAATTACCGATCGTGATGGCAGCTCGAGCATTGAGAATAACCCCTTCATTGATATGCGTCGATGAGCCAACAGTGATCTGCTCTGGATAATACACCGTGATACGGCCTGTTACTTTGCTAAGTGTTCCGAATCGACCGAGAACATGTCGCCAATACCACGTGCGTAATTTATTTTTCCACCAGGTAAATTTTTGATGTATTGTGTTCATACTTATTGTTCTAATGCGATAAGATGTGATTTGGCCGCTTCCGGATAGCGTATCGTGACATGATACCTATCGAAATAATGTGCTATCATAGCACGCTGCTCCTCCGTCGCCAATTCATTGTGCAATTCACCGATCCAGTTGGCGACTCTATTCTTTTGTTGAAATGACGTCAGCATTTCGAATTCGGCCCCTTCAATATCAAACTTCAGTAGGTCAATTGTCTGATCAGGGAAATAGTGGTCAAGTACTTCATCAAGTGTGAGGCATGTGATGCGTACCGTCTGCTGCGCTCGATCTCTAGGGAATAGAGAGCTGCCTTTGCTCTGCCGCATGAGATAGAACTCGCGATCTTCGTGTATACCAGCGACTGCCTGGGGATAGATAGCAACATCCGTAAACTGGGATACATTCCGTTGTAATAGGTCCTGAATTTCTGGATTCGGTTCGAAACCAATTATGCGCGCGTCAGGATACTGTAGCTTAAACCACACGATCGAAAGTCCGATATTACTCCCCAAATCTAATATGGAGGCCGAAGGACGTTTCAATGGAATTTCATAGCTCCGATTCAAGAAAATTTCTCGACAGATAGCCCAATCAGAGCTACCGCCCAACGACATGCGAGCAGTGCGATTATTGCATCGTATGCGGACAGTGATCTGGAAATGATGTAAGCTGTGCAAGCGTGCCAAAACTGCTGTAATTATCTGATATCCGACTAACTTCAGACCATCTATGGGACGATCTCCCAATGCATATGTACGTCCAATTGATAAAAATTTATTTCGCATCATACGTGTCAAGGCACTGTTCTGCTTGGGCAAGCGATAATTGGAAATATCGTGGACGTTCAGATGCATAGTGTACTGCATCCTTGCGCCAAAAATCATATAGATAGTATAACGCTTTGATCAGATGAAGGCTGTTGGTATCTAGCTTATACAGCATCGCTACACTTTTCCACGCTGCTGAGGCCCAGTCACGCAGTGATGCAATCTTCCGACATCGAATATACAACGTGAAAAAATCAAAAAGAGGGAAATCAATGTTACCGTAATCATCCCAATCAATAATACGCATTCCCTGTGTACCGTGATAAATATTATTTGGCTGTAAATCACCGTGTTGTGGCACCGCAGCTAACGGATTATCGTGAAGTTGTAGTCGTTGCATTAGTCGATCATGGAATTGTCGAGGAATGATCACACCCAATGACTCGATATGAATACGCAGCTCGTCGTAATACCCGATCAGCGACAATATTTTTTGTGTATCGGACTCAGCGGTTATACGATCCTGAATCCACGATAATAATGAAGTGCGTTCTAGCTGATTATTGAGATCCAACCGCTGATCAGATATCCATTCGACAACTGCAATTGGCCCTTCCGGTGTGACTCCCGTACTTAATACGGCTGGGGCTTCTGGACCGAATCCTTGCATCGTTTCAGCGATTGCTGGGACGGCAACTGGATCACATCCTGGACGCATACTATATACTACTGCACAGGGCCGTGCTTCTTGGGGTCGGTATACTATAAAAACTAATTTTTTGTTCGGATGCGCAGAGCCATTATGTGTTTTGACCAACGTAATATCTTGGGCATTAGTAGGTATGCCGTCCACGTTTGACCGTGCCAAATATTTTCTAATAGCAGGTATCATATTATTAACGGAGATAAAAACAGTAGCTAAAGCTGAGACGGCGATACCAACGAACCATAAGTGGATGCGATACTACACGCTGCAACCATGACGGCAGACGTTTCATGGTTTTTCTAGATGATAAAAAATTTCTCAATGGTAATAAGGCCTCATAAGGAATCAAGGTCACCGGATTATTGTAGCCCGGATATGGCAAGTACGTCTCCACCTGGTTGAAACCCGCTCGATGAAACAACTTCTGATAACCGTCATATCCATAAGTATATGTCTGATAAGCACCCCTACCACCAATTCGCAGTACAGCTGTCGCCAGCCAGCGCGGCACTAAACTTGTATAGCGCCAGCCAGAATGATCGATTCCTCCACGCCAATAGGCCAAGGCCCAGCGATTTTCTATGCCGATATATAGGACTCCTCCGGGCTTTAATAATAGTCGTAAGCGTTCTAGAAAACGTTGCTGAATAGTACTTGGATCAGCCTCATCGTGTCCGACAGCGATCCATTCCAATAAACCATTACAAATGATGAGGTCGAAACTTGCAGCTGCAAAGGGTAGCGTATAGGCGTCAGCCAAGAAGGTCATGACACGATCCTGATGTTCTGCCTGACGTCGTGCTTCCACAAATGCTACTCGCTCAAAGGTGGTATCAACAGCACAGACTTCCAAACCTTGGTCCGCTAAAGCAAAGGTCATACTTCCCAAACCACAACCAATATCCAGCGCTCGCATGCCAGGCTGTAGATCAAGCGCTACTCGCCAGTCCGCTCTACCAGGATCAAGTGCGAATCGATCTCGTCCAGGATGTGTATGGGCTAACCATTCCATAGCAGAGGCAAAGCCTCGATCAACAATCTGCTTCAACAAATTTCTCATATCCTGCTGCGGTATTTCACCCCAATAGAAGCCTGGCTCTGTGAACATCACCACACCATCATTGATCGGATATACACGCGAACAGCTTGCACAAAGATAACCTTTGTCCTGCAACTGCAGCGGGGATGTATCATGCGGACATGTGAGATGTACAGTCATCATATATTATAGCGATAAGATAAAATCTCGGATTGCACGAGCCCGCGCATCCCAGGTGAACTTGCGGACGTAGGATATATTGCCTTGCGCAACAGTATCATAGTGTTCTTTATTGTGCCAATAGTCATCAACTGCTGCAACTAGGCCATCGCTCTTACCCGGTTCGAACCAGCCAACAGTCGAAGGCATAATCTCTCGTAAACTAGGCGCATTGGAAGCAATAATATATTTGCCTGATGCTAGATATTCGAAAGCCTTTAGAGGTGATTGAGATCGCTGATTATCGGGATGAGGTATAACCAATATATCGGCTCCCTGAAGATACGTCGGGACTTCACGATGTCTCACTTCAGATACAATATGGAGATTATCAGTGAGTTGTTGCGAATGCAACCAAGCCACAAAATCCGGCATCTGCCGTCCAATGAGATACCACTGAATATCGGGACGCATACGCGCAGCAGCAACCAACACATCTACTCCCTTAATAAGCCACAGGCTGCCGACATACATCACCAGCTTTGCTGCTGGGTCAATGCCCAATCTGTTTCTCGCTTCTCCGGAATCATGTGAGGAAAACAATCTGAGATCAACTCCGTCATGGATAGCTATACTATTGTGAGCTTGTAGGGCAGGATAACGCTGCCGATATAATGTCAACAAGCTATCAGATATGGTGACCAAAGCAGCCTGATGATTCCATAAATAGGATTCAGAAATACGACCCAAACCATGTTGAACTAATCGATGCGCCTCGTAGATAATGCATCCGTATTTGCGAGCGCAAGCATATGCCATCATTAATAACAAGCTCGTATGTCTGAAATAGATCCACGAAGTAGCTTCGTGATTCTGTTTCATGTATTGTATTGCGCTACAGTAATATCGCATAAGACCAAACCAGCCACGTAAATAATAAGCGGTTTTTGATAAGCTAACGATGTTGACCCGTGGATCAAATCCATGTCGGTTGTCATCTACTTGAAATGGTAACACCAAGGTTACTTCAATATTTTGATACACGAGATTATTGACGGTTTGTCGAATCTGTGTGAGTCGAGCAGCTTTCACATCAAGGGTATCGTATAGATAGTAATTAATTCGCATACCTATTTTACAGCTGTGAAAAAATAACTCTCCGGATATCGACCGAGCAATTGTGGACGTTTCTTGAGAATCCAATCATCGAGCATTAATGCTAACCGGATCAATAATCCATAGCTCCATCGAGGAAACACGAATTGCACTTGCATCAATGCCGCCGTCATAGGGCCAGCGCCCAATGATGTCACCACAATATTTTTATATCCGGCTTCAACACATACTCGTTCTAATGTCTCATGTGTATAGCGGAAGAAATCACTAGGATCAGCGTGATAGCGGACTAAAAAAGGTGTAGAACCAAGCAATATTCCACCAGTCTTCAGCACTCGATATGCTTCTGATAACAGTGAGCGATAATTATAGACATGCTCCATAGCATTAAAACAAAACACGTAGTCATAAACATCTGATGCTAATGGAAATGGTTGCTCTAAATCAAGTTTGACTACTGATTCGCTCGAGCTATAGAAATCGGTATACGTGATATCAACGTCGTCAACTTTTTGCAGAAAGCGATTATAGCTCGCCAAACCACTCTTGGATCCTAGGTCCAAGATTTTGCCTTTCAATGGAACCTGCGACACCATATAATTCATCAACGTCCGACCAATAGTTTTACCTCGGGAGGCTTCCTGAATCACGAGTCGCTTAATATGAGTATGCAACAATAGAATGTTATACATGACGAGATTCAGATAGTTGCTTATACCAAGCCTGCAAAGTCATCAACAGCCACAAAATATTGGAATTATAACGCGTGCCAGTGATATGAGCTTCCAACATCGAGTTAATCTCTCCAAAATTGAGAAGCTCCGTCATAGCAGGATTGTACTGTGAGGAAAGCAATTCACGTGCGAGTGGTTGCATATCTCCGCGCAGCCACTTAGCAGCGGGCGAGAACCATCCACGTTTCGGTGCATGTAGAATGTGGGGAGGTAGTAAATCCTCTACAGCTTGTTTATATATGATTTTTCGCTTGTCGCCTCGAATCTTATCTTTGGTAGAAATCTGAAATGCCAATTCTACAAGTGTATGATCGAGAAGTGGTACACGTTGCTCAAGTCCTGAGGCCATCGTCATACGATCAGTACGCACAAGTGACTCGTCAACCATCCACGTCATCAGATCAACATACATATAATATTTCTGCCAATCAGGATGAGTGCTCTCAGTGAAAAAATGTCGTTCCATATAATCTCTGCCCGCATTGCGCTGATATTTCGTCGGTTGAAGTATCTGCTCGACCTGATACCGATTATCAAACTTGATGCCCATATACCGATCAACTTCCTGATGTGGTAACCATTTCTTTTTCATCGCATCGGAAAAAAATGCAGTAGCTATCATAGTTTGAGCGAAACGTGGTAATGAAGCGAATTGCCTCATGCGTGCATGCAGACTGTACCGCGGATATCCACCAAATAACTCATCTCCTCCATCGCCAGCGAGCGAAACGGGCACATGCTGTGACGCCGTTTTCGATAACCAATACGCGAGAAATGCCGTGGCATTATAGAATGGTTCACCCATATGACGCACCACGTCAAAAAATGAATCTCGAACCATCGCGCCACTGATCATCACTTCATGATGATCAGTGCCCCACAGCTGACTCGTTTGTCGAGCGAGAAGTAAATCCTGATTAAATTTATTCTGCTCATCAGTATAATCAAAGCCAACAGTAAATGTCGGTATCTTCTGGTCATAATGCTGCTTCATCATTGCCAATAACAAAGTAGAGTCGATGCCACCACTCAGAAATACCCCCACCGGTCGATCAGATATCAGCTGACCAGTGACTGCAGATTCGATATGTGTACGAATCAATCGTACTGCTTCTTGCCCATGATACGTATCAGTCGTAGTATCAACATCCCAATATCGATGTAATTCTAAATGAGAATCCTTGAGTACTGCATAATGAGCAGCTGGAAGTTTGTAGACATTACGGAGTAGACTCATATCACCAGGCAAAAATTGCAGCGTCAGGAGTACATTCAGCGCTTCCGGTTTGAGCTCTAGTCGTACCTGAGGTAAGGCCAGCAGAGCCGATTGCTCCGAAGCAAACGCAAAGTGAGTACCGTCCCAATAATAATATAATGGCTTGACCCCGAGTCGATCTCGAGCAACGAATAACTCTCGCTTCTGAGGATGCCAAATAGCAAACGCAAAAATGCCGTTAAACTTCGATAGACAATCAGTTCCAAACGCTATATAGCTCTTCAATATGACTTCCGTATCGCTACCACTGACGCACGTAACTCCCCGCTTCTTTAATTCATCGCGTAACTCACGAAAATTGTACAGTTCGCCATTATAGACGATAACTACGCCCGTCTTCTCATCAATCATTGGTTGATGACCAGCAGCCGACAAATCAATAATCGATAACCTCGTGTGTCCCAAGGAAACATGGTCATCACGATATTCGCCCTGATCATCGGGGCCTCGATGTTTTACCAGTCGTATCATTGTATCGAGCTGATTGCCTGACACGTTATTATAGCCAACGATTCCGCACATTATAGTTATTTATACTGTTTATGTAATACAAAAAAATGATGGTACGGATTATCAAACTGAATATACTCTCGATCAATCACAAGATTGCAATTCCTAATCACATTCATTATCATTTTGATATCATAACCTTTCTTCCCAATTTCCCAATAATGCTGACCATTAAATTTGTGCGGAATGGCGATAAAATTTAACTTATACTGCCATCGAAATCTTCGAACATACGGTATTCTGATATCGATCGAAAAGTGACGTCCCCAATGTGGTAAGCTTATTAGAACAGACGATCTACTAACTCTAAATAGCTGATTTAATGCCAAATCAAATTTCTCCCATGGCAAATGTTCTAAAACTTCAAAGGCACATACTACATCGAATGTACTATCATCGAACGGCAAAGCTAATACGTCTCCGAGAACATCCGGCCGTAAATCAGCAGCAATATCGAGCCCAGTATACCGGATATTAGTGTTGTTTGCTATATAATTGGCGACAACCTTATCACCGACACCTACCTCCAATACATTTTGTGGACTGAGACCGATAATTTCCGCTAGTTGATTCTGATATGACGCCATTCTCTCTAAGCCACAGTACTTCTGAAAATTATACGCATTTTTATTAACTTGTTGAGGCATTAAAATTATTGTTTAATATTTTTTAAATTCTTCCACCCTACTGATAATCTGAGAGATTAAGTCCTCTAGATTATGATTACGTACAATTTGATTTCTTAGCTCAGTTTGTATTCGTAACCTATCATTAATCGAAATAATCTCTAAAACTTTTTGGACAAAGGCATCTTTATTATCAACATAAAGATCGATACCGATATTACCAAAGAATGAATAAAAGGCTTCATTATTTGTCACAACAATGGTACCGCAAGCCATAGCTTCCAAAACCGCTTTATCCAGACTTCCAGTTTGGCTGTAATTCAACATTATGTCACTCTCATATAATGCTTCTGGTAAATCTCGGTGCGCTATCTGACCGCGTAGAGAAATATAATCTTCGGCTCTTTGATTAGCAATATAAGTTCGTAAACTCTCAACGTACTTTTTTTCTTTGGATAAGATAGAATCACCGTAAATTCGTAGTTCTACCGGCTTTTTACACTGCTTATGAACCACAACAGCGATATCAATAATTTGTTCAATTCGTTTAGACGGTGATAATCTACTAACTGAACTCATAATAACACAATCAGAAGACGGCTTCGGTCGGAACGAAAATTTATTAGTATCAATTCCGTGATGCAGTACAACGACTTTTGAACTCGGCAGACGGAAACTTTCTTTCGATGCAGTAAATATAATATCAGCCAGACGAACAAGAAGCCTCGTCTTCCATGTTACTGCTTTATGTACATACCAAGCGGTTAGTAATGTTCGATGGAGTTTGCACCATGGAGCCACCAGGAGCGTATACTCTGGATTCTGGTGACCGATCACAGCATCAACCTGTGAAACTATACGAGCTGCTAAGGTCTGAAAACACCAAAATTCACGCCATCGATTTTTGCCTCGTTCCTTACCTAATGAATAGACGTGACAATTTGTAGGCAACCCAGTGGTATTTCCCATCTCCAGACACATCACGTGGAGCTCCTTAACCTGACTAGCCAACTCCCGAATCCAACCATAGGTAAAGCCAGCCATAGCATCATTCCGGTCAACTTTGCGTGTAATAAAAAGTACCTTCATACTGTACGAGCGATCTGTTGCCAATTGGTGATAATCATATCAATGCTCCGCGCCCTATCGAAACGTTGTTTATAGAATTCCAAGGCTCGCTGACCCAATCGATTACGTTCGGCTTCATCCCCAAGTAGGCGATCTATAGCTGCAACAGCAGCACTTACATCATTGATCGGCACCAAAATTCCGGTTTCGCCATCCTTAATGATCGTCTGCGCCCCCGATGTAGCCGAAGCAACTGTCGGGATGCCGATGACACCAGCTTCGATAATTACTTTACCGAAACTTTCGTTAGTGGAAAAAAGCACTAAAACCCAAATGCGTCGATAAAAATCCGCTAATTGGCTTGGCGTTTTATCACCATGGAACACAACTACCTTATCTAGACCTAGCAGTTGAACCTTAAGTTTGAGATCCTGCTCGAGAGATCCGCTACCAACTATGTCAACAACAAAATCAGACCTCATTTGTTGCAGCACCCTAATAACATGAAGCAATAAATAGAGATTCTTTGCTGCTACCAACCGCCCAACAAATGCAATTCGTTTGGGATTATCCTCTGGTTGACCCTGTATTGGTATGAATGTTTCTATATTAACCGGGGTATTGATCGTCACCACCGGAGCCTTGGTCAATTGAGCTTGTTCAATCTTGGCGGCGATCAAAGATGACACCACACGAATACCATCGGCACGCTTAAAAATAAAATTTTGCAACAGCTCATACCAGCGATTTTTCCAAGATTCTGCCCGCCAGTAGGGATTAGCAATAAAGTCACCATGACAGTGAACTTCCAAAGGCAGACCAAACTTGCGTTTCAATAACCAACCGATAAGTCCCGTCATATGAGGATCTTGGGTATCGATCAGATCAATACCTTGAGCAGCTAGTCGCTGACCGATGGCATAGGCTTTGAAGGCCTTAAATAACCCCTGCCCTCCAGTACTATGAATAGTGAGCTGGTCGGTTATCTTCTTGGAAACAGCCTGATTACCTCCGATGAGGATTATATCCAAGGATTTAACTCTGGCAGCATAATCGATGTGTCGTTGCAACACATCTCCACTGCCTTGTCCCAAAAAAGCCGGGTCGAGGCTAATCATGAGAATACGTAGATCTGAAGCTGATTTCATATTACCGAATACAACTAATGAATAGACTATTCATCTCGGCTGCCACTTTATTCCAATCATAGCGTTCACGAATCAACTCCTGACCACGAGACTGGATATGTCGATACAATTCCCGATCGCGATAATAGCGTTCGATAGCTTGAGCGATAGTCATCGGCTTACGAACCTGACAAGAAAGACCAGTCTCACCGTCGGTCAAGAAATCAACAATACCACCAACCGGTGTTGCGATAATTGGTAAGCCGTAAGCCATGGCTTCCAGAAATGAATTACCCAATCCTTCAGTCAAAGACGGACGGCAGAAGACATCAGAGGCTGCCATATATTTGGTCATATCCAAATGATCAATGTGACCATAGAAAGACACGTATTGTGCCACACCCTTCTGAATTGCGAGAGATTCTAAGGCTCGCCGATCCGGTCCTTCACCGACAATCAGCAACCGAGCAGGCACTCCCAGCTTATAACGAGCGTCGTTAATCGCTTTGAGTAGATCATCGATGGCATTTTTAAAAACCAATCGGCTGGTAGTGATCACTACCCATTCATCATCACTAATACCCAATTCATGGCGGTAAGCTTGTCGTTGGTCAGGACTTACCGTATTGTGAAAAACTTCCAAATCAACGCCGTTAGGAATGATGGCTATTTCTTTCTTATGACCGAAGAAACGCGCCCGACGAGCTAAGCTCTTACTGATGGCTTGAATACGCACCGCTTTCTTATACATCGAGCGATAAATCGGTAACCAGAACCAAACTCGCTTCCAGATAAACCAAGCTGAATCACCGCTCTGTTCAGTTAAGAGATACGGGACACGTGATCGTAAACGAAAAAGCCAAGCAGCTAAGCCGGCATAATTGGCCATCATGGCCCAGGCGAGATCAAATCGCTGAAATGAGTGCAGCTGGTAAGCGCGTCTAGCAGCGCGGAAGGCAAAGAAGTATTTATCCCAACGGTTACCCCGACCGAGACGAATCACTTGAATACGTCCCAAAGTTTCTTCTGCTGGCAGGTCAGCTTGAAGTCGTGCCGTCAATAAAACAGCATCAAAATCCGTTAAACGATCAACAATTTCTTTGATCGCTACCTCTGCTCCTCCGACAAAAGGGTAGTAAGTAAGAGAAAATATTAGCAGTCTTTTCGCCATAGTTAGCCAAATAGTGAGCTTAGAAGCTATCCAATATACCGTATGACTATGCCAGATTTCCTAGCATTTTTCAAGCCCTTTTGTCTATACAAAGCCTAGCCTATTTGGTACAGTATACAACGAATATGCCTATGATTAGCGGTCACAAAATTCTCTATATTATCACCCAAAGTAAGTTTGGCGGTGCTCAGAAGTATGTCTTGGAATTGGCGACGGCTTTTGCTGCTCATAATTCGGTCAGTGTCGCTGTCGGAGAGTTAAATGACCAAGATCCCAAATTTTTCCAGCCCTTAGACCTTCATCCCGAAATCACTGTGCACCGCTTAACCTACTTGCAGCGAGGCATTAATCCTATCCGCAATCTGCAGAGCATCTGGGAGTTACAGCGCCTCTACCGTCAGCTCCAGCCAGAAATTATTCATATCAATAGCTCTATGGCTGGTTTTACCGCTAGTCTGGCTGCTCATTGGTACAATCGAACAGCCGCCAAGAAAATAGCCGTCGTCTACACAGCGCATGGCTTTGTCTTCGATGAACCATTGCCAGCACTAGTCAGACAACTCTATATCTGGGTCGAACGACTCGGCGCACGCTGGAAAGATCGCATCATCACGGTGTCTGATCAATCCAAAGTAAGTGGTATCAAGCATCGTATCGCGCCATTGGAATCATTTACTACTATTCATAATGGTCTAACGCCTGACACAAGTATATTTCTGACGCGTGAACAAGCCCGACAAGAACTCGGATTGTCACCAGAAGCTACGATCGTCGGTTCCATCGCCTCCCACTATCCTACCAAAGGTTTGACCTACCTAATCGAAGCCGCAACCAAAATTGATGATCAACAACTGCAATTCGCTATAATCGGTGACGGCCCGCAGAAGGCTCGCTTGCAATTCTTAATCGACAGTCATAAGATGACCGAACGTTTTCATCTCCTCGGTGAGAAACCGCAAGCGTGGAAATATTTGAAA
This sequence comes from uncultured Gammaproteobacteria bacterium, assembly GCA_964540995.1. Lineage (GTDB taxonomy): Bacteria > Patescibacteriota > Patescibacteriia > UBA1558 > 2-01-FULL-52-15 > JAZDLR01. The sequence continues at coordinate 67,950 of CAZIOU010000001.1, read as the reverse complement.
GCTTTTGACCTCTTCGTCCTGCCTTCGGTCAAAGAAGGTCATCCCTACGCTCTCTTAGAGGCTGGACTAGCCACATTACCAGTCATCGCCACTCGCGTCGGTGGTATCCCCGAAATTATCGAAGACGGAGTAACCGGTTGGCTCGTGCCACCAGCTCATAGTCAGGCTTTAGCCGACACGATCCGCCAAGCTCTGACGGGCAGCGACCAACGCAGTCAGTGTGCTGCTGCACTCGAACGATTCGTTCGTAGCGAGTTCTCGGCCGAGCATATGATAGACAAAACCAGTCAGGTCTATGAAGAATTATTGAGTTAGCTGCGGAAAATAGTGAGGCAGATCAGCATTAGTAATAGGATCAAGCATGTAGCTTTGACGGGCAGCCGTCAGAGCTTTTTCATTATCACCTAGTTGCGAGTAAGCGATCGCCGCCAATCGTTGCCAATGGGCAACTTGCTGCGTCTGATTGGTACGATCCTGATTGACATCGCTAGCCATAGCCATCAAATGCGTTAGAGCTCGCTGAGGCTGATTGAGCGATAGATCAAAGTTAATAATTTGAAAACGCTCACCAAGCGAATATGCTTGCAAATGATCATGTAAGAAAACTTCGCTCTCCTGCTCCGGCACCAAGGTCACCATTTGCTTATAATAATTAAAATAGGTATCAAACATTGGTTTCTGATCAATCGCTCGCTGAAAGTAAGCCAAACCTTCAGCTGTTTGACCTCGGAGGATATGCAGTCTGCCAGCCAAATAATAGAGCTGAATACGAGACGGAGCAGCTACGAGCAGACGATCTACCACCTCTTGACCGTAAGACCAGTACTGCGGGTCCAATCGGCCAGCGATAATCGTATAATTGGCAATCTCTACCACAGGTAGAACCAGATTGGTACGCTTACCAGAATTCTTCTGCAAATCAGTCAGCCCGATCGGCACATAACGACGAACTTCTGGATCATCAGGCTTGGCGACCATCAGATCACCCATAATAGTGCCAAATTGCGAACGTAGGTCTGTCTTCCCCATTGTAGGTGAGTTGGTAACGACCGCATGGAGCAAATCCAAGGCGACGGGAGAGTCTGTCTGAATAGCAGCCTGAACTGAGGCCACTTGCTTCATATAATTGGCATTAGTAATGAGCTGACGAGCGGTGAAATTGTACCAGAAGAGCAGCGAGCCCAAGACTATCAGCACACCGGTGGCGGCTCGCGGTATCAGGAGTTCTAAGGGTGACTGCAGGGCTACAACTCGATCGGGTCGCGCTTGCTGACGAATCATGGCTAGTAGCAAGAATAGCAGCGGTGCATTGGCAACAGTATCAAAGTAGACCAACCCGATACAGAGATAGGCTAGGCCAAATCCTATTAAGACATATTTTATAGCCCGAGATCCTGTGGTCCATCGACGGACCGCTCGTACCAACGCGTATAGCAGCACCAGATATCCCAGTACTACCAACACTCCACCCTCGACAGCATATTGACCATAAATGCTATGCGCTTTGTCATACCAGATCGGAGCATTAGCAGAATCGTAGAGATCGCTCGGGTAATAACGATCAAAAGCGACCGGGAAATTGTCCATACCCCACCCGAGCAATGGCTTGGCTAGGAATGCTTGTGTAGCAGCACCCCAGACCAGCGCTCGATCGTGGAAAGATTTGGACTGTACTACCGAGGACATCACAGACGATACTGGCCTACTCGCACTCGAAGCTAGTACTACTACCATGGCTAGGATAACCAGACCGAGCCAGCCATAGCTACGTCGAGTCAGCTGCCTACGACCGACCAACGTCACTACGCCCGCAGTAACCAAGCCAACGGTCGTTGCCACCAGCGCCGCCTTGCTTTGGCTGGCATACATACCAAAACAACCAACGATGATTAATGACACTAATAACGCCGATCGATAAATCTCTCTGCGGCTCCGCCAATAGCGCCAGGCCAGCCATTGAATCCAAATCGTTACAGATAAAAGAAATATATTGCGGAATAGATAGTCAAAATCATTGGGCTGATGACGAACAAAATGCGACCACGCCACATAGGATACGATTATAATATCGGCTAGCAGGAAGCTATACACGTAAGCAGAATACAATTTACGTTGCTTCTGCACCCAGAGTAAGAGCAATAAGAAGACCACTATCATTTGGTACCAGCCATAATAAGCCGCATTCCCAAAGGTGGCCGTTGATCGCACGCCACCAGTCGACACCAAGATTATAGAAGCTCCCAGATACTGACTGACAGCTACCAGCGAAACCCAATAGCCAACAGTAATAACCACTACCAATAACCGCCACCAATCATTATCAACCAAGACATGAGTCAATGTCAGATAATAGACCAAGAGATAGCCCCACCCGAGGAGTCCGTCCATCCGCAGATAGTTACCCCAGAAGCTGCTGATAGCTGTACCAGCCACAACGCTCGAGATGGTATAGGCTAGAAATATGCCTAAGAGACTAAAGGTTATCAGCGACGGTCGTGGCAGGTATTTGCGATTGTGACTCGCCAAGAGCGCGTAGAATAACGCCATCAAGGAGACAATCGTGCGAAAGAAAAAGTGCTTCGCCGTTGATACTCCATACATCAATTGTGTTGAATAAATTAGCGGCACCAATAAGCTCAACCCAACACAAACACGAAAGCACGTCAGCAACACCGACTCATACCAGTCAGGTCGCTCTGCCAATACCGAACGCATCCAATCAAGCTGCTTCATAGTGTTTGCCAATGATAGATAGTAAATACTACTCGGCCGCTGGTGTCCTTAATCTCCTGAACAACTTCTGCTTTGGACTGTAGTTGTTGGATAAAGGCATCAGCCGCAGCGACAGACTCGTCAAATGACGGTGACTGCAACGTTGCTTGATGTGCATCGATAAAATAGTAGTCAGTGATTCCCAACTTACGGAAAAAGTCTGGTCCATTCCCCGCCTGCGCTTCTTGATAGACTCCATAGGACAATACTGGCCAACCTTGATAGATGAGGCGTCGTGTCAAAGTCCAGAATACTTCTTCGCCGTACATTCGTGGATCATAAATGATCATTGCCGGCTCGGGTTGCCCAGTTAAACTGGCATATCTTTGCTCAGTCACGTGACGCAAATTAGCATTAGCGATTGGCAAGGTAACTGCCGGCTTCTTGCCAGCTAAGATATTATCAACAGACGCTTCCAGCTGACGGTAGCCATAGGGCATCACTTGATAACGTAGACAAGAATAGCCCCACCCTTCAGAGCCCCATTTCAGATCGGCCACACTGGTATTGATAGCAAATACAAGCTCGTAAACCACCCAAACAACTCCCAGACTGTAAAATAGCCAACGGAATCGTCGAAAACGAATAGAACTCAACACCACACCGAGCCACAAGAAGACCCACGGCAACATCAAGGTCAGAAACCGACGACTCGAACCAATAACCATCAACAGCACAAAGGTCCATAGCATCGCTACTCCTAGCCAGCCAATAGCCTGACGTCGCTGATCACTCAAGTCGCGCCAGCGGAGCAGAGGATATACCACAGCTAGCAAGAGAACAACTGAAAATAGTGGGGTAAAGGATTCTCGTAGATTGACGAAAAAATACTGAAATGAGGCTGCTAAAGTGGAAAACTCTTCTCTCCCCGGTCGAACTTTCCAGGCATCGACTGACTGATGAAAGAGATAAGAAAACTGATAATCAAAATGTCCAAACGTCCGATACATCATGATGTTATAGACAATGTAGGGACTTACAATGATGGCAATAATTAACCATGATAGATACAGCTCTTTGGTCCGCCAGACTGATCGCTGCTGCCACAGATAATAGGTCAAGACGATAGGGATAATGATGATACCGTGTATCTTGGTCATGATGGCCAGTCCAGTAATCACACCAAAGGCATACCACCAACGTTTATCCTCTCTTACTCGCAGAGCGCACCAGAACGCCAACAAGATCCACAAGATAACCAACGACTCCTGCATCGCGATCCTAGATATCCACAGGTGATAACTATTGATAGCTATCAGGGCTGAGGCCACCAAGCCAGAGGCCCGTCCTACCAAGCGGCGACCGATGACATGCACCATAATTACCGAAGCTACACCGGCCAGTGCTGGCAATAGACGCATGACTGTGACTGATACTCCAAAAAGAGAGAATATCCAATGTTGGATCAAGAAAAATAAGGGCGGCAGATCATGGAAGGAAATAGACAACCACCAAGGCCACGTCTGGAGCCATTCGACTGGCGTGGTCTGATAGGGAGTTCCGAGGAAATCTAAGTAGCCGATCGCCCGCCAATTTATCGAGGCTTCATCAGTAATCAGATCGGCCCGACCTAAATCATAGAACCGCAGGAGAGACGCAATAGCTACAATGCCGAATATTATCAAACTTGATCGTTGAGCTCGAAACCATGCCGGCATACAATTCGTTATGGCTTACAGGCAAACGAAGGCTCAAATGTATATGTCTTATTATTGACGCAACTGATAAATATTTCTGATTGTTTTGCAACATTACCCCCAAAATGTTTAGCTTCTGTAGCGTATTTAATAGCATTCGAAAAATCTCTAAGATTGGCATATGATAATGCCGCTCCAATATAGTAGTTTGGGTCTTCAGGATATCGAGCCTTTAGTAACAGGTAGAAATCCTTAAGCCAAAGGTAATTCTTCTGCTCTATAGCAGCATTCACAACACGATTTATCGTGTCATTATCAGTGTAAGTAATCTTAAGGTCGTCCATTCTATGCAAATACTCATCAGCTTCAGTACTATTATTTGAGGCTAGAAGGACCATTACAAGATTTACATACGACTCCTTTACGCCGGGGTTCAGATCAATCGATTTTTGAAAGTTAATCTTCATTTTTTTATAAACATCGGCCGCTTCTACAATCTTTCCTTCTTGCAGATACCACTTATAAAGATAGAAGTTAGTATATCCTAACTCATAGTATAGCTGCGGACGTGTTGGACTATTATTCAGCGCTTTATCGGCAAGAGCTTGCACTAATAATAAACGATTCGGATCCAGAACATAGGTAGTATTCAAGAAACGCATGTATAATAAATAATTCGAAACATCACGCGGACTCTGTTGAACGCGCTGCTGCAATTCCGTGTCAACTTTTCTCACAAATGGGATTAACTGCGCTGGAGATAATGATCGATTAGCAACTAGCCCTGCTACATATTCAGCCAATCGACGACGATATTCTTGTGTACCCGATGACTGATATTCAATTGCTCGATCATAAGCATCGACGGCGGCAGCGGGATCTGTCGACTGAGCAGTAATACCCTCGATAGATGCCAGATTTGCTTGAGCTTCACGAATATTGAAGAAATACATAGCCGGTATCAGGGCGATAATAACAGCAATAGATGCTATACGTGTAATGACAGTCGGAATGTGCCATGTTTTTTGCCCATAGCGCCAGCTCACATACGCTAGCAATAATAACAATCCAATATACACTGGTAATGACTCGAATACAAATAATCCTTGTACGATAAACCCGACAAGTGCCATAAGTATCATCTGTTCACGTAATAGTTCTTTATCAATACCACCCCGCTTCTGACGTTCTTGTATCTGATAGCGTACCAACCACCACAGCGGAATCGCCAATAATAGTGAATATAATATGAAACCGACGATACCGCCCGTAATCAAATGATCAATAAATATGTTATGCGCACGATCATACCATACACGAGAATTCGCATGACGATAAATCAATGGGTTGAAATATTTATTAAATACGAGATAGAAATTTTCTTGCCCATATCCTAATAGCGGTCGCTCTTGGAAACCCTGCCAAGCCGAACCCCAAGTCTGGAAACGAGCTTGCGCTGTGGTATCGGTAGCCGAAATGCTAGCTAAGCGACGCAAACCGAGATTTGACTGCACAACTGAGCTATCTTTGAATGCAAATACCAACCCAACAAATCCAATAATAATAGTTAGCGCTATCAATCCTGTACGACGAATTGTTTTCACTGATGAACGACCAACCGTATATACGCCTGCGATGGCGATACCTACTAATAATCCAAGAACGGCGCCGCGTGTACCAGTCTGAAACATGACGAATATATCCACGAGCATGCCAGCGATATAGTAGACATACCATCGTTTCGATCGTTTCAGGATCATGAACATGCCGATCCAAAATGCAAATAGCAGGTATCCAGCCAAAAAGGCAGCATTACCAATGGTAGATGCCACACGTTCTTCTCCCATGCCAGGAGAATTGATGAAATCCCAGTTAAGATACTGAGCTAGTCCCACAAGTGCCACGACTTGGGCTGCAGCAAAAAAAATATCAAAAATGATCATCCACATCTTTTCCGACGTGACTGTATTACGAATAATGACATACAATAAGAAAAGATGTGTCCACAATAGTAAGCCCTCTGAACGCTCGATATAGCTCCAGAAACTAAGATAGAAATCTCCGCCCAGCAGGGAGCTCACATACATTACAGATAAATACACGGCAAAAATAATTGTCACGACATCAATCTTGATCTTATCTTTGATGAGCCAGGCAGCATTTAGCAATAATACAGCCAAGCCAATCTCCACAACAATACGGATGACGAGTGCCTTGGAAAAAATAAACGGAAAGAAAAAGTCACTGTTCACATATATCGGAACAAGAAGCATAAGCGCTACTGCTGTCCAAACGAATGAACGACCGATCAATTGAAGAGATTTCATAATTTAAAATTGACTTGATAATGATGGATCGTATTTAATCGTCTCAGCTCGATACATTTCGAACTTTGCGGGATCAGTAGATCTCATATAGTTAGCCAAGAATAGATAAAAGCGCGCTTTATTAAGCGGATCAAAAGCTTTATCAATAGCTGAAAGCATCAGAGATTCAACCTTGGACTTCTTGTCCTGCCAATAATTTTGGTACAGATCAGCTAACCCTTCATAATCAGGAAAATATGGTTCAGCTGTCTTATTCAGAGCGATAGCTTGCAAATATAATTTCTCAGATTCATAGAAACGATGTAAAAAAGCCTTATACAGATTGGCCCGATTTGCGATAGCTAATGGATTCTTCGAATTGATACTTTCGGCTTTCTTCCAGGCAGCTTCAGCGCCGTAATAATCATTGAGCGCAAGCTTTCGTACGCCAACATCATTCCACAGATCATAGAGTACTACTTGATCTTCTGGTTTTGACAGTATCTTCTCTCTTGACTTATTCAACCCATCCACGACTATCTGATATTCTGCTGTACCTTGAACCTGAGGAAAATCTTTGAGTTCATATGGACGATTGAGAAGTTGTGACATTCGTGAGCTGGTATACAGCATAACGGCGACCACCACAAGTACCGCGGTTACGGCAATAATAAGCCATTGTTTCTTTATATTTCTAATCATATGTTCCTGAAGAATAGTATATTTCTGGCCAAAAAACAAGCTACCCCCAAGCTTTCGCTCGAGGGTAGTTATTGTTATTTCGGGTGGATTACCCGAAATGAGAATCAGAGATTAGGATGACCAACCAACTGTGTAAGCAGTGGTGGTTGAATTCTGTCCCAAACCGCTGACTAAGTAACCATTGTACCACTGACCATAGGCGGTAGCATTAGCATCGTTCGTAGCGAGTCCAAGGTTCTTAAAGTTATCTGACCAGATGAAGTTACCTTGTTGGTATGCAGACCAAGCATCAGCTTTGTTCTGACCAGTAGCAGCCGGAGTACCATGAGAGGCAGCCGGAGTACTGGAAGCGGTGTCGCCAAGCAGAGATACAGCGACGAAGTCACCGGATCCGGCATTAGCAACCGTACAATTCAAGGTATAGGTTTTTGAATCGCCAGGAGATACTGACAGAGCTTCTTTCGTATCACCTACCGAGATAGATGGGTTATCGAAGACGAAAGATACGACATTCTTACCGTTACCAGCTTCACCGCGTGAGGTTGGGGTGGTAACTGAAGTGATAGTCGATCCGTTCTGATCCTTGACGAAACAATTGGTTAGGGTTGTATCTGCGCCTCCTCCAGTCGTCAATTCAAACGACGTTCGGTAGAGCAAGACATCGCCACCAGCAGCATCAGCGCTAACCTTAAACTTGTACAGGTCATTGCTGCCATTGGCCAAGGATGAAGCCGCTCCTAATGTAGCACCGCTCTGAGAGAAGGTGACAGAAGGAAGAGACTTATGTATGACCATGGATGAAGTAGTGGAACCATTGTTGGTTTCTGTGGCTGTCGCGTTACTGGAAACACCAGTGAACTTGAAGCCAGCAGTGCCGCCGTCTAACTTGAAGAGGATATCTGCGGCTGGTGTAGCAGGGCTATCATCAGCAGAGGTATCAATCGTACCTACATCTACCTTAATAGTCAGGGTTTTAGAAGCGCCCTTCGGAACTGTCAAAGTACCGTTATTGAAGTCAATAGTATAGGTACCAGTTGACGGAATGGTGGCTTCTCCTAACTTGGTAGAACCATCATAGATGTAAACTTTAGTCACATCCTGGTAGTTACCAGTAGCAGTACCAGTGATACCGCCATCAGCAACACCAATAACCAACTGATCCAAGTCTAGATCTTCCGCAGATGAAGCGTCAAACTTGATGGAACCAAAGGTAACACCAGTGGCGCCAGCGCGAACCAATCCATTACTTGGGTTATTGTAAGAACTTACAGTTACAGCACCAGCACCAGCATAGCTGAGCACAGCACCGTTATCAGCGACTAAGGTAATATTGGCGCGGTTGCCTGTCTGGACACCGTAAGCAACAACTGAAGCGTTAGTAGCAGCAACAGTATCGGTCAATCCAAACTGAGCAGAGTCACCAGTGTTGGCACCAGTATTGATATCACCAACTAATTCAATTGTCTTTGTCGTACCCTTCGTAATAACGATAGGTGTGTCAAAAGCAAAGGTTGAAGTAGCGTTGTCATCATCGCTAGAAGGAGCATCGTTGACAGGACTCTTAGCTACACCGCCAGAACCGTACTTGCCATCATAGACGGTCAAGTTAGTTGCATTGGAGGAAGAAGCAGCGAAGAGTAATGAAGTGATGCGGATATCCTCACCAGCAGACGCAGCATCGAAGGTCCAAGAACCCAGGAGCACATCTTGACTGCCCTTCACGACAGTGCCAGTAGACGGCAAGGTGTTGCGGGTTACAGTCAACTTAGCACCTCTAATTGTCTGGGTGTTAGTTGAGATGTCGCTACCGGGGGTGGCTGTGATTGACTCACCAGTTACCTGACCGCGTGTTGTGATCTTATTGGACGGAGTATTAATTCCAGCCCAAATCGTATCATTAGAAGTCCAACCACCGTTACTCATTACATTAGCAACAATCTTGTAAACATTCTCTCCCACCGGAGCCGTAAAGGTATCCGTGAAAGCAATGTTTAGAGTGTGAGTAGTAAAGTCAGAAGGACCGGCTACAGTTACACCGTTAGAATCTATCAACTTTACATTCTGTAAAGCAGCAGAAGCGTCAGTAATAGCTGAGGTAGAAGATGCAATATATACAGTGAGAGCCGAAACATCAATTGGTTCGCCCTTTACTGTAAACTTAAACGCGCCTAATACCTGATCATTACCGATACCGATGTTGTTAGAGCCAACTGTATTACTTCTCTCAATAACTAAACTTCCTTTAGAGATTGTAGTGGTCTCGGCGGTGAATATCGGAGTAGCCGTTACCGAACCTTTGTAACCTGTACCCGAGAAGGTTGGTGTTACATTATAGCCATAAGTCATACCCTTTGATACCAAATCAGTAGCTCTATAAAAAGCTAACTGAACGGTGCGGGTAGATCCGCCTGCTATATCAGCCTGTACCTGCAACTGAGCCGTCTGACCCTTATCAATCTTCAATGGCGTAGCCAAAGTGAAGTTGATATATTTGTCAGAGTACGTTCCATCAGCAATCTTAGTACCATCCTTCAACAATTTGGCGTTAACCAAATCAGTTCCAAGAGTCGCATTGCCTCTTTGATATACAGAGACATTAGTAATATTCATGTCTTCTGTATTAGCAGCGACTGCAAACGAAAAGAAGGTATAGTTGGTCTTGCCCACCTCTTGAGTTGATGTCGCATTTGCATATGCACCTCGAGAGACGGCAACCGTTCCGACGTTAATCGTACCATTCAAGGTCTGTGTGTTACCCATGATTGGCAAAGAGCCACTCAAGGATGAACCAGCTGTCAATGTAATAGCTGAAATACCCAAAGCTGGGAATTCACCTGCGTAGGTATTACCAACCGCACCAATATTACCAGCCAAGTAAATTGGCCAAGTAGTGTTAGCAGGGATGGTAATATCCTTGGTGAAATTAGCTTCGTGATTGGAATTGAAACTCTTGGAATTCGGATCAAATGGCAACATGGTCTTACCGTCTAAAATGTCGACGGAAGCAAATGCACCATCCTGACCAATACCACCGCGTTTGACGACGATCGTATCGATGGTAACAGGGTTGTTACCAGTGGTCAGATTGACCTTAGTGAACGGAACTCGAGAAACATTGGACACTACGACACCAGAAGCTGGCGTATCAGCGGCCAATGAAACGGTCAAAGCACCAGCAACAGCTGGGACAGAAGAGGAAGCGTTGATTGAACTCAAAGCACTCTCTTGACCGGTGATCGAGCTACCAGTGGTGTAACCAGTGGTATTGGCAACCTTCACGATGAAGGCATAGTCGAAACCGTTTACAGTGAAGGCGTCACCAGAGGCAAACGGACGAATAGTGGAACCATCTACGAAGTAGATAGTAGAATCACCATTCTTTTGGATCAATTGACCAGTTGGGTACATGGATCCGAGGTCAGCACCAACCTTATAAGTGGCTGAGAAATAACCTGGGATTACATCATTTACATTCTTGGCCCAGTTACTACCCCAAAGGGCAATAGCTGTCGCTTCATCCTTGATCCAGCGAAGCGTACCACCTGGTTCAACGGCATAGACTTTGTTGGAATCAACAGTCTTTACCAATTTTGTTCCAGGACGGTAAGTAACGGCACCGCCATTTGGATACATATCCAAATCATTGACGGTTACCTTCTTAACACCATTGAAATTCTTGTACCAAGTGAAATATGTTTTGCCATCAGGAAAAACGTATTTCTTCATGTCCGCACCGATGTAGTAAACTGCATCGGAGTTAGGACCTTTGATCAAGTCACCAGCTGCCAAAGCGTGAGCAGACGGTACGAGTACCGATGCTACGTTCAACATCACAGTGGCAAAAACCAAAGAGACGACGAAGAACTTCTTAGCTAAATTAGACATTTAGAATCTATCTCCTTACGTTCTAGTACCAGCGCTTTCATTATCTCGGCACCCTGTATCACGTTGGACTCCTCCCCGATCACCCTTTCGGATGAGTCGACCTTGCTGGTCGGAAGCCATCATGGAGTACTGCGATAATTTATCAAAAGCGGAACAGTATTAGAACGAGTTATTAGAGTTATGTTCTTGGGCCAGAGGCCTAGTGACATAACGGCCCACTCGATCATAAGATACGAGTGAGTACAAACGTTCCCTTAATGCGCGCGCAATAAGCACACCCTTAGATACCTCGCTTCATTCCATAAATGGAACTCCGCTCGGTATTTCAAGGCCACCAACCTGCACGTTTTACAGGCTGATTAGTTAAGGGACCTAGCCCCCAACCGTGACAAAGCACCGTGTAGAGACTAGAACCTTAACCAAGGACGGCGAAGACGTCCGCAGTCCCGAGTGTTAACAGGGGACCCCATGACGTAATCGTGTCTATTGCGCATGATTACGGTAGAACGTTTGCATCGAGCTCAGCTCGATGAATTTGTTAATAAACAACTGCGTTTCGCCCTAGTCGTATAAGGACATAGGCGAATTTTCGCTATCCTTGGCCAGTAACGCCTGACCATAAGTTTAACGACACTATGGAATAGGGAATTTAACTATACCAACCAGACAGTGAAATGAACTAACGGGTTAACGGATCAGTCGTAGTTGCCCCTTTGGTAACAGTCTCAATCTTCACGGTTCCCGTCGTACCACCGGCACTTGCATCTTTCTCATCTTGCTTAGTACCAATGATATTTACTTTGGCCAGCACTCCCGCTATCGCATCGATAACCTGCCTACTGGCTTCTAACTTCACATTCGCTTCGTCCTCTTTCTTCTCGGTCAAGAGCTTGGCAGCAGCTGCCAGATTGGTCTCCGCTTCTTTGACTTGGACGTCGAGGCGAATGTATTGGGAGTAAATAACAGACTTAGTGGGATCTTCCAGAATTAATTTACGGACGGATTGCTCATCAATGCTAGCCATAACTTTCTTGACGTTATCCAGCTTAGCTTGCTGCGTAGCGATACGATTGGTCAGTACATCATTAACTTCTTCTTGAGCTACCGAGTTATGTTCTTGATCCTTGATTTCTAATACGGTATTAGCAGCGTTGGTAGAGACACCTTCATGGAGCTTGATAGCTTCCGTCAGAGCGGTGACTACATCTTTGCCGCGGACAGCTTCGTTCTGAGGATTGATACCGCTCCAAGGATTGACTGCTACTTGTTTATAAATCTTCTGGTTACTAGCGATCACTCGTCCATCGACGACCACTACACCAGCAATATCTTTGACTTGTTTCTCTAGTGTCTTGGCAGTAGTCTCGGCGCGGCGCGACAGATCGCGGGCTAGGATGAGCGTCTTGGAAATACGATCGCTATCACCACTCGAACGAGCAATCTTCAAGCTACTGTCGGCGGCGACGATATTCTTCTCCAGACGACGAACCACTTCAGCCATGGCTTGGTCTTTGGTCTGGGTATCGATATTATCGTTGGAAGAAATAACGGCCAATTCTCGTAAACGGACATCGGCGTGTTTCATAGAGATCTCGGCTTCGGATACTGGATCGTTGGCTAAGGTTAACTCGGCCTTCTCTAAGGAAATCTTGACCGTATAGAGGATGTCACCTGGTACTGCAGCTTGAGCCATGAAACCAGCGGAAGAAACAATGAGTAATAAAACGGCAAAAACCGCTACATTCATAGTAGACGGTACGAAGCGTCTGGTAATACGCAAAGAAATCAACTCCGCTCTCTGCCCCAAGGACAAACGTTGAGCCTGTCGTTCCTTCTGCATGACAGAAATTTCAGACAAAAGAGCCGCCTTCTGAAGACGTAACCACTGCTTGTCAGGGACAAGGTCGGGTTGCTGCTTAATTTTGCTGATCAGATGAATCATGTGGAGGGGCTTGGTATAATTCTTTTAATTTAGTCAAAGCTCGATGTAAGGTGACGCGGACATTATTCTTATCCTTACCGAGCACTACACTTATCTCATCAATACTTAATCCTTCTAAATGACGTAAGGTGATGACTTCCTGATATTCGTCTTTAAGTGAAACGATGCGCTGGCGGAGAATGTCGATATCGAGAGCTACACCGCCTTGATCTTGTACGATGACCGCCACCGTCTCATCTAATAAGGTGGGGGCGATTTCCTTGGCGCGGTAGAAATCAACGATTTTGTTGCGAGCTATCTGATAGAGCAGCGCGCGGAAATTATCTACCTTCTTCTTATCTACTATATACTGCCAAGCTCGGAGGAAGACGTCATGCATGATATCTTGAGCCGCTTCCTGGTCCGAGGTGCGGAAATAGATATAGCTATAAATCTTGGGAGCGTACTGATCGTAGAAATAGCCAAAAGCATCGGTATCGCCTGCTAATAGCCGTAAATACGCGATTCTCTCCTTTAAGCTTTTACGAACTCCCTTCACTTAAGTAGTCGGATTATTGGTTTAAATATTACAGTTAACGGCACAAATAGCGAAAAAAAGCCTAAATACAGGCCCTTTTCACAATGTACTCTGACGCCTTCACTGTCAGATTGACAAAATAGTAACAAAATAAGGCATTTTTGTAAACTTGACAAGGATAGGAAGAAATGGTGCTGGGTACTAGGGATAAGGCAGTATGCCTTAGGACGTAGGAAGTAGGGACTAGGGCCTAAAAGCTAGAAATTAGGAACTTGAAATAGGGGTCCGGAGTCCGCTACCCGGAATCCGCCCGGATAGCGGGTAGCGGATACCCTCTTCCTAGTTTCCAGTTCCAAGTTTCTAGTTTCTTCCCCTCCTCTTCCGAGTACCGAGTGACGAGCCCCTAGCACCCATTAAAGTATAGAATAGTGTATACTATAATAGTTAAATGTAATTAGTTATTTGTTATTAGGGTAGAAATACATAAAAATGAGATATCATCTTATCTTCCCTAATAACGGATAACAAGTAACTAATACCTACCTCCCATGGATATTCGAGTCTCAATCTCTGAAGCTACCAGATTATTTGGTGTTTCGACCAAAACTATAAGGCAAGCGATCTATGCTGGTCAGCTTCGCTATATCATCGTCAAAGGACGTTACAAGATCAACTTCAATAGTCTGGTGAAGTGGAGTCAGGTCAGTACGCGCCGCCGTAACCTTCTGGCGAGCCAAGGCTTGGGTCAATATGTTGATAAGTGGAAAATCTCTAATCCCAAGTATTCCCCTCATCCTCCCGTTATCAACGAGCAACCAAACAAAAAGAAGCCCTTAGCGGCTCCTCACTATATTCCTCTGCCCGATACGCCCGTCGATGACCTTGATTAGAACTGTACTGTCACCTGCTGCTTCTTACCGTCACGGACAATATCAAGAACAACGCTGTCGCCAGTCTTATAGCCCAGCATCAGTTTGCCGAGGCTATTATTGTTGGTGTAGCCGATCGGAGTACCAGCGACTGCTACGATATGATCATTGAGCTTGAGGCCGGCTTTGGCGGCGGGAGATCCTGGGATAATAGCAGCGCGTAAACCGGAAGTAATCAAGACACCTTCGTCATCCTGATGCCCGGGAAGACGATAGAGATCGACATAGGAAATCCCTAACGATACATAGGAAGTTTTGGCTAATAACTTATCCACAGCCGTGCGAATATAGTAGGCGGGGACTAGCTGTCCGCCCTGCCCGACTCCTGCCACCGCTCCTCCGGCTGTAAAGTAAAAAACCGACTCAGAAGCATTTTGATCGATAGCAATAGTCTGATCCACCAAGCTAGCACCGTGAATCTGCGTCATACGACTAGTCATATCAATGGTATCTATCTGCCGAACTAATGAGCGGTTAAAGAGTGATCCGCCAGCAATCCGCGCCTGCTCATAGACCAAGAGCGCACCTTGCTTGACTTCGTCATCTTTGGTGAAGCGAATCGGTGAGAGATTATTGGCATCTATTTTCAAGAAACGAACTTGCGCCACCGTATCAAGATGCTGTTCGGTGACACGATAGACTTTGTTATTAACGATGACATCTGGTTGCGCCGGTACTGACACGGTGGACGGTACCATCAGCCAACCATCGGAGGTAACAATCAAAGCAGTAGCCACGTAATCACGGTCAGTATATAAATTGGTAGTTGAGGTTTCTATGTGGTTATACACAGGTACTATATGATCATCAAGCTGCGCTGCTACAGCAGTCAAAGGTTCGTCAAAAGTAACTTTGAGCGAACTCAGATCACCGGTAGTGCCTGTAATGATGGTTTCACTGGGGTAGAGCGCTCGTAGTAGGCTAAATCCAGCTGCTCCTGTAGCCAAACCAACCAAAGCACTAACAATAGTAACACTTACCAATGATGGTGGTTTCTCTGATGTGGGGCGGATAAAATGTTTGAAATTAGCCATTAGTACAGTCGTGTTAGGACTAAGACCATAACAGCCAGAAGGATAAAAATCAAGCTTCGGAAGAAGAGTTTACGCCTACTAGAGACATCCTGCCCAGCCACCGTCAGATAGGTGACGAAGAAGAACCACAAGCTGACAAATACCGACTGCATATAATAACTCATCGGTAATAGGTTGATAGCGATAAATAGCTCTACCGTAGTTGCCGTGCAAGCAGTCAGGATCAGCCAGAGAGAACCTTTCTTCTGCCCATGCACCCGGATCATTTGCCAAGTGAATAAGAACGTCACGGCCGCTATGATCAAGACCGCCAACCAGAAGGGAAAATTCAAGTTAACTAAAGAAAAATAGGTTAGGTTACTTATCTGCCAGAAGGTCAGCAGCTGGATAAATTGATTGACCTCAATGTATTGTTGGGAAGAGAAGATCTTGCTGGAGCTATAATATTGACTAACAGAAAAAAGCAGCCACCACCAAAGAAATAAGATTAATAAGGCATACAACCAAGACAAGACTGGCGATTCGGTATCGGCAAATTGGAGAAACTGCGGATAGGCGAAGGTTACTAAGAAAGCATAGGAGACCCACAGCCAACCATCGGTGCGGAACGGCTTACGACTAAAACTACGAAAACCCAATACCGTGATAATAAAAATAGCCGCCATGATATAGAGCAGCCAGTGCCACCAGGTAACAGCAGCGAAGAAGCCAAGAAAAACCCAAAGCAATGAGCTGTAATACAAGAGACGACGCGTCATATTAGGAAGTAGGAAGCTTGGAGATCACGGCCTGCACTGAAGCAGCTGACCAGGTCTGATGTTGGGCAAAGGCCGCCAATTTACTCCTGACCAATTCGTCATAATTAGGAGTCTTACGTGCCCAGAGATCAAAGGCCATAAATAGAGCCAGATGGTCGTATTTGACATCATCATTGACTACCAGCGTCTGGAGCTCTGTCTGGGCCGCTGTAATGGCTGCCGGAAGCGAATCAGCGGGCGCAGCTGATACTCGTGACAAAACGGTCGTCACACGTTGCTGATAATCGCCAGCCGATAAGATTGGTCGGGTAGCCTGATCACCCGAAGCTTGCGAAGCGGTGCCAGTGTGATTGACTTGAAGATACCAAGCCACCGCGCCGCCGATAGCGACCAACACGATAATAAAAGCTATTACTCTAATCCGATGAAACATTGATTATTTCTTATGAGGCTGATACATCCAACCGATCAGGAGACCAAATAATACATTAGCAGCTAACCAGGTCACCATCCAGGATATGGTTAATTCGAGAGGCAAAGCCAAAGCTGATAAGCAGAGGAATAAAGTCGGTAACGTACCGATCATCCATAACCAGAAACCGTATTGAACGCCTTTCTGAATACCTTTGCCCGGAATACCGTTATATAACAAGGAATAACCAAGGACAAACAGTAAGGATTGCACAAAATAGCTGCCGAGTTTCCAATTGGTCGATGGTTCGAACCAAATCGTAGTATCAAAGGAGCTATAAAGAGGACTCAAATAATACGTCATCACAATCGAAGCCACATACAATATGGCCGTGAAGGCAATGGTAATTTCTAAAAGTTTTAATTGTTCTGATAATTTCACAATGTCACCTCCTTTCAACATCAGAAATTATACCACACTTAGTCAAGTCAGCGGTAGCGTGTCGGGCGACATTTCTTGCCAGCTGCCCGACGCTTCATCCCAACGAGAAATCTCTAAGTGCGAAGATTGCTCATTTGAGTCATATTCATACGAAACAGAAGTTTCACCGCCAGCACGATGAGAATAATTGGTTTTTTTGTCCAGAAGTTTCGGTTGCGTAACAAAACAAATTTTTAATGTACCGAGCGGCGAGATGCATTCGAGACAGTGGGCCGAACCCGGATCGAGCTGCTCATCGTACTCATCAGCGATCTCAAACTGGTCTTGAAGTAATCGTTTGACTTGTTCCCAGCGTTCTGGCGTCATAAAATATTATTAAAAAGTATTAGGTATTAGGTAGAATGTATAATGTATTGTTACGTTCTGTTCCTACCTTAGGCCACATACTTTATACCTTATACTTTCTACTTTATACTTGGTTCTAATTCAATTTCCACCAAAGGTGCGTTTACGATTGGCGAAATCTTGCAGCGCCGCGTGCAAGTCATCAGGTGAGAAATCTGGCCATAGCTTGTCGCTAAAATACAGTTCACTGTAGATTCCCTGCCACGGCATGAAGCCAGACAACCGCCGCTCCCCTGCTGTGCGGATAATCAGGTCTAAGTCAGGTAATTGATGATACAAATGGCGTGTAAGATCGTCGGCCGTAACTGCCGTCTTGCCTTCTTTGATTAATCCATTGACCGCATCTACCAATTCCTGTCGACCACCATAATTCAGACAAACGTTGATCACTCCTCTACTATTATTACCTGTCAGTTGCTCTGCCTGCTCGATAGCCTGCACCAGCTTGTCGCTCAACTCTGCTCGTGAACCGCTCACTAATAATTTGATATTTTTCTGATGCAATTCGTTGGCTTCTTGACCTAAGTAATGAATAAAAAGATCCATCAGATAGGACACTTCTTCAGCAGTACGATTCCAATTCTCAGTCGAGAAGCCCCAAGCTGAGAACACCTCCACTCCAGCATCAAAGGCCGCTTCAGCCACTGATGGCAATACTTTGAAGCCAGCCTCGTGGCCTTTGAGGCTTGGTAAGCCCTTGGCCTTGGCCCAGCGACGATTACCGTCGGGGATGATGCCGATGTGTCGAGGTACGCTAATAATTTCAGACATAGTTATTTGATATTATCAAGTACGCTGGCAAAAATCAATTTACAGTCTATTTGCACCACCAAATTCATCGGTCAAAACTAGTGATTTTTGCTAGTAAAATAGCTCTTGACAATAACATTGACGGATTAAAGCATATATACCATAATATAATTATTAGATCTTTTAACAATTTTTCTACTCGGCAAATGTCTGAGTAGATGATACCGGTCAATATCAGCAAAGCGAGTTCACCATGCCCTTCCCGATGAGAGACATGAGACCACACGTCACCCACGAACTGAATCCAGTTGATGCAACCGACCCCTACGGTCAGCGCAGCCGGAAATTCAAGGATGACTTGGTGAAACCAATCGAGCCCATCGACCCAGAACCTCTCGATCTGCCCATTGTTGAACGAGTCACTTTCGACGTCGATGGCGATCGTTTCGAGGATCGATTTGATCGACTTCATCGGCACTCTAGTGACAGCCATCCTCAAGCATTCGGAGCAACAAAGACACGTTTCGATCTTGATGACGATCTGAATCAAATCCCTGGTTCAAAACGAAAACTGCGAGACGATGTCTTCGAGCTCGACCTCGATGATGACCTGTAATCTCCGACAAACTAGTTGGAGTAGTACACTTGGGCGGGACAGCGACAGCTGTCCCGCTTTCTTTGCTCCAAGGAGTGTCATATGAGCTATCAATGCACCGGATATGTAACCAAATGTGAAGCAGATCGACAGACAAATACCAACGACTGGGAATCAACTTTTGTTTGTAGCTCCTGCGGTGCAGAATATTATTTCTCTGCTTGGAGAAGTTTGCCGAACGGCCGCTGTAGTTACGCTATCTGCTCCACATGTAATCAACGCCGATTTCCATCCGGACCCTGCAACTGCAACGATCCAGGAGGCTAGCCTATGACGCAAGGGACTTGAGTAATCGAGTCCCTTTTTTTTAATCCAGCATTGACAAAGTAGCCTGTTGGACTACGATTTCAGTGTATCGTTCCTTACTACTCTACCTATCCGAAGGAGCCAAGCCGTGCGTCGCAACATGGTTATAATCATCGGGTACGTCCTCGGTCTCACTGGCCTCGCAGCCGTTGCGCAGACCGAACAGTATCGGCATCGTGTGCAGTCACTGCAAACACAAGTTGACAGCCTCCGAGTCCAGCGCAAGCAGGCCATTATCGCCTTCCAGGCCGTCATTTATCAGATCGAAATGGCGCATGGGCCGACAGAAGCAAAGGCACTGCGTCAGTATGGTCGTACTATCGGTCTGACGAGCGATCCCTACTTCTATTTCGGTGACTCACTGTCGGTCATCCTGCGTCAACCGCTGTGGCTGATACCAGCCAAGAAAGGCTTCAGCTGACGAGCCGAACCTATCCCCGCCTAAACAACTTAGGCGGGTTTTATTTGGGACTTGAAAAGAATTGAAGAAAGTGTTATTTGTTATTAGTTAGTTCGGTACTAGGTACTAGGTACTAGGTACTCGTTACTCGGGACTGGGAAGAGAGGAATTCGGTATTCACGATCCGGTAACGATTTCCGAGCACCAAGCAGCTAGTACCAAGCACCGCAAATACGGCCTTATCGTCTAACGGTTAGGACACAAGGTTCTCAACCTTGCAATCCGGGTTCGATTCCCGGTAGGGTCACCAGTTTATAGATCGTAATACGTAAAGCGTAAGGCGTAATTGGGAATACGCAATTCATAATTAGGGGTTCGAATCCCTAATGGTGAGCCAAGTCTGAAAAGGCTGTTTTTTTATGTCCGTCTAGATGGGTTAAAGTAGAATGTGTACGGGGAGGTGTGGATAACCAAAAAAGGGCGATAGAGATCTCAACCTATTAGGTTGACCCTGCCGTAATAACTTGCTATTACGACTCTATGGCGGACACGGAAACAAAAAAACAACATTATGTGCCTCAGTTCTATCTGAGAAGGTTTACTGATGAAGATGGTAAGCTGCATCCGCTAGACCTAAAGAATAAACGTCTAAGCAATCCGAAACCGACGTCAGGCATTGGTTATAAACACTACTATTATGCCGGAAGAACAGGTGAGCCAGATGAGGTGTCACAGCAAGTTGAATCCTGGCTAAATCAATTTGAGGATGCGATCGCCAAGGAACTTCCAGTAATCATTAAGAAGATTGTTGACTATCAATATTTAGACGACACGGACAAATACATTCTTTCAGTCTTTATGAGTTTGATGTGGCTACGTTCACCAGCCATGAGAGAGCAAATCCAATCTTATGAAAAGCAGGCAGCGAAAGTTATGATTAACTGGTTTGATCGTGAGACCATTAACAAATATCTGAAGGATACCGGGAAAGTCATGACAGAGAAGGAAAAAGATGACCTCTTAGAGTTTATGAGAAGTGATAACTGGGATTTGCGTGTCAGTAACGCGCAACATCTCAAATTTATGACCACACACTTAGGGTTTGGTGGTCCGGGCTTCGCGAATATGTTCTATGGAATGAAATGGAAAATATATATTGCTAAGGGCAATGAGCAATTCATCACTTCTGACTCTCCAATCGTGGAGTGGTGGCTGCCACCAAAGACTTTTTATGGTCCAACTTTTTTAGATAGAAATAAATACTTCGCACTCACGCCAGAGATTCTAATTCAATTGACATATCCGATGGGTTCAACGAAGATCAAGAGAGAGGCACTATTTTCCGCGCAAGATAAGGTCGTGAGGTTGTTCAACATTCTGATTGCGTCCCATGCTATTGAGTTTGCTTATGGTAGTAACAGAGAAGTTATGCAGAAAATGCTTGATGGAAGTCTCCACCCCGGATTACTTGAAAGAGAGTATTACGAGAAATATGAGAAGCCATGGTCTGACGCTAGGCGTCAGGGTCGCGCCTAGAGCCAAGAGCTTTAACCAGAGCAAACAAATTCCTTGCAATAGTCAGCGCCTGATTCTCAGCCAGTATCTTCACGGTTTCCTCGAGATGAATCTTCTTAAGCTCTTCAAGAGCATCCTACCTAACTGTATTTAAAATGTTCAACGGCCAGCTTCGCATCGCGAAGCTGGCCGCTTGGTTTTACCTGTGCTGCGCCTTGATGGCGCTCCAGGTGGTCGGCTGTGTTGTCACAGCAACGGGTGGCGGTCCGTAGTTTGTCCAGTGATTATTGCGATAACCCCATCCGTTTCCACTTCGATCGATAATGGCCGGGTCGGAGCCATCTGTTTCGAAGAGAAAGACAACGTCTGTGACCGGGACTGGTGAAGACTGGCCGGTATTTAACCAGCCTGCGCCGATTTCGAGTTTCCAGATTTCGCCATTGACCAGGAGAGCTTTTTGAAAGCCGACGGTCACGACTGCCGAGGTCGACATCAGTCCGCTCTGGGCCGTGGCAGTTCCTTGTCCGATGTGGAATCCGACCAGAGCCGTGAAAGCTAGGCAGAGTAAGCTAAAGGACAGAAGAGCAAAGCGTTTCACAATTCCCTCCAGAAATGCTGACTGCGCACCATGCGTAGGCAGAAGGCTGGAGAGAATTAACAACAAAGTAGCAATACCAGAGATTGGGTTATTTGTCTAGAATGGGGTCAGCTGGCTGGTTTGGCTTTCTACTATATAAAACCCTATAGACTCGAAACAGCTGACGTGCCATAGCTAGAGCTTCGTCATCCGTAAGCCTCTTTCTAGTCTCCTTAAAATAAATTTCCTTGAGTTCGTCAAGGTCCTCCTTTGACAGATTCATACCTTTCTTTTCTGCCTGCCTAGACGAGATTCAGGCTTCATGGTTGAATTAGAAAAGGTTCGAACTCCGTCCCGTGTGGGGAGCCATCGAGAAGAAATGGAGTCTGAAGCTCTGTTTTTTGTTTGTCCTGACAGTATTTTCTCTGGTTCTAACCGAGTGCAATCTGCGCGTATCTCTTCAGCCGTATCACTGATGATTGACAATGGTTTATCCAAGGTAATTGTAAGTTTCTTGTTAAATAACACTTGGTGCGAACCAAGTGAGGTCAAAATCATGCGACGTTGCTCTATATCGCCAATTTGAAACCATGACTTTGCATAGCAAGCTAAATCGAAAGTCTTTTCAGATAGCTCCAGCCACTTAGACGCACGATCTTCAGTATCTCGTAGTCTTTCGTCCATACTTCTCAACTCTTTAAGAAGTAGGTTTTTTTGTTTTATATACTCTTCATCGTTGATGAGATTTCTAAACCTCATCTTTGTTAATTCATCAACATCGTTCTGAATTTTATTTCTCGTATCTTGCTGGTTTATATAAATTGTTGACCTGTGGTTGATCTCTTGATCGTTAAGCTTATTGAGCCATCTAATAGCCCAGTCTTTAAACTCTTCAGGAATAGTGATGGATTCTAAGTAGCTCTCAATCTGTTTCTCTAATTCGGCTGTTTCAATACATGCTTGAGTGCACATAGGATTAAGTCGCTTTGTACAATGATAGTAAGTGTAGAATTTTACTTCGCCTGACTTTAAGCTCTTTTTCTTTATCTCTGCCGTCACACTGCCTCCGCATTCGCCACACTCCATAATCCCTGTAAATGGGAATTTATGCTTTTGTGGCCGAGGCTTCCCTTTTCTCCCAAGTATTAACTGAATACGATCAAACTCGTCTACAGTAATCATGGGCTGATGTGAGCCTTTATGAATGTCTCCATTAAATCTTAGAAAACCACAATAGAAGGGGTTAGTGAGTATTCTGTGGACAGTACTTGATCCCATAAAGTTTCCTCCGACTTTTCTTTTCTGTGGACTACGGAAACCCCAATCATGTGCCAACCCCTGCAGGGTACGAATTGTGTGAGTACCCTTTAAGAATTCATCAAAAAGCATCCGCATCATCTGAAAACGATCAGGGTCAGGCATAATCTGGTTCTCGGCCGTCTCTCGATTCTTTTGATTCATATACCCCAAAGGTGCGACGCCAGGGAGCTGACCTTTTTCTATTTTCTTTCGTATGCCACGTTTCACATTTGAGCTTAGATCACGAATAAACTGATTAGCCATTCCGAATTCGACAGACATTAGTAGTACATTATCTTTGGGCCTATATTCGCGCTCAGGGGTCACTATATGCTCTATAACACCATTTTGAAGACTATCCATAACCCAACCGCCATCTATCATATTTCGCGCCAGCCGATCAACTTTCCAACAAATAATACCCCTTACCTCACCAGCTGTAATTCTCTCTATCATAGATGTGAAGATAGGCCTACCCTGAGCTTTCGCAGACATTGCCTCAGTCAAAATGTCAGCAATCTGATAACCCTGCTTGTTTGCTAAAGCAGTTAAATCATCGATTTGAGACTCAATAGATAAAACCTGCCGATCTTCAGCTTCGGAGGATTTGCGCGCGTAGATAAAATACTTAGATGACATTTTACATTATTCGTATTGAATCTTTTTTGTTACAGCTCCATCAATTCCATCCAAGTAAATACTAAATTCATGACTACCAGTATTCACGTTTTTGTTATAAACCCCAACTAAGTGCTTGAGGTAATTGACTTTTTCCTCTTCAATTAAATTCAATGAATTATCATATTGTTGAGCAGTGGCCTTATCGGAAAAAATTACCACATTTCCAACCCTGTCGGACTTAGCCGCCTCACGTAATTGCTCTCCCAATCGTTCCATGTCAGAGAGATTAACCTTATCCGGCGAAAGCACTATTACCATCCCTTTACCGCCATTAGGTATTGCCCATTCTTTTGTTACCTCATAGGCAACTTTTTGGGGAGCCTCTGTGGCCGATTGTGACGCCTCTGTAGAGGTCTTTGGCAGCTCCAGAGCCATTTTACCGAGCCCATAGAAAAACATCAGCAGAAGGGCTATAACCCACCATTTTTGATACCACTTCTTGCCTGATTTCGCTTGATTTTGTTCGTTCATATTTTCCTTTCCGTGGGAACTAAAAGGCCCCCACCAGTTTTAACGATATTGCTATCGTTCCGCACGCTAATGCAAGGCCTGATGAGGGCTTCTGAATGCATTAGCGTGCGATATTTAATTGTATCAACATTATAAACTACAAAAGTGGTTAAATCAACCAACACTTTTTCAGAGTCTCTTTCTCTATAATTGGCCCTAAAAGTGGGGTTATTAAGACTTGAAATCAACACTCCGGTTTTGTCGGTTTTTGTAATCTTTTGTAGCGCTACGCATGTCCCGTTTATAGCGGTTAATGATCTTATCCAAGAACCCCGCCATAGTCCGACAGTCCTTATGCTTACGGAGAAATAGCTTTTGCTTAGGATCAATCCTAACAAGATCGCTAAACCTTGATTTTCTTTTAGATTTTTCATAGATACTCATAAGTTAACTATTTCCCTCCGTCACCTGCTTAAAAAAAGTGACGTGCGGAATTGTTAGGCATCAGTTTTTATCTGATGTAAGGTAGTCCGCTCCCCAGTGTGCAGTCCAGCCTATTTAACGTCGGGCGGGCCGTATCCGCGACGATTTTTGTTTGACTTTGTTTGGCTATTTTTTTGAACAATTTTGGTTTCTGCAAATCATCTTTGTAGTCCCTATACCCCTGTTTTTCTTTGGGGATCTATGGGTTTTTGATAAACGACTTTAATCAGATTATAAAGATTTTCGGCCTTTTTCAGCGCTTCAGGGGTATCCAACGCAACCCCAAGTATTTTTGAGTAGATAATCTTGAATTCTTCTATAGCTTCTACTGGTAACATTGAGTAACATTACTGAACTAAAAAATGCTGACTCATGGGGATAAATCAGCATTTCTAAATCCCCATGACAAACAAAAAACCCGCAAAGCTATGCCTTGCGAGAAGGTATATGCTTTGCGGGTTCTCTTTGGTCTTTCGACCCTTTATAACCCTGTTCGGTTTTTAAAGTCAATTACAGACTATCTTCTATTTCGGATTCTGTCAAATCAGCAGTAAATATGGATTGGCCTGGACCAAACAAAATTACCTTCTGGCCATCTATATCACCTTTTCTGGGAGGGAATACAATGTTTACTGACTTGCAGCCTTTACAGCGGATATTTCGTGTATTCTTTTCTCCCAGGTAGCTATCAGTGATGTGACGCCTGCAAGCGGCACAGAATATACGACGCTTACCATCTTCTTTGAATGTTGGATCTTGAGGCATAGACGCAGGCTAACATAAAGCCTGACCCTTGACAAATTCTACAAAAGGTAGATACTAAATTCCAAGTGATCGTTAAAAACTCAATTGTCTACAGGGGCAACCCTTAGACTCTTAAATCGGCTTACAGGGTAACCTTAAGTCGGGGTCACAGTTATTAATTAAATAACTTGAGTCATAATTATATGAATCTCAACATAGATACATTCTCCGTAAGGAGACTTGAAACACCCCTTGACCAACAAGGTGTGCGTTTTTATTCGGCAATAGCAAAAGCCGATTTGTTCCTTAAAGACCTCTATGATTGGCGAGGTATTAACCCTCGAGATCCAAAGACTACATCTCGGGTAGCAAAGAAAATTGCAGAATCAGCAGAACACAGCCCCGACATGTTTATGTTTAAGAATCGCGGACTTGTAGTGATGGCTGACAAAATAGAATTTGATAATCAGCGTGGTGTTTTAACTCTCACCATGACTGATAAGAGTAAGCATGGGTTACTTGATGGTGGTCACACCTGTAAAATCTTAATCGACGAGTTGAATGATCTACCGCCAGAAAAAAGAGATAGCCTATACCTTAAGCTGGAAATCATGGAAGGCTTCAGCGAGGTCGAAGATATAGTCGATATTGTGGACGCGCGTAATACATCTACTCAGGTCAAAGACCAATCATTGATGAATTTACAGGGTGATTTTAATCCACTCAAAGATGCCTTGCGAGGAGAGTCGTATTTTGATCTTATAGCATTCAAAGAGAATGAATTGTATTCTGACGATGCAAAAAAACCGATTGATATCCGCGATATCATTTCCTATTTGATTTGTTTTGACGCAAAGAATTTTGGACAGGATAGGCAACCATCCGTTGCCTACGTTTCAAAGGCTGCTGCGTTAAATCACTTCAGTGAGAACCACAAAGAGATGAATAAATTGTATCCTTTACTTAAGGATATCTTGCGTTTGAGGGATATGATCTATGAAGGTCTGCCAAAACTCTATAATAAGAGTGTTAATCAGCTCGATTCAAATAAGGATGTGGCCGAGCTTAAGAGCGGCGGCAGATTTGGTCGTTTCACTGGTGTTACTTACAAAAAGAAAGCCAGTTATGATCTCTACTTCATCGACGAATCTTCTAACTATGGGATTCCAAGTGGTTTTATCTATCCTATACTTGCAGCTTTTCGAGCTCTTATTAAAGATCGTGGCGATCGATACGAATGGTCACACAATCCTTTCGATGTATTTGAGAAACATGGAACCTTATTGGCACTGCGAGTTTGCGAGAGAGCGCTTGAACATAGAAATCCCAATAAATTAGGTAAGGAGATTTCCTTGTGGCGCGGCTGCTATGAGGGTCTTAAGTTAGCTCTGATTGAGTAAGTATAAATGGGGGAGGTATCGTGTAAATATCTCCCCCTTGTGAGAAAAATTAATTTATTAACACCGCGAATATGAGCTTCTCTTGGGAGAATATAACGACCGCACTCGATATTTATGCGCTCTTTACTTTTTTATTCTATTTTAGTATCGGTACAATCACGTGTTTTGTCTTTTTACGTTTTTTCTTTAAGAAAGAAATTCGTATGTTCAGAAATTTAAAGCGAAAAGTTTATCTTCTAAAAACAAATCAAGATGCGCTTGAAACAGAAATGGAGATGTTAAATAAGAACGGTCTTTTCTCAAAGGTAGAGCGAGTTTATGATATCTCAGCGGGACTTGATCAATTACAGACATTCGAGGATTTTGCGATTTACGTGGCTGAATACTCTGGTTCATACGAATTTTACCCAGACTTGGTTGCGACAGCAAAAGTAAAAAAGATACCGTTGATAATCCTTGCGAAACCAGAAAATAGAATCTCAAGCGAACATATGAGTAAGTTTCAGCAACATATCTATTTTGAAATGTGTAATTCCTCTGCACGTCTCTTAACGCTTCTTCTTAATCTGGCACTCGTATCGCCCTATGACAAAAGATAGTTTAAATTCCCAACTCCGTGACTACGTCAAATCAAATCTCTCCCCGTCTAATGGGGAACAAGTATTTGCGACAAGTGTATACGCTGCTTTAAAACTTGCCTTGGGAGTGAACTGTATTTTAATTGGTTCGTATGCCCGATTCACAGCATCAAAACCACTTCACGACATTGATGTACTATACATAAACGGCAAATTTGATCCCGAAAATCTGGATCCCGGATCAATACTTTCAAAGTTAGAAAGCCAGCTATCAAATAATTTTGAAAATCCTACCAGCTATCAAATAAAATTTGCAAAGCAATCTCACTCAATAACCATTTCCTTTATGAATGGGGGTGAAGAAAAGTTTTCTGTAGATATTGTCCCAGCATTTACTTCTGGCTATAGCAATGATTATGGCGATGATATTTATTGGGTACCAGAGATTATTCAAGTAAGTAAGAAAAAAAGGAGTTTACGGTATGATGAACTTTCAAGAGTCTATGGAAGTGAGAATGAGTGGTGGTTAAAATCTGATCCTAAAGGATACATAAAAGACGCAACTGACCTGAATAAAACGAACTCGGATTTTAGAAAGGCAGTGAAATTTGTTAAAAGGTGGAGACACAACTGTAAAGAGGCAGATCAAGGGTTCAAGTTAAAGTCTTTCCATATTGAGCAGGCGATCTATAGGATTTTTATGGAGGATAAAACTATCACAGCAGCTGATGCTATTTTTGAATTCTTTTTTAGGTTACCTAATTTAATCTCCAGGCCACAGATACCCGATAGAGCTGACCAAAATAAATTTATTGATGATTATATTGCTCATTTATCACAGATTGAGAGAGACGCAATAATCTATTCACGTGATGCTTTTTTAATTGGTTTGGAAGACATTGGACAAATAAGTGTATCCGATTTACTTAAGAGTAGACGGTATAAGCGTGTCAGCAAAACTGAAGAGTATCTATTCGATCAACATATTCCAACATTTACAGATAATAGCCTTTCACTTAATATCACCGCGAGAGTTCTCCCTCGTCAGGGTGGGTTCAGAGAGATCGTCTTAGATAAAAATGGGCAAATTGAAGTAGATAGAAGAATCAACTTTTCCATCACAGACAACACTGGGAATTTGATTTTATATAAATGGAAAGTAAAAAATGATGATAATTCTCCAGAGCCGCGCGGAGAGATTACAGATCATCACACGCGTAACATGCCTGAGCATACCAAATTTAATGGCATGCATTTTGTTGAATGTTATGCTATCAAAAATGGAATCTGTATTGCTAAAGCCAGACAATATGTAGTTCTTAAGCGCTATTTATAGAAAAGCAAGTGTCATACCTATCGGAATTCATCCCGGTTACTTGACAAATAGTTCTTAAGGTATAAGCTTGACCGTTAATCCACATTTTAAAAACATGCGCAATAGTTATCGTTCAAAAACTGATATTCTAATGACCGTCGTCAATTTGGTTGTAGTGCCTCCACTGTATTATGCTTGGCTTCTTATCAAGCTTATTCAACGGTTCCTGATGGATGTTGCAAGTTATGTCTATCGTAGGTTAGTTTTTTTGGTTGGGACTATAGCTTTTCTAATCATTGTCGGATGGCTTCTTCATTACTTCAATATACAGGCTCCAATACCGCAGTTCTAACATCTTCCACGATAGAGAGCCATAAGGGACAAATTTAAAAAAAGCCTACAAAGGCTTGTTTTTAATTAAGTATTTTAACCTTCCCCTACTTCACCGCCCAAACCTTCACATCCCCCTGACTAGCCAGCAGCTCAAAATTAGCCTTATGACTATCGATCTGCTGCAATTCCAACGAGGGATATTTGGTGACGATATATTGTACTTTCGAAGCGCGTAGACCTGCCATCCATTGATCGTAGGATTTATCAGCTGACGAGACGAAGACTACACGGTTGGATAGATCATGATTCCACAAGACAAACGGTAACTGTAACCGACTATCGTAAGCAATGACACTACCCGCTTGTTGGACAGCAGCTAAACTTCCAAATTCCGGATAATACCGCGTCAACTCTGTTCGTTGCCAACTAAAACCAGTGATCAGGCAACTATGGATAATAAATAACACAACAATGCCACAACCCACCCAACGCCAATGATGTGGCAATGTAGCCAGTATATAAGCCAGAGATAGGCTCCCAGCTGCGACAACAAATAAGCCATAGCGCAACCACCAATTAGCCGGCATAAGCAGAAATCCGATGACAAGGGCTAGCACCACAGTCATCAATCGGAACTGTCGCTGTCTCCATCCCCAGAATAAAAAGATAATTAAAGCTGGTAATAAGATCAGTAACCACAACCAACCAAATCCGCCCGGATTCATCTGATAACTGTAATTACCGTAGACAGTAGTAAAATTAATCCACAACTGCTCCCACATAGGCTTGCCT
Source organism: uncultured Gammaproteobacteria bacterium (assembly GCA_964540995.1). Taxonomy (GTDB): domain Bacteria; phylum Patescibacteriota; class Patescibacteriia; order UBA1558; family 2-01-FULL-52-15; genus JAZDLR01. The sequence goes on along the minus strand of CAZIOU010000001.1, from coordinate 37,932 downwards.
TTGAGAATCGCTGCTTGTGAACCGGATAATAATTGATCGAGAGAAATTAACTTCGGCCCGATAGGATAGATCGGCGTACCACTGGCCCACCAATTGCGAGCGTAGAAATAGCTGCCGAAGCCGGCAATCGTTAGCACATACCACGGCCATTTGTAGGGCTTGGTCCAACCGCTGACGACTTTGACTACGAGAGCCAGCGCCACCAAGATAACCATCGTGGCTTTGCTACCGATCAGGATACCGGCGGTGATGGACCACAGCCACCATGACTCATCAAATTTCTTGACTGACCAATAGAGTAAGAGCAAAACCAATGACGACAAAGCCAAATCAATATAGTTGGTGCGCAGCTGCAAGATAGTTAATGGCGTAACTGCATAGGTAATAGCTGCCACAAACGAAATGAAACGAGAAATACCAAACTCCCGCGCTAAGGCATAGACCGAACCAAATCCCAAGAGCCAGAAAATTAAGTTAGTAACTTGCAACAAAGACTGGTTGTGCCACAAAGCCAGATGCCAAGCTTGCCAAGCTTCGATCGCTTTGGGATAGACATTGATCCACGGGATCAGCGTCTGGAAATAATCAAGACGACCCTCTTGTAACAGATAGGCTGCCCACGGTAAGTGATAATTTAAACTATCAAAGGAAACATCAGCCGAACGGAAGGATAAGATTAACGTTGCCAGAGATACCGTTGTAAGCAAAACCAAGAACAGATAGTCATACCATGATCGTCTCAAGATAAGCCGCCATGATACTAGTAATTGCTTACGGCTGATCCAATAAACTCCAACGATAACAATAATTTGCCACAGCCAGATAGTAAGCGTTGAGAATAGTCCCAACAATCCTAGCAAAAATACGCCGGCAATAGTCTGCGCCAGTACGGTAAGCAAACTCGCCAAGACACTGTCGATGGCTGATTTACCTCTCCCCTGCCAGAAGCTAAACCAACCATAGCCTAGGGCTAGATGAATAACTATATAAACACTGGCCTGTATTATTTCTGTAACCATGCGGCTGACTGACGAACTAATAATTCTTCGGCCCGCGACGGATCAGCCATCAGACCACGCACAATGCGTTCGGTGCGAGTGCCTTGAGAACCTTTGACCAGAAGCAGTGTGCCAGCTAGGTCACGTTTCTGCAGATATTCCAAAGCAGCGATAGACGTGGCTAGGGTAACTATTGAAGTCAGAGACATACCAGCAGCTTGAGCGCCCCGACTGATAGCTTCAGCATGCTCACCAACTGCCAGCAATAGTCCTACTTTGGCTTCAGCCGCTGCCCGACCAATCTCCTCATGCGCATGAACAGTATAATCGCCTAACTCCAACATCTCACCTAGGACAGCAGCCGTAGTAGCGTTAATTTCACCAGCCAAACGCTGCAAACTAGCCAGAGCAACTTTGGTCGATTGCGGTGAGGCATTATAGGTATCATCTAGAATCAATAAACCATTGCGTCCTTCAATTAACCTGCCTCTGCCAGCTGTGGGCTGGAATTGCTGCAACGCTTGCGCCACTTCCACCAGATTCATCCCCTGATGCAAGCCAATAGCTGCCGCTGCCAACGCTGCCAAAATATTGGCGCGAGTCACAGACTGCGGTAGAAAGACCGGCACTGTGTTGCCACGATAGTTCAATTTGAACGCTAGTCCCCAAGCGTTATTCTGATGGCTCAAGGTATCATCGCTGGCACGGACATCGGCCTCGGGATGGAAACCATACGTCAATAATTTAGCACTAACCTTACCTGTCAACGTGGCAATAATCGGATCGTCAATATTGAGCACCGCTAAACCGTCTTTGGGTAATGATTTAAAAATAACACTTTTTTCTTTGGTAACGTTATCAATAGTCTTAAAAAATTCTAAATGCGAAGGACCAATGGTTGTCAGCACACCGATATTGAGCGGGGCTAGATTGGTCAAGGCAGTTATATTGCCCACGCGGTCAGCGCCCATTTCTAACACCAACAATTCTGGATAATCAGATCGTTTCTGTAGCAAGCCGAAAGCCTGCTTGAATATACTCCACCAAGCCCCGAGGTCTTTGCCTGGAGCATCGACACCGATGATGGTGAAGGGCAACCCCAGTTCATTATTAAAACTCTTGGCCGAAGCTCGCAGTCTATAACGAGCCTTAAGCACGGTAGCAATTGCTTCTTTGGTCGAAGTCTTACCCACACTGCCGGTAATGCCAATGATAAAAGGCTTCTGGACACTGATGATCCGATGAGCTAAAAAGCTTATTACTTTGGTGATAATGGGTCTCATATAGCTATTATACACTACTATCGTTCCGGCGGAATCTGATAGTAATTCATCAAAAATTTAGCAATTTCTCCAAATAATGGCGTGGCACTAGCTTCCGCCCAGTCGGCACCTTTGGGATTAGTTAGCTTCGTCACCATGGTGAAGCGTGGATTGCTGACTGGTCCGAAACCGACGAAGGTCTGGATCGTCTTGTCCCCATACTTACCGTTCTCGGCTACTTGAGCCGTACCAGTCTTACCAGCGATGAAGTAGCCCGGCACACCGGCTTTCTTACCATAGCCATTTTCCACCACACTGACCATCATAGCCGAGACTTTGCTGGCGGTTGCTGGCGTGATAACCTGACGGATTACTTTGGGCTCGTGCTTCTCCACCGCCACTCCCTCACGCTTCACTTCTTCTACGATGTAGGGCTGCATTAGCTTACCGTGATTAGCAATAGCGTTAACTGCATTAACCAATTGCAAACCAGTGACCGTGATGCCTTGGCCGTAGGAAGCGGTAGCTTTGTGGATTTGACCTTGTTTGGATAAGGAGCTGATATCACCCGCCACTTCTTGATCGATTTCAATATTATAGCGCTGGCCAAAACCAAAATTACTCATATACTTCTTGAACTGGGCATTGGGTACGTCTCCAGTGGCGAAGATCATACCGGTATTAAGTGACTTCTCCAGTACTTGCGTCATGGTGACGACGCCGTGAGCTTTGCGATCGGAATTATGAATCTCAAATCCAGCCAATTTGACCATTCCAGTATCATCGTATGTAGTAGCTGGACTAACTTTGCCGCTGTCGATAGCCACAGCCATTGCCAAAACTTTGAAAACGGAACCAGGCTCATAAGCGTCATAGACAATATTATTATTGAAACGGCTAGCGTCCTCGACTTCGTTATAACTATTGGGATCAAAGCTAGGGCTATTGCACAAAGCTAAGATCCTACCGGTGGTTGTTTCTTCGATAATAACAGTGCCATCAGAAGCACCGAGGTCTTGGACAGCTTTGTCGAGAGCTTTGCAAGCTTGATATTGGATCGTCCGATCAATCGTCAAGATCAGGTTGGCACCGTTGATGGCCTTGTCGTTATTCTGTCCTCCGATAGCCGAACCATTGGGTGACTTGAACCAGCTGCCAGTCCAGCTGGTGCCGGCCAATTGTTTGTCCCAGTAGCCTTCCAGACCGTAGGTACCAGTTTTATCATCATTGAGATAGCCATAAAATCCCAGCAATTGGGCGCCAATTTCTTTGTCTGGATAATAACGCCACACTTCTTCACGGCTATAGATACCGGGCAGTTTCAAAGCTTCGATCTTAGCTTTGATATCGATCGGAACTTTGTGCTTAATCAATTCATACTGATCGTCAGTCTTCTTCAAACGATCGATTAGGTCTTCTTTTTTAAAATCGAGCAATGTCGCTAAGCTTTCGGCGGCATTATCAGGTCTGGTCACCTTGGTCGGATCAGCGAAAATTTCATAAAATATTTTATTGGCCGCTAGTGGATAGAGATCGCTACCACCAACGTTGGTGTGATCACGAGCATAGATCTGCCCACGTGTAGCTTCCACAGTGGCTATCTTGCGCTGTTGACGTGTCGCTTGGTCAGCGTAATGTTCGTAATTCAAGACTTGGAGCCAGAAAAGACGTGTCACAATAGCTAAAAAGAATACCAAAATAACGATACTAAGTATCGTTATTCGTTTATTGATACGACCGGAATCGGCCACTTCCGAACTCCGTAACATGGGATCTAGCGGTTATAAGCCACGGAACCTCGTGGCTGGAGGTAAATGACGTGATCGCTGTGAACCAAAGCCAATTCACTACTGACCTGATTCAAGCGTTCGACGGAACGTAATTCGGCTACGCTTAATTGCAATTGCTCATTGGCTAGCTGCAAATCTTTGACTTGATCCTGTTGATCAGCGATATCATTGGTTTGCGCCGCTGCCATATTGGCAAAGATCAAGCGCAATAAGAAGGAGGCCACGACCAAGGCCACCACGGCGACATTGAGACGGACCACTGGGACTGACATTTTTGTTTTTGTATTCATCGTTGTTTAAATTTTTTCTACTGCTCGTAGCACAGCACTGCGGCTACGATGATTGATTTTAATTTCGGCTGCTGTCGGCAGGACAGCTTTCTTGGTAATAACTTTAAGTGAGGCCTTATGATCACAGGTGCAGCGCGGCTGACTCGAAGGACAGACACAATCGCGTGACTCACGTCGGAACCAGTGTTTGACAATCCGATCCTCGGCTGAATGAAAGGCGATCACTACCAAGCGCGCACCGGAAGGCAATAACTCAACTATGGTTGGTAAGGCTTCCGTAATATTCTGTAATTCTCTATTGGTAGCGATGCGTAAAGCCTGGAACGTCTTGGTAGCAGGATGCAACTTGGTGATACGGGTCGGGATAACTTTACTGACAGCTGCCACGATCTGTGGAGCGTCTAACGCTTCACCATACTGATCACTAGCTTGTTTCAAAGATCGAGCAATTCGGCGCCACTGCCGTTCATCACCATAATCTCGGATAATCTCTCCTAACTCTGCTTCCGAAACTCTGGCCATGAGCTGAGCGGCTGTCTCTCCTGCTTCTGGATCGAAGCGCATATCCAATGGGCCCTGATCAGAAAAGGAAAAACCCCGATTAGCGGAATCTAATTGAGCCGAGGAAACACCAAGGTCAAGTAGAAAACCGCTAATTGGAGTAATTGCGCTGATAGCATCTGATAGTTTTGTTATTTGTTTGTAATTTTCACGGCGCACTATCGCTCGCGCGCCAAACGGCTGTAACCGACTCGAAGCCGCGGCAATGGCTCGAGGGTCAAGATCTAACCCTAACACTTTTCCTTGCGGTCCAGTTGATTCTAAAATTGCAGCTGCGTGCCCTCCACCTCCGACCGTTCCATCAATATAATTCTTGTCCGGTCCGACCTGCAGATAGTGCAGGACTTCGGGCACCATAACTGAAATGTGCTGATACTCGTCCATTAGACTCCTAGACTTCCCAGATTTTCGGCAATATCGGTACTATCTCGCTCCGTCTCTGTCTGATACTTACGCCACTTGGCTTCATCCCAGATTTCCAATCGGTTCATCAATCCCGCCATTACGACAGCTTTCTTGAGTCCTGCGAACTTCTTCAAATACTCTGGTAAGGTAATACGTCCTTGGCCATCAAATTCTACTTCCATCGCTCCCGATAACATCAAACGGGCGAAAGCGCGAGACTTAGCTTGTCCGATAGGTAGATCAGAAATTTTACCTGATAACTTCAGCCACTCTGCTTGCGGATAGATAAATAAACAATTATCCAAGCCTCTGGTCACTACTGCTCCTTTGCCAAGTTTCGCTCGAAATTTCGCTGGCACCATTAAGCGATTCTTATCATCAAGATTATACTGATACTCGCCAATAAACACAGGAAGTGAAGTTAGGAGTTAGGAGTTAGGAGTTAGGAGTTAGGAGGGTCAAAGTTATACACATAAGCGTATACTTATCCCCACTTTCTCCCACTTGGTACCATTATATACCACTTGGTTCTATTTTTCAACCACGGTGATCCACATTGCTAGGATTACTTTTGACATTATTGTCAATTAATAAGGGTGGTACTTGGTACTCGCAACTTGGGGCTCGTTAAAGAACGCTATCAGCTACCCGGTATCCGGATCGCAAACCCTAGATATCGGATAGCGATTTCCGAGCATCAAGTAACTAATTGCAATTTAAAAAAATCCCCCGTCATCGAGCTCAGCTCGATGACGGGGGTGTGCTAACTTGATCAGCCGTTCAGGTGTAAATAGTCGAAGGCAGCTTCGAACAGCTGATTGCCCGAGAGACTCGCGATGTATCGCGCGTCAGGCAGACGGAGCAGTCCTGATTTGTGACCTACCGCCAGGACCAAAACCTCGTTCTGATCATCTCCGGATAACCCAGCGAAGGAAATGAGACCACCTACCGTCCTGACGGCACCGGCACACTGTTTCTGATCCGGCTGCCGGCTTTGCGAGCTACTAGCATGGTCAGGGTTCTGGAACAGACGTGCCGAATTTTCCAAAGAAAGACGAAAATCCTCCTCGGCCTTCTCCGCCAAGACACACCCGACACCGCTGACGAAGATCATCTCACCCGTGAAGTGATCCCGAACGCTGAAATAGCCTCCATAAGCTCCAGACTCAAGATCACGCAGGTGCTGAAGTTTGGGGAAAACCCACTCCAGTGCATCGGTCAACATGGTGATGGCGACTGGCATTTTTACCAACTCGATCAGACCCATGACTTAGCTCCTTCGGTTTGAGTACCTACGGACCGCAACCAGCAGCAGGATTATTGGTATCGCCGCTGCGAAGGGCACAACCGACCAGAAAATCGTTGGGCAGGGTATTGAATAGTACCGCATGATACCTGACGTAGAAATGGGGCTGATCGGAAATCTGGAAATCAGGCATATGAGCCTGGAGAAAAACCTCGACCTTACTCATACGACTCATCTCATTCCCGAAGTCGTGAATCAAAGCGTTGAAGTCCACTTCACCCAGATCTGGCTTCAGCTCGAATCCACCGCAGTAGATGCCGTAGGATTCAGCCAGACGCTGACCATGATCATCCCAGATGATGACACAATAGATCTTGCCACCAATGTGATGGTCATCAGGACTGTAGAACTCCTGCCAGTAACTGACGGCGGAAGCGGTACGACCGTCGACCAGCGTCAGCGTGGGCTGCCCCATGAAAGTCAGACTCTCCTCCATGTTGCGGAAGACGAGCTGCGGTTCCGACGGTTTGGTGACTGTCGGACAATCCTGACCGCAACCAGAGAACAGAGCGGTGATCAAAAGCAGTACGATATTACGAAGCATCGTCACCTCCCTTATTGAGTGCGTTCAGAATCTTTTCCGGCAGCGGATGATCGGGATGGAAATCATCCCAGTTGATCATCACGGCCCCCGAATCCTTTTCCCAGCGACACCACATGTTGTCAAAAGTGATCAGCGGCACATTATGGGTGCCGCGAGTGAAGAACAAATGAGGCAAATGCCTTTCGGCTGCGTTGATCTCGAAAATGACAACCTTATAACCTGCCAATGCGGCACACGCCATGTACGGCAGATACTCGGCCTTAGTCGAATTGGTGTTATCAACGATAACAGACTGGCCCTGATCCAAAGCGCTTTTGAATTCCGCGAAACAGAAGGCATGCGCCGCACCCAATTTGGTACGGTCAAAGATAAACGTTCCGCTCTGTTCGAAGAAATGGTTGGCGCTGGCGACCATAGCGTTCAGATGCTTGGCCAAAAGTTCGGCCAAGGTAGTCTTGCCGGCTCCCGGCAGACCGCGAAGGATAACATAAACCTTATTCACATATACTCCTTTATTTGTGAGAGAACAGCCAAAAAAATTTGGAATAAATTAAAATAACATAGTTTGGGGACTATGTCAATGTTGGCAGAGGGTACTTGGGACTCGCCTGCCCGACTCGACGCGTCTTCGCGGTCGGGCGGGCGACTCGGTGCTCGGAAGTCGGTATCCGCTATCCGGGGTCCGGATCGCGGATACCTAATTTCTCGGCCAGAGGCCAATTAAATTTGCAATCTCTCCCCTCTTCTACCCAATCCTCGGCGCAGCACTGTATTTAGGAGCAACCCAGCTTCTTAAATTTAAAAACTTACAAAGGTTGGAAGGTGTCACAGTACCTGTGAAATACCTTCTGAGAATTTGCATCTAACGTTTTCACTTCTAGAAAATCCAAACATACTTTGGACTGGAAACCCAGCCCCTGATTAGCGATTTGAGGATCTTTGGTAATACTAACTAAACACTGACTATATTGTTGATCTGAGCTCCGCATCCCCTCACATTCAAGAATCTGATTAGATTCGTACGAACTCCAAATATAAGAATGGAGTACGCACATATATCGAGTTTTAATATCTAGTTGGTTGTCACATATGCTAATGTCATGCGTTTTCTTCGCCAAAGCGGCTGCACAAAAATATGTGCTACTCATTTTTTGACTTTTACAAGTCTTAAAATCAGTATCTGTCTTTACTGTCTTAGTAATACATTCGCGCCAGTAATAATCCGAGGAAAGTGATTGGCAATCAGCTACTACCTGGGCTTGATTAAGCACATTTAATTCGTTTTTGCTCTTTAGCTCATAGGCAGCATTTTGCTGCTGCACAAAATTATCATATTGGGCTTTCTTGGTGCTGGCTTGGTAATAAGCAAAGCAGGCAATGATAATAACTAATAATACTAAAATTGCTATCCTTATAGCTAAATTACTTAGTGTTTTTGCCTTTTTTAAAAAACGATCTATGGTAAAAGGGGTTGCCAGCAATAATACAAAAATTGCAATTACACATTGAGAGACATAAACTAAAATTCCCATTCCGACTTCAGATGATGTATAGGGAGCAAGGTAAGCAAAAGTGATAACGATAGGCGATGCAACCGCAAATAGTAGGTCAAAAAAATCTTTGACCAGATGCAGAGCTACTTCTTTAGATGACATTCGTTTTTTCGTTCTAAGTACGCCGGTTACAGCTACAATAACTAGGATCACTATTAACAAGCTCAGATAGATACCGTAGGTTGAATTTAGCTCCATAAAAAACTTATTTTACCTTCTTTAGTTCGACTTCAATTTAGATAGATCAGCTCCAATCCTCGGCTCCGAACTATATTCCCCCTGTAAAAAGCCTTTCTTAGCTTTCTTCAAGCTCTTGGTAATGGCGGCAGCAGTGACATCGCCATGATGAGCAAATACTTTGATGCCCCAAGCCCAAGCTAAGGAATTAACCACCGAAACCGCCAGACGCTGCGAGGCTAGACTCATGGGCGACTGCACCAGGCCAATAGCTGTAATATGAGATGATTTGAGCTGAGACTGTTTCAGTACTTTGTCTACCAAGGGCAGGAGCGCTAAGTCCAATTTGGGTGCCGAGACACAGACACTTCTTAGAGCGTTCTGTCGCAAGGTATAGACGTAGAGTAGATTATCGCTGGTCGGTCTAATAATGAGTACGGCTGACTTCATCTTATTTGTTCAATTTATTGACTACCACGATTGGGTTGAGATTCATCACCTGATAGACAAATTTATCAGTCATACTGCGACGATAGGCAAATTCTGATTTGCTAAAAACTGTAAAGCGTAAACTGTCTTGAAATTCTCCAGCAATCTTATTGATAGCTCGCTGGATGGACGATTTATCCACGGTCCCAACGACGAAAATATCTGTTGGTACATCGGTGCCATTGAAAATACCGGTCAGTACCAGCAGCTGTACGCCTTTGACCGTGGCCAGGGACGAAGCCAGATTTTTCTCCATCAACATCAATGACTTATAGATCAGAGATTTGAATTCTGGTAACAACGGAAAGTCCCGATTCAAAGCCCAAGCTTTCTTACCTTCGGCTGTCACTTTGATCACGAAGCCCATTGTCTCGAGTGAGACTAATTCAGGCATGACTTTGCGCGTCGTGCAGCGCAAACGACGAGCCAAAATCTCAACCGTCACTGGTCCGGGGTTCTCTTGAATAAAAAATTGTACCAATCCCGCTCGCAAAGTCGAGCCAAAAAGTAATTTCAACATAGAACGGGATTATTGTACCACTTTCTGCTCTTGGCTACTAGGAATTACTAGGCCAAAAAGGAAAAAAATGCTAAAATAGTGTCGTTATGACTGTACCCATTTCTCTTGCCAAATTATATATCCATGACCCCAGCGCCAGCCGGAGTCATTGTGATATTAGCATCTTTCAGAGCGACCCCCGCCACTTACGTCGCTTGGTGGTTATTGCTGATTTCGCCCGTTTGCCACGCTTCGATCAGTCATATCTAGTCGACGCCATCAGTCAAGAATGTAATGAGTGGTTTCTGAAAACGACCAACCTCCCACCCGAACAGTCTTTGGAGAAAATTCTAGAGCAACTCAACTACTTGTTGCCGCACATCACTCCCAAGAAAAACACTCGTTGGCTCGAACAGCTCAATCTCATGGTGGCGATCATTGCTGATCGTGAGACACACTTCGCACACCTCGGCCAGATGGCTGCTTGGATCCTCCATGACAATGCCTTCACCTTGGTCTCCCCACCCAGTAAAGTTATAAATCCTTTGAAACTTTTCTCCAGCTGCACCAGCGGTGATCTGGATGAAGACGACACGTTACTCTTCACTACCCCATCGCTGACTGACTATGTTTCGGAGATCAAAATACGTCAAATAGTCGCTTCTGGCTCTACTACTGAAGCAATTGAAAAATTCGAGCTTCTACTTGAGCAAGTACCTCGCTTCGTCAGCTTCGGAGCGGTCGTACTCAAGGGACAAGAGGAAGAATCCTTACCAGAGGCCCCGCGCATCGCCACGACGCAGCGAGTAGCAGCACGAAACACTAATCCGGCTGCTAAACAAGCCAATCGTCCGACTCAACGCATCCCTGCAAGGCGTCCGGACCGAGTACCAATCTCCAACTCCGTACTCCAAGGTATGGGTTGGGCACTCCGTTTCTTCTTCGTCCATGCTTGGATCTATCTCCAACTTGTTGGCGCCTTCTTCGTGGGAGTGTTTCGTACTGCTATCCAATCCTTCCACTTCGCTACCAAACCTAGCTATCGTAACGAAGCGAGTCATCGCCAATGGAATCGCCTCGAATCTCACGTCGATACACTCCATAGTAGCTTCAAGGAGAAACATTGGACCCATCGTTGGCTGATCACCGCCTGCTTCATATTCCTCTTGATAATCCTCAATGTCATTATCTATCGCGGCCAAGATCTACAGGTTAACAAACAATACCGAGCCTACAGTGAGACGTTGGCCGAGCTAGGAACCATGCAATCCGATGTAGACTCCAGTCGTGTCTACAAAGACGACAAGAAAGCCGAAAGCATCCTCGTCGATATGATTACCAAATTAAACCAATTGTCACCGGCTGATGGTAATCAACAGAAACAACTCAATGATTTACGCGAGAAGATCGGTCGACAACTCAATGAAGTACGCCATATCAATGTGGTCGAGTCACCACTACTCTATCGCGATCTGACCAGTCTCAACCAAGAATTTAAGCATCTCGCCCTTATCGGTAGCGCTGCTTATGTCTCTGGAGCTCAAGGTGTCTACAAACTTGACGAACCGGCCAAACAAATCCTGACTCAACCGCTAACCACCGGCTATCTCTTCAATACCAGCAACGGCACACTCGTATTACTCAATGACCGACAAATCCAGACTATCAATGGCGCCACTGTTGCTCCTTCTACTATTACGTGGAATGCCGGTATGCAAGCCATTGATCAAGCACTGCTCTATGGCGATAATCTCTATGTTGTCGATCACATCAGCGGTGCTATTTACAAAAATAGTGGTGACACCAGTGGCAGTAAATTTGGTAACGGAACAGTCTGGCTACAAGATCAATCGCTGGTTGCCAAGACCCAAAGCATCACTATCGATGGCAATATCTGGCTGATCGATGATCAAGGTACTATTGTGAAGCTATTCAAAGGCCAGAGACAGCCCTTCGACTATCAACGTCCTCTCCCCACCTTCGGTGCTGGCAGCCAGATCATGACGACTAAGAATTCGGATTTGCTCTATATTCTTGACCCAGCCAATAAACGCGTCGCCATCATGGATAAGAATGGCAATATCAAAGACCAATTCACCTCACCTAAATTTGATAATTTGAAAAGCTTCGCCATTGATAGCGAAGAAAAGATCGTCTACTTACTCAACGGGTCACAAGTGTATCAGTTGGCAATAAAAAGATAGGTACTCGGAACTCGTTACTAGGTACTTGGGAGGAGAAGAAAGAGGGGTCAGGGATCCGCTACCCGGAATCCGGACACCGACTTCCGAGCACCAAGTGACGAGCCCCGAGCACCGCTGCTACAATCTGCCTAACAACACATACATCACCACCCCCAAGAATACGGATTGCAACAGCAAGCCGTTTTGTAATGAAAATTTGAAACCATAGCGACGCAAGAAGAAACCGTGAATGCGGTGATGGATTCCGTTGATAACTGCTACCAGCTGCGCCACTGATAAAGCTCGTAATAACTTATATGAGCTGTCGATAATAATATTGCGACGGAATAATTGGTGTAATTCTGGAAAGGCCATAGACAAAAAGTCCGGCAACACCGCACCAAACATACCAAAAAGTATATTCATCACGTTATCACCACGGCTTAGGGCTATCGAAGCGATGACAATCGTCATAAAAGCCGTAATAGTTATATCAGCGCCAGCCAAGAGGATAAACTTCTTCTTATGAGATAGGATCCACTGCCCTACTTTCTCATCTCCATGAGGGATGAAATCGAGAAGAAAATGTGATAGGAAACCACCAACAAAGGCCATTCCTAATCCTGGAGTCTGGGTAGCGACGAGCGCTCCGAAGGTAGCATGCACAGTGAGAAACATATAGTTAATTGTAACACAAAAATAAAACTCCCCGGTACCCGTAGATACCGAGGAGGTGAAACCTTGTCAGGCCGCGACTGTGTCGGGCTGCCGACGCAAGACGCGCTGGACATCCGGCCGTTTGAGCTTGGCCAGCGCCTTCATGCGGTAAGCGTGGACCTGACGTTCATTGATCACGATCGGATCACGATGATCCATGGGCGTCAGAAGAAGCGGCACAATTGCCTTGTTGATCTGACGATCGTCCCGCTGCCCACTCATGGAAAAGTGGAGATACCAGTGCAGAACGACCTGCTGTTCGCGACGCGTCAACGCAGAGAAGGCGGCTTCGAGGTTGACTTGATGTGCAGGCGCGTCATTGACAGACCACGCAGGTGTGATGTCCTTGAGCAATTTCTGCCAAGCGGCTTCAGTCAACGTCCTGTCCCTCCGTCAATTCGGGTTGAGGGTTTTCCTGCGAGTGGTGATTCGCAGGAACGGTTACTGTGGCGAACTCCTCTTCGTGAGGCAGACCACCACTGTAGATCAGGGTTACTGCTTCGTGTCCTTCCTTGAATGCTGACATATCCGCCCTGTAGCAAAAGTTACCACGAACCTCGTGGCCAGGTGCGATCGGTTAGATCGCTCAAACTGTATGATGAATGGGTCATCAAGTTCCAAAGAACGAGAAAAGTATTAAATCATGATGGGCGATAAATGTCAATAACAAAAAATAATGAAAGCCCCCGAAACTATGTTTCGAGGGCTCAATGCTCAACTAGTTAAATTCCGGATTGTCAGGTTGCTGATTCAATGAAAGCCAGTAACCTCCCCGACTTTCATCCAGATCTTCGATGTCGCGCTCCCTGATGAGGTATTCCACCTTAGTGGAGACACCGTTAGCACAGTCGACACTTGCCTGTAGAACCAAACCACTGACTGCTCCCATGCAAGCGGGGGTGTAATCCGAACGAATCTCGCCTTCACATTTGGGATGCTTGAAAGTAAGTCGACGATCTCCGCTCAAAAGCAATTTCCGCCCCTGCCAGAACAGAAAGCTCCGAACGCTATCATCGAGTGCCGCCCCACTTACCATGATACAAAAAATCTGAAAGTGCATGCCAAACCTCCTCGTTCGGGAACGACCTAGGTACAAAAAGCTTTTTTCTTATACTATATTTCTATATAACTGTCAACTGTCTAGAAAAAGCCTCTCTATTTACTACAAACAAAAAAATACTCCACCATTACTGGCAGAGTATTTTGATTAATTGAACTAGAACCTTATTTGAGGGTAACGGTAGCACCGGCAGCTTCCAAAGTCTTTTTCATGGCTTCGGCATCAGCCTTAGCGACACCTTCCTTGATAACCTTAGGAGCACCATCAACCAAATCCTTAGCTTCCTTCAAACCAAGTTGAGTAGCTTCACGGACGGCTTTGATGACACCGATCTTGTTGTCACCAGCGGCGGTTAACTCGATCGTGAATGAAGATTTCTCTTCAACAGCTTCGGCAGCACCACCAGCAGCTGGCATAGCACCCATCATCATAGGAGCAGCAGCTGAAACACCAAACTTCTCTTCTAGAACTTTCACTAATTCAGAAAGGTCTAGGACCGACATCTTTTCAATCTCGCTAACGATGGATTGAAACTTAGCCGGGACTTCAATGACTTTTTCTTCGGACATAATATTAATAGATTAATTGGCTAATTGATTAATTGACTAATAGATTAATTGATTCAATGACTAATTGACTTAGGCTGTCTTTTTGTCTTTGACTGCGTTCAGCACGTTGACCAAACCTCGGACATTACCAGCCAATACATTGACGAAGCCGGAAATCGGCGCTTGCAAGGTACCGACAGTCTTGGCCAGAAGTTCCAGACGACTTGGCAGAGCAGCTAAGGCAATAACTTTTTCTTTGGAAATAAAGCTTCCTTCGAGGATACCGCCGAGGATAACTAACTTTTCGTTGGATTTGGAAGCGGCACGGACCAAACGGGCCGGTGCTACAGCATCATTCTCGGAGTAAGCTACAGCCACAGTACCTTTGGTTTCTAATACAGCGTCGATCTTAGCTTCGGACAGAGCTTTCATCAATAAGGTCTTCTTGACACCTTGATAACCAGCCTGCTCGCTACGTAACTTCTTACGCAAATCTTCGCTTTCTTTGACAGTCAAACCTTCGTCCGAAGTAAAAACCACTCCTTGGCTGGCAGCAATCTTACTCTGGATCAGCTGTAAATCTTCTTGTTTTTGGGATCTACTTTTTGGCATGCGAATATTGTTAGTTATTGGTTATTAGTTATTAGGGAAGTCAGTATTCTGTAGCAATCCCCAGATAACGATAAATCTGCGGTTTAGCCGCAGACATGCAAGGTTTCCAATGAAATCACTGGATTTGGCCTCGGTAGGATATTGAGTCGAGCTGAGCTCGACACCCACTGTCTGTGGCAAATATTCAATTTGTATCAGGAGTATACCACAATGTTGTTAATAGTCAACAGCACCACCCCGAAGGGTAGGAGACTCGCTTGCGAGAAGCTATCCGATGAAGCAATCCGTCATTATTAACAGATTGCTTCGTCTGAGACAGACTCGCAATGACATACAGGGGCTAACTTTAGCCAAATATTGACAATAATAGTCATCTAAGCCTTGACAAGAAATAGGATATCTGATATGGTGCCGATATTGCTTCAGGCGAATAGCTAGAAGCATGTAGCAGAAAGCGATAGTAGTGCAGACTTTTTCCGACCAGCCGACACGGCTCAGACAGGAGTCCATGCCACTAAAGCTTACTGCTAGCACACTGACGACTGATATTTAGCCTCAACGGTATCCACCGAAAGGAGGTCTCGAGTGTCCGACGAAATCCGCGCGTAGAGGAGCGCGATGCCTCCACTCTCTGGGCATGAGCACATGGAAGAGAGAAAAGCTCACCGCAAGCCTCAACGGCTTGCATAACCGAAACAAACGAAGGGAGGTGCGATTCATGAAGGTCTTCTAGCTTCATATGAAGACCGCCAAAAAAGTAATCGACCCTTCTCAACCTCGAGGGTCTAAGGAAGACAGAGGTTACGCACTTTTGAAAAATTCTACATAGGAGAACCGGACTCCCTAAAATCCCGGGCGAATGACAACAGGATAGAGCAAAATCGTGCCACCCATGGCCCATTTGCACTAACTCGGACGATGATGCTGAAGGAGGAGATCACACCATGATCTCGCAGCACCCGCCGTAACGCATGTTGTCCTTTGGAGCGGTCGAAGCCTTGCCCTAGATGACAATCACTGCCATCGCGAGGGCGGTGAGACATCTCAAGGCATCGATGCCCAACGGTTTGCGGCATCCGTAGAAAATGCCGAATGCGGACTTCGGAATACGTTTGTCCATAATAACCCCGCTATTGAGCTATGCTCGATAGCGGGGTCCTTTTTTTATTTTTCGTTACTAAAGTGAGTAACCACCGGCAGGATATTGGGAGCGCAATTAGCTGGCAAATTATCGACATCATGCCAAGCCCATGTAACCACATCTCGCCCGGGCACAATATCTCCCACGCGTTTAGCCAAATAATGAGCTAAGATAATAGTTTCTTGGTCTTTCTGGATAGTGATAACAAATGGTTCCGATATGATCTCAATAGCAATTCCCAGCTCTTCTTTGACTTCACGCATTGCTGTCTGTTGCAACGACTCATCATCACGAATCCGGCCGCCTGGAAATTTCCACATATCAGGGTCACCATGCTGATCGAGTAGTACTTTGCCATCCTCGATAATTACTGGGCCACTGGCAATAGTAACTGTCATTGAACTGCCATCAGCTGACTGTGCCTGATATTTCTTAAACTCAATCATAGTGGCAATTATAGCACCCATCAAATTGAAGCTCAAATCACGATCTTGACTTAGACAATTACTAGAATTATAGTGTTATACTAGTCTGAATCAATCAGATCGTACCTTACCAAGGAGGCCACATGACTGACGATATCAGGAAATTAACTGTTCGTATATCGCTTGATGGTGTTCCGCTCAATGACTACACCTTCCTTCAAGACACAGTTACTGTAGGTGCAGCTCCTCAGGCCGATATCTACTTGGAGCAGTTAACTCCTCACCAAAGAGCCAGGTTTCGCTTCGGCCTAAGTGGTTTCTGCACCATCGTCACAGATAATGGTGATGAGGAAGTTATCGTCAACGATGAACGAGTCCAGCACCGCTTCGTCTATTCCAATGACATCGTCCAGATGGGGCCGTACACACTGTGGTTGCAGGTGCAGACCTGACAAATATCAAGCGGCCATCACGCTTCCGCCAAAGGCGGACAAGAAGCGTGATGGTCGCTTTCTTTTTTTTAATTTTTTGACCCCGCCTCGCGCAGAAACACTCAATCGGACGCTACCCGCTATCCGGGTTCCGGACTCCGGATCCCGCTCTCTCTCCTCTTCCCTAATAACTCGGCCAGAGGCCGATCGGCCTCTGGCCGAGAGTACCGAGTCGCCCGCCCGACCGCGAAGACGCGTCGAGTCGGGCAGGCGAGCCCCGAGCACCCTTATTCAAGATACTTCGCCCGATTCTGCTTATGCCCTTCCAAATCCTTGGCATAATGCACTCCTCCCTCCGGATCAGTCAGGAAGTAGTAGTAAGGATTGGCTGTGGGATATAGCGCCGCTTGGATACTTTCAATACCGGGATTACTAATAGGCCCAGGGGTCAATCCTTTGTATTTATAGGTATTATACGGTGAATCAATCTTGAGATCATTTAAGCTGGGACGTGTGGTGCCCTTACCGGTGATGAAATTAATCGTGGCATCAGACTGCAAACCAATGTTGGCTTTGATCCGTTTCCAAAATATATCGGCGATCATCTTCTTATCAGCGTGTTGGGGTACTTCCTTTTCCAAAATTGAAGCCATGGTAACTATTTGGAATAACGTGTGACCAGAATGCCTGATATCCTCGATCATCGTCGGCGTCAGCTTGGATTCAAAATTTTGTAACTGTTTATCAATAATACTGGTAACCTTGGTGTCTTGTGTCACTGCGTAGGTATCAGGGAAAAGAAATCCTTCCAAGCTACCATTATCGGGGATCGCCTGCGTCAAGGGATAATCATCGCGCCAGGTGACAGACGAAGCGGTCAGTTGCAAATACTCTTTACTACTGAAACCCTGACGCTGCAGATAATCAGCATTATCATTACGATTCCAACCTTCGATAAAAGTTACTTTGTCATTCTGCGCCACACTACCACGGATCAGAGCAGCAGTGACTTGCGGAATATTCATACCACTCGATAGCTTATAGCGGCCAGCAATCACTTTGTTCTCCGACTTGATAGCCCAGATATAGGTCTCAAAAACGAATGAACTGTGAATAAGTCCTGCTCGTCGTAAATTGGCACTAATGAGATTCACTCCCTGACCTGACTCGACCGTGAAGCCAATATCTCGTGCTGGTGAAGCGGCCGGACGTACTAACTCCCAACCAAACCAAATCACTCCTGCTATCAGCAGAAGCAATATGACGATCGCCAATGTTTTTATCGCGCGAAGCATAGCAACACAACGCCCAAAATTATTGTGTACAAGGAGAATATCCACAGGCGATCACGTTTCAACACCAATTCCAGAGCCATCAACGATAGATAACCAACGATAATCGTGACAATAAATCCTACCCAATAAATAGGTTGAATTTGTAAGTGACGTATCTCAAATAAAAAAGCGCCCGCAATAGCCGGGATAGCTGCTAGGAAAGTAAAACGAAAGGCTTCTTCTTTCTTCAGACCCAAGGCCAGTCCCCAGCCCAGCATGGAGCCGCTCCGTGACAACCCAGGTAATACCGCCAGTCCTTGCGCCAGACCGAGGAAAATAGTTTTGCCCCAGGTCAGGGAGCTAGCCTTAGCGCGGATAAATTTGTGCATACCGACGAATATACCGGTAACGATAAAGAATATAGCTGCTACGCGTACCGTCTGCAGTTGCTCCATATAAGGATTGATCAGGAGTGCGATCGCAACGGTGAAAAAGGTAGCCACGATAATACGTCCGATGAGATTGCGATCAGCCACTTCACTCGGCCGACCCAAAGCTCGTATCAGACGCACAATATCAGTACGGAAATAAATCAAAATAACAATTAGACTTCCCAGATGCAAGAAAACGTCGAAAGCCAGATTGGTCGGCACTCCCAGCCAAGCATGGGCCAAGACCAGATGTCCATCACTCGATATAGGCAACCATTCAGTTATACCCTGAACTATGCCTAGAATCGCATATTGAAAAAATGAATTCATGTAAATATGTTATAATTAACAGGCTTACCAATTATACCTAACCTTAACCTATGCGTCTATTACTATTACCTTTCGGGATCATGGTCGTCGTCCAGCTAGCCAAACTGCTGCTGGAGTTCTTCCGTGGTAATTTCTCTTGGGAACATTTGAATGAATACGGTGGCATGCCTTCGGCTCATTCTGCCTTGGCCTCTTCATTAGTCACACTCCTCTACCTTGATCAAGGATTAGGTGATGCTGCGCTGGCCGTAGCTTTTGTCCTCTTCATCGTGATCATCCGTGACGCCAGTGGTTTCCGCCGTCAGCTCGGAGTGCACGCTCGCATGATTAACCGCTTAGTCAAAGAGTTACCAGACGCTGAAGAATATAAATATCCGGTGCTGACAGAGCGTTTGGGTCATACACCGGCGCAGGTGATTGTAGGGACCGTTGCTGGGATAGCGTTGACCTATTCAGTGGTGTATTTCTTGCCGTGGATATAGCCGGTACTCGGAGCTCGTCACTTGGTGCTCGGAAATCGGTATCCGGAACTCGGAGTCCGGATCGCGGATAGCTCCCCTTCCCTACTTCTGACATCCCGGACAAAAATGTGTCCCCCGACCAACAAGACGAATCTTCGTGATTCGTTCTTTTTGGCATTTTCTACACAACTCTCCCTTGCGACCATACACCATGAGCAATTTACTGAAATTTCCTGGGACGCCCTGCACTTGAACGTAATTATTGAAGCTGGTACCACCGTGCTTGATCGACTTACGCAGAACTAGGCGAATACTAGCTAATAAGGCTAACCGTTCCTTCGGCTTCAAGCTCTTGATCGTCCTGTCCGGCCTGATGCCCGTCAGGAAACAAGCTTCATCAGCGTAAATATTACCAATGCCAGCGATCACCGTCTGATCGAGTAGGAATTTCTTGATTAGCCATTTCTCCCGATGACGGAGTAAATCCAGCCACAAGGTATTGGTCAGCGATCGTTCTAACGGCTCCGGTCCATAATCGGCAATAATGGTCGGTAAATCTTCTGGCTGTATCAAACGCCAATAGCCAAACCGCCGCACGTCATTGAAATACAAAGAAGAACCATCGACGAAATGAACGATGATATGGGTGAACCGATTAGGAACTTCGGTGACGTTATCGATCGGATGACCTCCCACGATCAACTTACCTTTCTCGGGACGATAGACCAATTGTCCTGTCATCTTGAGGTGGATCAACAGAACAGTATGATTGGAAAGATGCGCAATTAATAATTTACCTCGTCGCTCAAGCGAACTGGCCGAATGACCCACAAGTAAAGAAGCCAAACCTTTGGGTTTGACAATACTTGGCACCAAGACTTGGACGGTATCGATCCGCTTGTGGCAGATCGTCTGGAGACCACGGCGAATAGTTTCTACTTCAGGTAATTCGGGCATAGTGTGAGGAAATAATCAATATTCAAGCTACAAGTGCCAAACAATATTTAATTAAAAAAATAATCAACGTTTAAATATTGATACTTGAATATTGTTTGGAAATTGGATATTGGGTATTGAAACTTCGCTAATCATATTAGCGGGACTCCCGTCATCTCCGTCGGCTTCTTGAGGCCTAATATTTTGACGACGGTCGGGCCGACATCTGATAAGACCCCCGAAGAAACCATACTAGAAAGATCGGTACCAGTCACACCGCCAGCCACGTTCTTACCTTCCCATTGGCGACCGATGAAGATACAAGGCACCGGTGTATTGCTATGCTCTTTATCGATCTCACCGGTTTGTAAATTAAACAATCCTTCGGCATTACCGTGATCAGCCGTAACGATAACGGCACCATCATACGATAAGACGACATCGGTAATCTTACCAATACAATCATCAGTAATTTCACAAGCTTCGATCGTGGCTTGTAAGTTGCCGGTATGCGCTACCATGTCAGGGTTAGCAAAATTGATAACAATGAAATCGTATTTGACTTCGCGAATCTCCTGTATCACTCGGTTGGTTATCTCCCGCGCACTCATGGCCGGCTTCTGATCATAGGAAGAAACCTTGAGCGACGGTATCAAGACATGATCTTCTCCGGGGAAGGTCTTCTCCTGTCCGCCGTTAAAGAAATAGGTCACGTGAGCATACTTCTCTGTCTCGGCAATATGCATTTGCTTCAAGCCCGCTTCGCTGACAACTTTGGCTACTGGCGTCTCTACCTTCTCCGGCGGGAAAGCTACCTGCACTGGCAAATCTTTCTCGTACTCGGTCATGGTGATATAGACCAGGTCCCGCATGTAGGTGCGAGGAAATTTATCAAATCCCGGCAGGACAAAGGCCTTAGTAATCTGTCGTACCCGATCAGCGCGGAAATTAAAACATATGATAGCATCGCCAGCTTCAATTTTGGCCACGGGGACACCTTTCTCAGTCATGACCGTCGGCTCTAACTGCTCGTCATAGATTTGCTTAGCATAAGAAGCTTCAATCGCTGCCAGTGGATCCTCGGCTTGAATAGCTGACTCACCATTGACCATCGCTTTATAAGCTTGCTCCACACGCTCCCAATGATTGTCACGATCCATAGCATAGAAACGTCCGGACAAAGTAGCGATCTTGCCGACACCGATTTGTTTGATTTTATCTTTCAATTTGGCGATGAAATTACTGCCGCTATTATAAGGAGTATCGCGTCCATCAAGGAAGGCATGAATATAGACTTGATCAATCTTCTGCTCGGCCGCTAATTCTAACAAGGCATATAAATGTTCGTTGAAGCTATGCACACCACCAGAACTAACCAAACCTATCAGATGCAATTTCTTCTTATTCTTCTTGACCTGTTCACAAGCAGCCGAGAAGGCTGGATTGGTGAAAAAGCTACGATCATAGATAGCACGGGTAATACGCGGTAAACTCTGGTACAGGATGCGTCCAGAACCAATACTCAAGTGACCAACTTCCGAATTACCCATCTCACCCCACGCCAGTCCGACTGATTCTCCTCCGGCTTGCAGTGACATCGTCGGATACTTGTTCATATAAGCATCCATGTTGGGTGTCTTGGCTAGCGAGATAGCATTGGCACGAGACGGAGGTGCAATCCCCCATCCATCCAAAATAATGAGTACCAATGGTTTGGGTCGTGGTGTGGCTTCCATATTAGTGTGTGATCAAAGTTTTGCCGGTCATATCATGCGGTTTCTCCAGCTGCAGCAATTCCAAAATTGTTGGAGCAATATCACCCAAGATACCGTTCTTGCGTAATTTGAGTTTAGGACCTGATTTGACCACGATGAAAGGCACTGGATTGGTTGAATGCTCAGTCTCGGGCTCGCCGGTCTTGGGATCGATCACCATCTCGGCATTACCATGATCGGCGGTGATGATACAGATGCCGTCTTTGGCCAGAACTGCTTTGGTAATTTTCCCCAGAGCAGCATCAGTATATTCGCAAGCTTTGACCGTGGCCCAGAATTTACCGCTGTGAGCTATCATATCGGCGTTGGCAATGTTCATGACGATGAAATCAAACTCTCGCTTCTGAATAGCCGTTACCACTCGAGCTGTCGTCTTATCCAGACTCATCAAAGGTTCATCTTCGTAATGTTTCAGGTTGGGTGATGGTATCATCTCGCGCGCTTCACCAGCCACGATATGGTCATAGCCGCCGTTGAAGAAATAGGTCACGTGAGCAAACTTCTCACTTTCAGCGATCGCTAGCTGCCTGTATCCCGGCAGTGACATCGGTAACGTCTCGACAATCTCACGGCTGGGATAGGCAGTCATCAATTTGGGCATGTCAGGACCGAAATCAGTCATGGCCACGAGGAACAGATTCTTGGGTTTGGCCGTTGGTTTGAACGATCCTTTGTTGGCTTGGTAGAAATCGGTCTGGGCAAACGGCTTACACATTTGCCGAGCACGATCAGATCGTAAGTTGAAAAATACTACGGCGTCATTATTCTTGATCAGCCCCTTGGGCTTACCCGCCTCATCGACAATAATCGTTGGTTTGATAAACTCATCGCTCTCACCGCGAGCATAGGCATGAAGTACCGCGTCTTCAGGAGTTGTTTCTTTGAGCCCCTTGCCAGACACCATGGCGTCGAACGCCAATTGGGTGCGGGACCATTCTTTCTTGCGATCCATACCATAGAAGCGTCCCATGACCGTCGCCACTGTAGCATACGAATTGAAAACACCGTGAAAGGATTGGAAAAGTTTCTGAGCATAGTACGGCGGAGCATCGCGTCCATCAGTAAATAAGTGCAGATAGACATTACGTACTTTCTTGCGATTGAAAAGGGTTATGAGCGAAATCAAATGATCCGGGTCAGAATGCGCACTCTGATTGCCGGTAATCATACCAACCAGATGAACATCAGAATTATATTTCTGGACATGAGCCAAAGCTCCCATGAAGGCCGGGTTGCGGAAAAAAGTGCCATTATTGATACTTTTGGAAATAACTACCGCATCCTGCTCCACCACGCGACCAGCGCCAATATTCATATGACCCGCTTCAGAATTACCTTCTTGTCCCATTGGTAAACCAACTGATTTGGAGGCAGCTTTCAAGGTGGTATAGGAATATTTCTTCACCAATTGATGGTAGTGCGGCAACTTGGCAGTGGTAATAGCATTACCTTTGGCGGCCGGGCCGATACCCCACCCGTCAACAATTACCAAGACACATAATTTTTTATCGTTGGATGCCATAGAGTTCTTGTTCGATCGCTAACAGTCGATTATATTTGGCGGAACGCTCACCGCGAGCTACTGAACCTGTCTTGATAAACTCTGACGCTACGCCGACCGCGAGATCAGCAATGAAGCTATCAATTGTCTCACCGCTACGATGCGATACTGCTGTCTGATAACCCTGCTTCTTGGCTAGTGTAATACAGTCTAAGGTCTCACTCAAGGTGCCGATTTGATTGGGTTTGATCAATATGGCGTTAGCAACACCCATATCTATACCTTTCTGTAGTCGCGTAACATTGGTCGTAAATAGATCATCGCCAATGAGTTGTAGCTGCGGAAACTTCTCTTTCACTTGCTGAGTCAGTAGTTGCCAGCTGGTCCAATCTTCTTCGGCTAGCGGATCTTCGATAGCGGCCATAGGATAGGTGTGTAACAGATTCATGACATACTCAATCCATTCATCACGAGTAAATTCACTATCTTCTAATTTCAAACTGTAGGTTGCTTTATCAACGTTATAAAATACCGAAGCACCCGCATCCATACCTAAGTAACAATCCCGACCAGCCTGATAGCCGGAACTTTCAATCGCTTGCAGTAAATACTCAAAAGCCTGCTTATGACTATCCAGATCAGGCGCATAGCCGCCTTCGTTGCCCAGGTCAGTATCACGGCCAGCCTGACGTAAGATCGTACCAAGATGCTGGAAAATCTCACTACCGCAACGCAGTCGATCATGGAAACTAGTCTGCTGCTTGGGGATGACCCAGAACTCTTGAATATTGAGATTGGTGCTGGCGTGCAGTCCTCCATTTATCACATTCATCAGTGGGATCGGTAAGACGAAATGTTTGTTGCCGATCAAATCACCGATATAACGATACAAAGGTACAGCTAACGATTTACTGGCAGTGCGAGCGCAAGCCAGCGAGACGCCGAGGATAGCATTGGCGCCGAGACGAGACTTATTGGGCGTACCATCAAGCTGACGCATCAAATCATCGATCTTCTTCTGTTCGGTGACACGCACACCTTGTAGCGCCTGATTGATTTCTGTCTCCACATTATGACAAGCTCGAAGCACTCCTTGGCCACCATAACGCTTAGGATCATTATCGCGCAATTCCAAGGCTTCCGCTGCACCCGTAGACGCACCAGACGGTACCGAAGCCTTAGCTCCGATACCGCTTTGCAATTCTACTGTGACTTCAATTGTAGGGTTGCCGCGCGAATCGAGAATCTCACTGGCTGTGACGCGCTTGATAGTATCCGGCATGCCGGTTTTACTGCTTGATTTCGTAATTTAGACTGACTTGAACGTAGATTTCGTTACTACCAACGGCGATGGTTGGAGCTGGGACCGAAGCGGCACCACCCATACCCATAGCACCTTTATCAGCGTACATTGGCTGTGGATAGGGTTGGGTATTTTCGGAATAGTTCATCAGACGACCCAAGCGGAAGCCGGCATTCTTGGCGATCGATTCGGCATTGGCTTTGGCTTGCTTAAGAGCAATAGCGCGCGCTTCGTCTAAATATTTCTGTTGGTTATCGACGACGAAATTGAGTCCACCGACTTGATTCAAACTCTGTTCACCAGCCAGCTGGATCAGACGTTGCGCTTTGGAAGTGTCGCGTAAGGTCACGTCGACATTCTGATTAACGGTATAACCACGAGGTACTTGTCGACCATCAACATAGTTATATTCAGGATAGATATTGAAATTGGCAGTCTTAATATCTTTATCATTGACACCTTCCTTCTTGACGGCAGCGATGAAGGCATTCATTTTGTC
The DNA here is from genome assembly GCA_964540995.1 of uncultured Gammaproteobacteria bacterium. Lineage (GTDB taxonomy): Bacteria > Patescibacteriota > Patescibacteriia > UBA1558 > 2-01-FULL-52-15 > JAZDLR01. The sequence goes on along the minus strand of CAZIOU010000001.1, from coordinate 12,431 downwards.
GGTATTATCTTTCTGGGCTTCGGCAGTTGTTGGCTTGGTTACTGTGTAACCGAAGCTAATCTTGGCCACATCAGGCACGGCTTGCACCTTACCTTCGCCACTGACGTAAATAGTAGGCTGGAAATCAGGCGATTTACCGACAAAATTAAGTTCGCGTAATTTGACGAATCCTCCCATGAGTAGGAAGAAGGCGGCAGTAACGATAAGTAACGTTTTCTGCCAGGCTGTCAGTTGGTTCATAGAATTAGTTATTAGTTATTAGTTATTTGTTATTTGGGGAATGTGATTAGTCATTAGTTACTAGTTATTCGGGAAGAGAGTTCTCCCTAATAACTAATAACGAATAACGAATAACGATCTACTTCTTCAACACTTTCAACGCTGACCAATCATTCTTCTCTAGCAGGGCCAACATCGCGCCTCCACCGGTCGAGACAAAGTGCAAACTATCTTCCAAGCGCGACTGCAAAACAGCTTTGACTGTCTCTCCTCCGCCGACGTAGGCCTTGGCCTGTGACAGCGCCAAAATCTTGATCAGCTCCCGTGTACTCGCACCATAACGCGGATCTTCGAATAAGCCTAACGGGCCATTCCAGATCACGGTCTTGGCATGACGCAATACTTTGGCATACCACTCGACTGTATCTGGGCCGATGTCATAAATTATCTCGTTACTGCGTACTTGTGACACCGCTGTCAGCCGACTCTTGGACGTACGTGAAGTAGCTACGCGGACATCAATCGGGACTTTGAGCTTATTGCTATAAATATACTGCCGTAACAGCTTGGCGTCCTTATCGATCAGCGACTTACCGACTTCGACATCTCGCGCCTGCAAGACATTGTTGGCAAGAGCGCCACCGAGAAGGATGAAATCAGCTTTGGTTAGGAGTACTTTGAGCAGTCCTAGCTTGGTACTAATCTTGGATCCTCCCAGAACTACAACAATAGGCCGTTTACTACGGGATACTACATTATACAGCGCTTTGACTTCATATTCAAGCAAAAATCCAGCATACGAAGGCACTAGTTTGGCTACGCCGACAGTCGAAGCGTGCGTGCGCTGAATAACACCGAAAGCATCATTAACATAGATGTCTGCTAACGCTGCTAGAGTCTTGGCAAACGTAGGATCGTTCTTCTCTTCCCCTGGATACCAGCGAATATTCTCCAAGGCAACTATCTGACCTTCTTCTAGCTTCTTACTTCTCGCTTCCAGCTTGGATGGATGATCTGACCAGAGTGCAATCGGTCGCCCCACCATCTGACTAAACTTACGAATAATGGGTCGTAAGCTGGTAGCAACAACCTTCTTGCCGTCCGGACGACCAAAATGTGACACAATGATCACCTTGGCACCGTGCTCGGCCAAATGTTCTACCGTGTGAATCGAGGCTCGTAATTTCCACAAATCCGACGATTCGAGGTGACCACCGATAACTGGCGCATTGAGATCGAGACGGATCAATACGCGCTGTCCGCGGACTGACTTGATATCTTTGAGAGTGCGTAATTTCATTAGTTTACGAGATCAACGTACGTAATAGCGTTATCAGATAACAGATTGCATAGATGGCTATAGGAAGTCTCGCCCATCAGATAATCAAACAGCCAAGAATCAGGGTATAAGGTAATACCTTGTGATGCATAGCCCTGAATCTGCTCTGCACTTGGTTGTTGACGGAAACTAATCAGTACTTTGAGCTGATCGCTGGCTCTTAGCTGGGTTTGTTTCAGACGATCACTAGCTTTGGCAGTGCTACAACCCAACGTATCTCCAATATGCGCTTGCTGCGATGGCTTGAGACTGGCCGGATAGAAATAACTAGCTAATCCAACGATAACTAGTATTAACAAGAGAAAGGTGAATGACTGTTGGTGAATAATAGCAACAAAAAAACGTCGAACTCTGTGAGCAGAGGCAACGTTGGCAGGAATAATATTTTTCTTGTCTTTGACAGGGCTCATACTTGGTTATTATACCAAGTTTGCTTCGCTCTGACTAGCGCAGTGCGACGAAATATACTCGGAAGGCTTCGGCGCCCAGACTGTCAGGGATAATTTGTTTCGGCGTTATACCTTGCGCCTCGAAACTAGCCTGGATCCCAGACCATCCCACCGCACGAAAAGTATTGGTAGCATTATCGAAGGCTACTTCGGTGATAGCGAGATTCCAGAAGCGTAAGATAAGGCCGACAACCACAAGAATTCCTAGGGGGAGGAATTCTGGGGATTTGAGGGTTTTTTGATAGGAATCACAAATTATGTTTTGAACCAAAAACTAGAGCCAAGGTGATCAATCAATACATAGGATAGTAGATTAAAATTCTACCAACCCAACTTCTCTAACTCGAATAATACTTTCTGAGCTTTGCCACGAAAATCGATCCATGGGTCAAATGTCAACATCCGTTCTAGATGGCGACCTATATTATTAAATACATAATCACCATAATCATTAATAAATTTCTCTTGGTCATTCAAGAAATTATTTATTAATTCCCATTCCTCTTGCGTCAAATAATCAGGTTTTGCATTCTTTGTGATACCTATATCCCCGAACCACTCGAAAAAATCCTCAGGATCCAGAAGAATTTTAGGATCTTTCTTTAACCAGGCTCGATTTTGAATTTCCTCAGACGCAAAGGTTTCAATAACCTCCTTGATTAATTTTTTTGAAGAATCGTTAATATTCATATCTATTTAGTTATTGAAAAGATTCTCATATGACTCTCCTCGGCTCTATATCCGGTAGGTTCTCCATATATATTAACATAACCTTGTGGGGTATGTACTCTTATATATGGGTATGGAGTAGTACTATTGCCAGGGGAGAGTCGTAAGCTATAACTCGTGTTCGAAGTACTAACATATCTCGTACCCATACCAAGGTTGGATGGTCTAACACTATACTCCTCCGGTACAACAATATTTCCGTTAACTATTTTACCACTTGCTTTATCGAGCTGACTCTTAATATATGTATCAGGCTGAACATTTTTTATATGTTCGTATGGCATTCCATTTGCTTTCGCCTCAGCTCGTGCATTCTCATCTCTTAGATTTTGATTGTAATTGCCCATTTCATATATTGCGCCTACGCCCGATCCTGTCATTGCCAGAGTAACCATACCATTATCAATATGTTGTTGTGAGCTTTTATAATCATTTTCCATAGTATAACCAACGGCTTGACTAAACTCAGCAGTGGCATACATAGACCCAATCATAGCTACGGTAGTTATAGCAATAGGTACAGCATACATTGCAATAAAGGGGACTAGGAATACAAACTGACCATCCGGATCTGCAAGTAGAACGGGATTATTTCTGGCGTACGAATATTCATTTAGATTTTGTGGATCTGAAAGAATTTTTCGTTGATCACCGTTAGTAATACCCTTCAATTTCTCTGGATCTGTCAAAAACTGCAGCGCCGGATCGACCGCCATAAACCGTCCCACCGCCTGGTTGTAGTACCTCGCTCCGAAGTAACTCAGGTTAGTCTCTCCATCAAGCTCCTTACCAGTAAACTTATACTTATTGCCAATATCTTGGGTGGTGGCAGTAGCTACGATAGCACCATAAGGAGTGTACTCCGTACGGTCTATCATATTGCCGTAACTATTGGTAGTCAAAGAACTTGAACCAAGGTGGTCAGTCAAGACATAGTATATACCACTATTTGGGCCAGATAAAGGCTCTACTGCTAGGTTGATATTACCTAAGAAATAGTGATTTCGAGCGACACCATTCCACTCTTTCTCGTAGTATTTATCAATATAATAGGTAGCAATGTCTTGGGCTGCAGGAGCTGCGTCTGGGGTGGGATTTTCAAGAGATAAGGCTGATTGGTCGGTCGTAGTCGCCACATCTTCCATTGAAGGCAGTGGTTCTATCACTACTGGCTCTGGTATGACTACAGGGTCAATATCAGCCTCTGGCTGAGGGGTAGTAGTTGGCGCCTCGAAAATACCTATTGGTAATGGTTCTACTGGCTCCACAGTCAATATAGGAGCAGTCGAAGTACTTTCTGTTTCCACCGTCTGCGCAGTCACCTCTCCTGTTTGATTATTGAAACTTGGAACTTGAATATTGTTTGAGTCTTGATTATTGATTATTGAATCTTGCCCCTCTCCATCCGTCGTCGGCACAATCACTTCAATCGGCAAAGGCAGCTTCCCAGGCGGTGGTGTCACTACCGGCGGTAATTCTCTGGGGATACCGAAGATTGGATCGGGGCATTGGTCTGGATGATTCTCACAATCGACTCCTCCGCCACCCGAAGTATAGACTACCGTGTGTTTCTTGACTCGTTGGTTAGCATGATCATAGACATATTCAGTATGATCGGCCGATCCAGCGACAGCACTATAGGTCATGCGATCGCGCCAATCGTAACTCTGATGATCTTGATTGATATAGACTACATTGCCATTGTTATCGTAGGTCAAGGTAGTCGAGCCAGCGGTACGAGCTTGATGAGGATTACTCAAGGTATAGGTATAGCTACCCACTGGTGTACTGGAGAGAATATTACCAATAGCGTCATAGCTATAAGTATGACTATAATTGGCACCGGAACCAGAGTTGGTGACAGTGGCTGAAATCAAACGATTCAAATCATCATAACCATAAGCGACGTTCTTAGCCAAAGCTGTCTGTGAACTATCGACGATCGTCAGGATATTACCATTAGCATCGTAGGTATAAGCAATATCTTGCAGCACGACCGAACCACTGACAGTACGGATACGAGTCAGCCGATAATTCTGATTGGCATCGTAGGTATAATCCGTGGTGACATTATTACCACGCTGCAGATGAGCGATCTGTCCCATCGGCGTGTACGTGACACCAGAAGCTAATACTGTAGTCGTGCCATTCTTCACTTTATTCACCTGATTGATCTGACCAACCGCATTGTAGAGATAATCGATACGTTCACCTTCAGGATAGGTAATAGAGGTAACGTTGCCATTCCAATCATAGGCGTAGCTTAAGGTATAACTAGTACCATCGATCGTTCTCACAACTGTCAGAGGTTTGCCTTGTGGATCGTAGGTATAGACTGTCGTGAGACCATCATTACCAACCACGCGAGTCAAGCGTCCGAGCTGCTTGGTACCTTGATCATAGGTCATGGTGTATTCGGTACCGGTCTTGCCCGTGAAATTCTCCGTCAAGAGACGGTTCAACGCATCGTAACTGTAATTGCTTGTTTGGGATTTGAGATCGACTTTGCTCAAGACATTACCGTTCTTATCATAGGTATAGGTCCAATGTCCTGGATTGCTCGTGCCAGCAGTGTGTACCATATCTTGCTGGGTGAGATTATCCAGAGCGTCATAAGTGAAAGTACGGATATTGCCCAGAGCGTCAGTAATCTTCTTGAGCTTATTGGTCAGACTATATTCATAGTTGGTGGTATAGGTGGCTCCACTATTTGACTCCTCTACTTTGACCAGATTGCCGAAAGCATCATTGGTCAATTTCTTGACCTTGGTACGAGGATCGGTAATGGTTGTCACCAAACCATCATAAGAATAGCTAGTAGTGCCGGTCGGAGTCGTTTCGGTCAATGGTCTGCCTTGAGCGTCATAGGTTGTTACTTTGGCATTGGTGAAGCTGGGGCTGGTGGTGAAATCAGCTGAAGCAGTAAATAACGGTAATGATTCTTTGGCCAATCTTCCTTGGCCATCATATTGCTTATAGGTAGTGACGTATTGATTACCCGCTGCCAGCGATGATGTCTGGATCACGCGTCCCAAACCATCATAATATTCTCGTGAAGTGGTATAACTGCCAGATTTGAAATAATCTTTGATTTC
>CAZIOU010000001.1:0-6500 GCA_964540995.1 uncultured Gammaproteobacteria bacterium | reverse complement strand
CATAATATTCTCGTGAAGTGGTATAACTGCCAGATTTGAAATAATCTTTGATTTCGCGATAGCGCGGATTCGTCACATCGCCATAACTAACTTCTTGCTTGGTAATCAGGGTCGCAACATTGGCAGGATCAGACACTTCTTTCTTGGTCACTCGTCCCCAAGCATCATAGCTATATTTCTCTTGATAGCCATTCGGATCGCGTGAATAAAGTAATTGTCCAGTAATCGGATCGGTCTTGGTAACAGTTGACCTTCCCAGAGCATCAGTTGAGGTCGCGACAAACATGTTGTCACTATCGTAACTTAGTGTCGCGGCAGTATTGTCTTTGGGATCTTTCTTGGTCAAAGGCAAACCAAAACTATTGTACGTAGTTTCAATGTCTACTGTGTTGGATTTCAAATCCTCTTTGGTGACATTAGCTTTGTCGACATCACCATGAGCTTGCTGATCATAATAGAAGTCTTCTGGTTTACTCTCCCCTAGTCCAGCGACTGTCTTGGTCTTGGGTGCTGCCAAAATGTGTTTGATGCCGTTACTGGCGTAGTCGTAGGTGGTTGTTTTCTCGTCACCAGTGATGTTAGTAAACGTTCCATTGGTCAGATTAGCTGACACCAGTCCCATATCAGATTCCGTCAACAAGTTGCCATTGGCACTATCATAGCTGTACTGTTTAGCTTGACTAACAGGAGTCTCGTCAGGAGTGAATAATGGATTATCATTAAAGATCTGGTCTTGAGTTCGAGCAACATCGGATATCCTAATTTCGTCGATAATGAATGGACCTGACGAGCCACTACTGCATTGGGAACAGAAGAAATTAAGCGAAGCAGCACCAATCGTTTCATTGTTGAGTGTTACTGGTCCTGATGCAGCTAGGGTACCATCAATATATATTTTGGCTGTGACAGTATCCATAGTAAACGCGTAATGATGCCAGTCGCCAAGTGTTATTGAGTTGGCTGGAGTTTTGACGTTCCAGATATATTTATCATGTTCAGAACGCCAATGGATAGATTTATCAGATTCAAATTCCGCGTACGTGCCGTAATCATTATTATCTCGCTTACCAAATGGCTTGTACATCGCGGTAGCACCTTGATGCTTGATCCAGAGCTCAATCGAAAAGGAGCTATTGGTAAATGTGGTTAAGCCGGGAGCACGTAAACCATTGCCAGAATTTGCAGGCGTACGGAAACCTCCGTTAGCTACCCCAGTATAGCCAATATCACTATCCAAAACATTCACGATTTGTAAATCATAGGCTGAATTTCCAGTTGCATTTACCAGCTTACTTGACGCTCCTTGGGCTCCATCAAGATGATATTGAGCTAAGGTATGGCTTGACGGTGTAGCCGTCGATGATGCTGATGGCCAGCCAGATTGCAGCTGTGAAGCTACAGAGCTAAATGACCTTTTAGCATCGATCGCCTGACTATTCCATTGGCTACTACTTTGGGCTACCTGTTTATTATTGGCGTCAAACGTTTTAGTCGTCAGCGGTTTACCGTGCAGATAGTAACTTGGATCAAGCGAGGTCAAGCTACCGGTGGCAACTTGATACGTTGTCTGACGAGTCGAACGGGTAGGGTCGTTGGTCACATTGAGCACTGAATAATGTGTTTGACCTTGCCCGTCAGTTACTGCGGCTGCCTTGCCGGAAATAGCAGTGACAGTACCAAATCCGTAAATATCGCGAATCTTTTCACTAGGATAACTCGCAACCGCACCATTTCCATAATTATACTTCACCCCTCTCATTTCATTACCGTCTGACATAACGACATCTTTAACAACAGAAAGATTAAAAGACAAATGTGGGCTAGCTGGTAACAGGAATTGACTTGCTTCCTTGGAAGAATTTCCGTACTCGGCGTGAATTACAGCACCAGATTGATACGTAATAGAAGTGACTAGGTCCGGTTTAAATGATTTAGTGTAATACAATTCCTTAACTGGATTTCCCGAGCTCCAAGAATGCATTATATCTTGGATACCATCACCATCGAAATCAGCCTCTGCAACAGGGTTGGGGATATTATAATATTCTAATCCACCGTCCAATGTAGTGTTAAAGACCTCCTGACCTTTAAGTACTACATTACCTCCTGAATATCTATGCCCATTGGGAGAAATTTGTGCCCAGCGTGAAACGTCAGAAATATCAGCAATACCATCACCATCAATGTCAGAAAATATTGGAATATATTGTTGAATATTGGTATCGCCATATACGCTCACAACATCAAGCGACTGAAATTGGGTGTTTAATGTAAATCCGGTTCCACTATTTAAATATACAGCTTGATGAGCCTCGCTAAAATTAGTACCAATACTACAACTGTATTTATAAAATGCATCTATAAGACCATCATTATTGACGTCTGCATAGGCATACGGGGATCCACCGTTAGTGAAACACTCACTAGCTCCAGCTGTAACTGACAATGAATAATCATTGTCCAACTGCCAATTCCCATTGGTCTGATGAATATAAGCTCGAATTGTACTTGTTGTACTACTTGTATTTTCGTTATATACGATATCATCAAACCCATCTCCATTTACATCCATAAAACTCGTGGAATTTATAGCTTGCCCTCCTACGGCAGTAAATCCCAGTGGCACAGGTAGCGCACTATGTGATTGCTGGGTCCAGCCAGTATCAGAATTAATATAGTAATTCGCGTCAGTAATAATATCCGGTCGTCTATCACCATTTATCTCACCGATTGCTATCGGTAATGTAGTTCGATAATAACAAGAGAAGGTACCGGGGATAGAAAGACTGTAATTCGTATCTCTTACCCAGCCTCCCTTTCCGTTATTCATATAGACATCAAGAGACACTGTAGAGTTCACACAACCGATCCTTACATAGTCTGCTCTACTATCTTGGTTAATATCTAGAAACAACTCCTTCTTTGATTCACCTGATGGCATTGATTCACCGAGAAGATGACCACCAGGCAAGGCATAATCAGCCGAAGGTGAAGAAAACGATATTTGTGAGGTGGTATAACTCAAATCCACCCGATCCTTACTATACTCCTGCCCCGCCTGATACGCCCGCGGTTGAATAGCGGTCAATAATTTCTTCAGACCACCTTGATTCAAGGTATAGGTCAGATCGTAAGCACTCGTTACCACGCCTTTAGTTTTGACTTCGATCCGATGCATTAAATATTTGGTCTGTACGGCGAAACCAGTTTTATAGGAAATAGAAGTCAGATTATCCTCTGTCGGTGTGCCACTAGCAAAAGGCTGGAAATCTACCTCATAGATACCGTCGGTGGAACCATTGCCGGTGTAGAAGATTTTCTTAGGGTAAATCTGCCCACTGTCTTTGTAATATTCGTAGCGGACATAATTATCATTGGTATCACGGATTTCGGTTAGCAACCATTTGTAAACTTTGGTAGTGTCGCTAGGATTATCCTGACGTGAAGCACTGTCAGCACCAAAAGTATATTTGGTACCCATCTTGTCGGTGACGATCCAGCCGGAAGCAGAATATTCTATCTTAGAGAAATCATCTTCACTTTTCTTACCATAAGTGCCGTAGCCATTGGCATCAACCGAGATCGGTTCGAGATCAGCATTACCAGATAGATTGAGAGAGAAATAGTTATCGGTATACAACTTGTCAACGCCGTTTCTCGCCTGTCGCTCTACTGCTGGCATAGGAATATCCCACCCAAAACCAACAAACGAGCCAATATTGACTCGCTGATGATTGTAATTCAAAGCTACTTGAGGTTGGACGTTGTTGCGACCTGCAGGAATAGAAATCGGATAGGAATAATTGAAAGCACCACTAAATTCATCGACATTATACTCCCCTACGTGCTCCTTAGGTTGTGCGCCGGCATTATCACGTTTGGCCACCGGATCAACTACGCCCGGATCTGGTGCGGTTTGTGTTTCTTCTGGATCAGGTGTTTGTGGCTCTTCGCTTACTGTTTGACCAGTTGATTTCTTAGCTTCCGGAATAGCTGCAGCATCATCCGCGGCCGGCAAAACTACCGTTTGCGAGCTGGCGGTTGATGAAGACGTGGCCTTATTGGCTGCTTCGGCCAATGCTGGGGCAACAGCATTGAAGCTGAGCAAAACCATCAAGGTCGTGCTGAAGATGCGTAGTGAAAGACGTGATTTCATATAATTAATTATTTAATATAGAGGCTAACAGTTTTGGTTTTGGTTTGCCTATTTCTTGCGCTGTATAGTGAGGAAATAGGTTGATCAATGAACTTTTCAAAATTAAGTTATCTACCAGCCACTCTCGTTCTCGATAGGAGCACTTGTTCTTTTCAAAATAGTCGTTAAACAGCAAGTGTAATAATTCATGGCCAATGGTTTCGATGGCTCGTTTCTTATCAGCAGCTGTTCTCAACCGAATATTAAGAGTATCAGGACATTTATACCTACCCTCTGGACCAAAATAGCTAATATGACAGATATATTTGGTTGCTAATTTGGCATGTCGGAATTGGGAAACCTGAGCAATGTAGTCCTTCTCAATCGCTCGCCATTTTCGTTCTAGTATAGCTACTGATTTTTCGATCGTTGGCTTGACCCTATTAACTTCCTTGGCTATTTCTTGGGTCTGCTTAGGCCAAAAAATAGGAAAATTCTTACGGTCAAACCACGGCTTATCAACCAAAAGCTCTTGGATGTAAGCCAATTCTCGTTTATTAGAAATATCGAATTTAATTGATTTCATAAGTTTAGATGATGGGAGTAAATAAATTACTCCCATCTAAAAGATGATTCAAAGTCACTAAGGAACAAGTTAAACTAAAGTGACCAAAAGTAATCATGACAATAACCTTAGTAGCTTCTTAGCCTTAACTTCGGCCTCCGCAACATATGATCTATAATCAGGGATTTTGGTTAATGTCCCATCAGACAGAACAAAGGTTGCGTCGAGTCGAGAAGTTTCTAAGAAGAACCTATCATGAGTCACCATAATGACAGTGCCTTGATACGTGCGGAGCGTCTCTTCCAAGGCCTGCTGTGCTTCAACATCCAGATGGTTAGTAGGCTCATCAAGGATCAGCACGTTAACGGATTGCGCGGAAAAAAGCGCCAGTAACAATCGCGCTCTACCTCCTGGGCTCAAAGCACCAATAGGCATACGAGCCTGACGTTCATCGAAACCAAATTGAGCTAAAGTAGTATGTGAATCACGAAGATCAAATCCCGTAGTAGCGCCGAAGTAATCCAGCACCAGTGATTTTCGTGGCAAACTATCATGCTCCTGCATCATATTACCGATCCTGGTGGCAGATCCTATCTTGACCGCGCCTGAAGTCGGTTTGGTTCGTCCTGAAATAACATTGAGTAAGGTCGACTTACCGACACCGTTATTACCCAAGATAGCGATACGTTCGCCAAAAGGAATGTCTACAGACAGAGGTCCGACAGTAAAATCGTTACCATTGGAAGCGACGACATCTCGCAACGATATATCTCTGTTACCGACCTTCGTCTGTACATCAAGTGGGATGGCGAAAGGCTTTCTTTCGAAAGGCCGCTCAACCATGTCCATGTGCTCGATTCGTTTCTCGATAGCCTTGGCTACCTTGCCTGCTTTGGCTGCTTTGTCCCGCTTGAATCCACGTAGATGTTTGTCATTGTCACTTGGACTCCAGCTAGCTCCTCGTAACGCGCTAGCCTTACTTTCTCGGGCGCGTGTAGTCAGACGATCTATCTCTTCTTGCTGTTTATGATAGTCGTCGTTCTGTCTAGCTATCTTGGACTCTAAGGCCAAAATATAATCACTATAACTACCGCCAGTCACCGTGACTGTGTGAGTGTGCCAATCAAGATCCAAGATACTAGTGGCCACTTTATCGAGAAACCTTCTATCGTGAGAAACAATAATACAGGTAGCTGTACTTCTCTTAAGGAAATCTTCCAGCCATACGAGCGCCGGAATATCCAGATTGTTGGTCGGCTCGTCGAGTAGCAGAATATCCACGCCTTTCAGCAAAATACCGATCAAAGCTACTTTGCTTTTCTGACCACTGCTCAGCTGCGAAATAGGCCGATCCAACTTCACATCATTAAGCCCAAATCCCACCAGCATGGCCTCAGCTCGATGACTCAAAGTGTAGCCATCGATATACTCGAAGCGCTTCATAGCGTCTTCATACTGTACAGCAATCTCCGGTCGGTCTAATTCCGAGGCTAATTGCTGTATCTCACGCTCCAGAGCATCGACACCCGTCACTTCTCTTAGGTAATCGATGATAGTCACGTTCGAAGTCAGACTAGTATCTTGTGCTAAGTAACCAATATTGGCACTCTTAGCTATTTCTATGACACCAGCATCTGACTGTTCTAGACCAGCTACTATGCGCATCAAGGTAGTTTTGCCTGTGCCGTTGTGTCCGACGAGGGCAACTTTTTGACCGCGTCCAAGGGAAAATGACACGTCAAAAAGTACGGTCAGTGACCCAAAACTCTTTTGTAACTTTTTGACTTTTATCATATATTC